>JARGPD010000233.1 GCA_029212845.1 Planctomycetota bacterium
GGCCGTCGAGGTCGAAGTCCTCGGCCTCGACGGCAAAGGGCGCCGAGCCCGAGGCGCTAGCCGGTAGCAGGTGCGAACTCGGCTGAAGGAAGGTCCCCGGCAGGCCCGGGGCGAGCGTGGTCGTCGCGACGTTGGAGGCCTCTAGGGCCGCTCCTCCGGCGGGGATCACGACCAGCTGCACACGGACCTGGAGCCCGGTCGCCGAAAAGTCAGCAGGCAGCCCGACGGGCAGCTCGAAGCGACCGGAGGAGTCGAGGAGCAGGGGCGAGATGGCGCTGGTGAGCGGAACGCCAAGGGCAGGGATCCCGGGCGCTAGGCTTGGTAGGGCTGCGGAGGAGAAGGCCGTGAGCAGCAGGGCGGGGGCGTCGGGGTGGTCGCTGCGAACGCGCAGTTGGGAGGTGCTGCCCGGCAGCAGCGGGCCGAGCTCGACAGTGGTGCCGGGATCAGGAGCTAGCAGCGGATGGGCGCTCGCGAGGGTGGCGAAGCAGCCGAGGAGCAGGGTCGTGCGGAGGGTCATGGCTTGTCTAGGGCGAGGGGTCTCAACGCTGGGGAGTGAATCATGATATTGAGACTCAATCTCATTAATTGCGTGATTTTCTTGTCCCGCCTCGAGCTCGGGCACCGCACCTGGGCAGCTCGGCATCCCCCGGCAACCAATTCAATTCCCCGAACCCCGTGAGGCTGTCGGCGGGCGCGAAGTTCCCCTCGGGCAGGGCATGGAAAGTCGGTGGGATCGGCCCCCAGGAACCCGGCGAGACAGCGCGCGGAGACCTCACCAGATGCCGTCGATGCCAAGCCCTCGATGGCCGCCCTGCGGTGGATCGGCAGGCCAAGGCCTGGTCGTCGATCAGGTCAGAGTGGAACTCGAGAGCCTCGCCATCGGGACTGGCGGTGGGTTGCACGGCGCCAGCTCGGCCCTGGGTCCCTTCCTTATTGGGGTCGGGCGAATCCGGGCGTACCGCCCCCTCAAGCTCCCTATACTTCGCGCATGAACCCGACCCCCCTCGTCGTGCTGCTGCTCGTGACCCCCGCCTGCGTGCTGACCGAAGCCGGTGCCCCCGGCCTCGCGCGCCACGCCATGGCCTCCGACACCAGCACCACCAAGTACGGCACCTTCGAGGTCGAGGTCGGCGGCAGCTCGGACCCGGGCCAGCACCAGGCCTACCTCGTGACCATGAAGCACGGCCTCTCGGAGCAGGTCGAGATCTACGCGGACTGGTCGGTCTACGAGAAGGTCAAGCGCGTCGGCCTGGACGACGGCGAGGGCATCGGCGATGCGGGCCTCGGCATCCGGCATCGCTTCTGGGAGAACTCCCAGGGCACGAGCACCGCGCTCGAGGGACGCGTCGCGATCCCGACCGGGGACGAGGACGAGCTGACCGGCACCGGCAGCATGGGCTGGTTCGGCTCGGTGATGGTCTCCCAGGACTTCGAGGGCACGCGCCTCAACGGCTGGGTCGAGGTCGGCGTGCTCGGCGACGTGCTCGAGGACGACACCGAGATGCAGCGCAACCTTGCCTTCTCGATGGCCTCGAACCTGGGCGAGGAGCTGGTCGGCTACGCCGAGCTGAGCCGCAGCTTCGGCGAGCTGCTCGATCCTGCCTACGGAACCCTCGGCCTGGGCTGGCACGTGACGCCGCACACGATGCTGGACTTCGGCGTGGCGATCGGCATGAACAACGAGGCCGCGGACGCGGTCTACTTCCTGGGCTTCACCTCGAACCTCGGGATCCTGGGGGCCCAGGGCCCGCGGGCGGGCTACGACGGCGGCTACTAGCGGATCCACAACAGGGGGGAGCCGGTACAATCGGCCCTCCCCGGGTCCCCCCTGACCCCATCGCCCGGCTGGACGCCGCCCCCCCCTCGTTCATGCTCACGATCCTGCGCAACGCCGACCTGTACGCCCCCGAGCCGCTCGGCACTCGGACCCTGGTCCTGGGGGGCGAGCGCGTGCTGTGGGTCGGCGCCGAGGGGGACCTGGACGTCGACCCGCGCTTGGTGGCCGAGGAGCGCGACCTCGGCGGCGCGCTCGTCATCCCCGGGCTGGTCGACTGCCACGCGCACACCACCGGTGGTGGGGGCGAGGCCGGGGCCGAGACACGCGTGCCGGCGCCAAGCCTCGGCGACTTCACGCGCCACGGGGTCACCAGCGTCGTGGGCATGCTGGGCACCGATGGCGAGACGCGCTCGATGGCCGAGGTGCTGGCGCGCACCCGCGCGCTGCGCACCGAAGGCCTCTCGGCCTGGTGCCTGACCGGCGGCTACCACCTGCCACCGGCGACCCTGACCGGCAGCCTGCGCGGCGACCTCGTGCACCTCGATGCGGTGGTGGGCATCGGCGAGCTGGCCCTGTCGGACTTCCGCTCGAGCCAGCCGGCCTTCGACGAGCTCCTGCGCGTCGCCAGCGAGGCCCAGGTCGGCGCGCTGCTGGCCGGCAAGAAGGGCGTGCTGCACCTGCACCTCGGGGACGGCGAGCGCGGGCTCGAGCTGGTGCGCCGCGCCCTCGACGAGAGCGAGCTGCCCGCGCGCCTGTTCCATCCGACCCACGTGAACCGCCGCCGCGGCCTGTTCGACGAGGCGCTGCACCTCGCCGAGCGCGGCGCGACGATCGACGTGACCGCCTTCCCGGTGGCCGAGGGCGAGGACGCCTGGTCGGCGCCGGATGCTGTCGAGCGCTACCTCGACGCCGGCCTCGCGCCCGAGCGCCTGACGGTCAGCTCGGACTCGGGCGGCTGCCTGCCGCACTTCGATGGCGAGGGCCACATGACCCACATGGACGTGGGCGCGGCCGACTGCCTGCTCGGCACCATCGCCGAGCTGTGTGGCCCCGCGGGTCGCGGGCGCGCGCTGGCCGACGTGCTGCCGATCTTCACCTCCAACCCTGCGGGCCACCTCGGCCTGGGGGGACCCCTTAACTCCAAGGGGCGGCTCGACCCCGGCTCCGACGCCGACCTCGTCGTCCTCGACGGCCAGCTCTGCGCCACCGACGTGATGGCCCGTGGGCGCTGGCACGTGAAGCGACGTGAGCAGCTCCTGCGTGGGACCTTCGAGCTCCCCCGACACTGACCTGGGAATCACTGTGACTCTGACCAACTACAACTTCGGCTACATCATCCCCATCGGCGGTGCGGAGGAGAAGCTGCGCGATGCGGCGATCCTGCGGCGCTTCGCGGCGCTCTCCGGCGGAGGCGATGCGCGCATCGCGATCATCCCGACGGCCTCGCGCCTCGAGGACACGGGCACCAAGTACGAGGAGATCTTCCGCGGGATCGGCGTCGCCGAGGCGACCAGCCTGCCCTTCTCGGAGCGCTCCGATGGTCACCGCGAGGACTGGCTGGAGGTCTTGCGCAAGGCCACCGGCGTGTACATCACCGGCGGCAACCAGCTGCGCCTCTCGACGATCCTCGGCGGCACTCCTGTCGCCGACATCCTGCGCGAGCGCAACCAGAAGGAGGCCCTCGTCGTGGCCGGCACCAGCGCCGGCGCTTCGATCATGGCCGAGCACATGATCGCCTACGGCGACGAGGGGCCCACGCCGCGCGCCGATGCCGTCACCCTCGCGCCGGGCCTGGGCCTGACGCGCCACGCGATCATCGACCAGCACTTCCGCCAGCGCAACCGCCTCGGCCGGCTGCTGACCGCGATCTCGTACAACCCGCGCCTGATCGGCATCGGGCTCGACGAGGACACCGCCGCCTTCATCAACCCCGAGAGCCAGCTCGAGGTCGTCGGCAGCGGAGCGATCACCATCGTCGACCCGTCCGACATGACCTTCTCGTCGATGGACTCCGCCAACCGGCACGCCCCTGTCTCGCTGATCAACGTCCGCATCCATGTCCTGGTCGAGGGCTGCACCTTCGACCTGATCTCCCGCGAGGCGCGCCCGGCCCAGCTCGTCGAGCAGTCCTAGCCTTCCCCCTTCGAAGCCCCATGAAGATCCTCTCGCGCAACGTCTACCTCGGCCCGAACATCTACGCCCTCTTCCGGGTCATCCGGATGACGGTCGATCTCGGGGAGCTCGAGCAGTGGCCCTCGGCCAAGCTCGGCGACGGCTTCATCGATGGACTGCTCGAGGCGCTGCCGAGCCTGGCCGAGCACGGCTGCTCCTACGGTGAGCCGGGTGGCTTCGTGCGCCGCCTGCGCGAGGACGAGGGCACCTGGATGGGGCACATCTTCGAGCACGTGGCGATCGAGCTGCAGAACGTGGCCGGCGCGCGCGTGACCTTTGGCAAGACGCGCTCG
>JARGPD010000055.1 GCA_029212845.1 Planctomycetota bacterium
GGTCCCCCAGAGCCGCGCGCCCTTGTTCGAGCGGGTGCGCATCAGGCGGCACTCGAGCTCGACCTCGCGGGAGTCCGGCGCCTCGGGTCCGATCCGGAAGTGGAGCCGTGCGGTCAGCACCCCGGGCGCGCCGGCCTTGACCCAGTCCGCATAGCGCCGCTCCAGGAGGTCGCGCTCGTCCGAGCGCACGTGGGACAAGAGGCGCACCATGCCGTAGTGGGCCCCGGCAGGAGCGGGACCGAGGAACGACCGCGGGTCCCCGTGGAATTCGAAGTGGCTGTTCACCATCTCGAAGCAGAGCGCGTCCCCGCTCATGCGCGTGAAGCTGGACAGGGCCTCCTCGGCGCGACCGAGGTTGGTGCGCAGCTCCTCGGCGCGGCCGCGCTCGACGCAGCGACCGACCAGCTCGGCCAGCACGATGCCGAAGTCGAGCTCGCTCTCGATCCAGCCGTCCTCGCCTTGGTGGGAGCCCTCGAAGGTCAAACAGCCCCAGGTGTGGCCTTCGACCTGCACCGCGACGACGGCCGAGCCCGGCGCGAGGGTGGCGAGCTCGTGGATGCCGCGGCCGTGCAAGAGGCAGCGCCGCTCGAGGGCCGCGAAGAAGGCCGGCGCGGAAGTGCGCCCCAGGCGCCGCGGCTCGAGGTCCTCGAAGCGCTTGCCCGAGAAGGCCATCTCGATCACCTCGTCGCCGCTCAGGCGCCAGAGGCCGACGCGGCGGCAGGAGAGGGCCAGGGAGGCCTCGCCACAGATCGTGACGGCCACCTGGGAGAGGTGGCCGGCGACGATGTCGGGGTGCCGCGAGAGGAGGTTGAGCACTCTCCGGCGAGCGTGGACCGACTCAGCCCCGGGGTGATCCAGGATCTGGGACGGTCCAGGGACCTTGTGCGGGGGATTCATCGTGCCCCCGGGCACTTGACTGGGCAGGGCGCCCTCGGGCTTGCTCATTTCTTTGGATCTCCGCCGGTTCGATCTCAACCTAGTTGCAACGTCCTAAACCCACACATCCGCACCGTCACGGCTTGCACAGGTAGGAAACGGCACGGGAGAGCAGAACCCGTACCTCCAAGTTTCCACTTACATGGCCCTTGCGCGCCGCGTCTCAAATTCGGGACGCGGCGGGAGGCCCCAGGCCTCAGGGCAGGTACCGCGCCAGGGAGGTCGAGAGGCGCTCCACGGCCCAAAGCGGCAGCCGCTTCCACGTGTCGAGCAGCGGCTTCAGCTTCGGGTTCGACGGCGTGAAGTTCGGCAGCTGCTTCGAGCGCACCAGGAGGTAGCGATAGTCGAGGTCGGCCGCCTCGAAGCCCTGGCGCTGCTTGAAGGACATGGCCCCCGAATCGCGGCGGCTGCGACCGAAGTCGAAGTGCCGGAACCCGCGCTCCACGGCCCACTCTTGGAGGGCCATGTACATGAAGTTGCTGGCGCTGTACTCGCGGTCCACGCCCTCTCCGGTGCCCGAGTAGTAGGCCAGGAGCGTGTCCCCATAGGCGAAGGTCATCACCGCCGCGAGGGCCTCCTTGCCGCGGCGCACGAGGTGCACCTCGCAGTCGGTGCCGAACTCCTCGATCATCGCGAAGAACAGTCGCGAGGGCATGCCCGGCGAGCCCAGCTGGCGCTTGTTGCGCAGGAAGAGCCGGTAGAGGTCGTCCACGTACCACACGCCGTGGGACAGCTGCAGCTCGTGGCGGTTGCGCGCCTTGCGCGCCTCGGCGCGGGCCTTCTTCGGCATGCCCGCGAGCACGTCCTCGGGCTTCTCGGGCAAGTCCTTCTCGAAGGTCACGTAGAGCGAGCCCGGGTGCAGCTCGGGGAGGCCGGTCGCCCCCGGCTCGGACTCGCAGTCGAAGGCGTCGCGGGTGCGCAGCTCGACGCGCCCGACGCCAAGCTTGCGGCCCAGCTCCTGGGCCGCGGCGAGCAGGGCGATCTCGACCTCGACATCCATGGCGACCACGCCGCCGTAGACCGCGAAGGGCATCGAGATCAGGTTGCTGCCCCCCATCAGGCGCGGGCTCTGCATCATCGGCAGCACGCCGACCAGCTGCTCGCCGCGCCAGGCGAGCAGGTCCTGGCGGCGGTGCCCGAAGACGCTGCGGATCACGCGCTGCCACGCGGCCAGGTGGAAGAAGCTGCCGCGCGGGTGGGCGCGCACGAAGGCGTCACGCTGCTCGTCCAGTTCGGGCGAGCCTGGACGGATCTCGATGTCGCTCATTCCCAGATCCGCTCGATGCGGTACTCCTTCAGGTTGCGCGCCTGCGAGTAGATGATGATCTCACCGACCAGGCCGAAGCCGATGATCTGCACGCCGAGCACGATCAAGAGCACGGCGATCAGGAGCACGGGGTTGCCGGTCACGCCGGTGCCGTAGACCAGCTTCTCGATCGCGAGGTAGGTCGCGAGCAGGCCACCGCAGAGGGTCACGAGGCCGCCGAGCGTTCCAAAGAAGCGCAGCGGCTTGAGGGTGAACTTGGTGAGGAACATCACCGCGAGGATGTCCAGCACGCGACGGATGTAGACGCCGAGGCCGAAGAAGCCCGCGCGGCCCCACTCCTGCAGGTGGCGCACCTTGACCTCGACCACGCGGTAGCCGCGGCGGAAGGCGATCACCGGCAGGAAGCGGTACATGTCGCCGTAGATCACGACGTCCTCGAGCACCTCGCGACGGATCGCCCGGAAGTAGCAGTTCAGGTCGTGGAAGCGCATCCCGATGATCGTGCGGATCACGAAGTTGAACAGCACGGACTGCAGCTGGTTCAGCAGCGGGTCCACGCGCGGGTGGCGCCAAGGCGCGACGAAGTCGGCGCCGCGGTCGATCTCGTCGAGCATGTCGCTGAGCTCGATCGGGTCGACCTGCACGTACTGGGGCGAGGTCACGATGATGCGCCCGAGGGCCTTCTCGACGGCGGCCGAGAGGCAGACCGACTCGCCGAAGGGGTTCTTGAAGTGGATCGTGCGGACCTTGCGGCCGTACTCCTCGCGCAGGGACTCGACCTTGTCCCAGGCCGGTCCTTGGACGCCGTCGAAGACGAACATGACCTCCCAGGTGCGGCCCTCGCGGTCCAGCTCGGAGCCCAGCGCCTGCAGCACCTGGCGCACCTCGGCGTCGGCGCTCTGGACCGGGACCACGACGGTCACGTCCAGGCTGCCGGCGAGCTCGGCCTGGCCCACGGGGGGCCACTGGGTCGAGACCGGCGCTTCGGAGTGCTTCTTCTCGGTTTCAAACATCAGGTTTGTTCGTTCAAGAGGCGGCCGAGGGCGCTGCGCCGGTGCATGCCGCTGGCGTGGACGACGAGCTCGGCGAGCAGCCCGAGCAGGGCGAAGAACACCATCAGCATCCAGATGAGCATCGTGATCGAGATGACCACGTTCTCCCAGCTGTTCACGCTCCAGTCACCTGCGCCGACCGCGGGAGAGTCGCCGAGGCTCATCAGGCCGACCCCGGCGAACAGCGCGCCGATCAGCATGAAGAGCATGCTCAGCACGCCGAAGTAGCGCAGCGGTCGCTGGCTGAACTGGGAGATGAGCTTGATCGCCGCGAGGTCGAGCAGCACGCGCCAAGCACGGCCGATGCCGTACTTGCTGGTGCCGAACCTGCGCGGGCGGTGGTTGACGACCATCTCGGTCACGCGCGCCCCGGATCCCTGGGACATGACCGGCAGGAAGCGGTGCTGCTCGGCGTAGATCGGCAGGCGCTCGACCACCTGGCGGCGGAAGGCCTTGAGGGTGCAGCCGGTGTCGTGGATCTTGACTCCGGTCACGATCCCGATCATGCGGTTGGCCATCAGCGACGGCAGGCGCCGCAGGACGAAGCCGTCCTGGCGGTCCTTGCGCCAGCCGGCGACCACGTCCCAGCCGGTGCGCAGGAGGGCGACCATCTCGGGGATGTCCGCCGGGTCGTTCTGGAGGTCCCCGTCGAGGGTCACGACGACCTCGCCACGGGACTGGTCGAAGCCCGCCGCGAGGGCGGCTGTCTGCCCATAGTTGCGGGAGAAGCGCACGATCCTGAGGTGCGGATCGGCCGCGCGCAGGTCCAGCAGGATCCGGTGCGAGCCGTCCGTGGAGCAGTCGTCGACCAGGATCAGCTCCCAGGACTCCCCCATCGAGCTCGCCGCACGGGAGATCTCGTCATGCAGGATGGCCAGGCTCTCCGCCTCGTTGTAGACGGGAACCACGACCGAGAGGGCGACCTGGGAGACCATAGATGGGAGGGATGTTGCCCAATCGGTGGGGCCGGAGGGCCTCGGAAGGGCTAGAAAGCTGGCAGCTGGACCATCCGAGACTTCGACCCATCCTTCACAATGGTGAAGATGTCTCTCCATGAAATCGCTGTCTGCTCCTCGCCGACCCCCGCGGCTTGGACCCTTTGGGTCGGTCCCGGGGTGCGACCCGACCTGGCCGAGCGCATCCTCGCGGGCCCCGGCCTGCAGGGACACGCTCGCCTGCAGCGCGACCTCACGGACCTCGCCGACCTGCTCGCCGGCGACGCCGGCCCCGGCCGTTTGGTCGCAACCGTTGGTGAGATCCCACTCGAGGACATCGGCATCCTGCGGCGCTTCCTCGAGCGCGACCCCGGCCGCGAGCTGGTGCTGCTGACCGATCGCGACGAGCCGGCTCCCGGCTCCCTGCTCTGCCTGCCACGCACGCGACTCTTCCCGCGGCCACTCTCACCGGCGCTGATCGCCTACCTCGGCACCCTGCCCGAGCAGCCCGAGGTGAACACCGTGATCGAGCCGACGCCGCCCACCACCGGCCTCGAAGAACACCCCGAGCACGAGCGCCTGCTCCTGGCCTGGCAGGTCCTGCGCGACCGCCTCGCCGCGCGGGACGAGCTCAGCCCGCTGCTCTCGCGCCTCGAGGTCGAGCTCGAGCGCAGCCTGCCCATCGAGGCCGATCCGGGCCCGGAGGCAGACGCGCGCGTCGACCTCGGCGTGCTCGCCGAGGAGCTGCTCGCGGGCCTCTCCCTCGAGCGCAATCGCCGGATGCGCTTCCTCTTCCGGCCCGAGGGCGAGCTCTCCGTCCGCGGCAACAAGCCCGACCTCGAGCGCTGCCTCGGCAGCCTCTTCGACCTGGTCGGTCGCTGCTCCTCGCCCGACAGCGTGATCCGCGTGCGCGTCACCTCGACCTCGGGCAGCGAGGCGGACCCCGACGCCCCCGTCGACACCACGGTCGAGTTCCCCGACTCGCCCCTCGTGGGCGTGCCCATGGGCTCCGAGCTCGATCCGGAGACCATCGCAGCCCACTTCGGACCCGACGTGTCCGCCGCCCTGCGCGGCCTGATCGAGGCCGCGCACACCCTCGGCGCGGAGCTCGGTAGCCTGCCGGCACGCCCCGGCCGCCGCCTCGTGCGCCTGCGCCTGCCGCGCCTCCTGGGCGCCGAGCGCTCCTCGGCGACCCTGGGCTAGACCGGTTCCCCCTTAAGGAAGGCCCCGGGCCTGTCGATCTAGAAGGACGCCCATGTCCATCCCGATCCACACTGCCCACGCCCAGGTGCTGCTGCTCGATGGCCCCGGTCCGGCGAGCGAGCACCTGGCCGCCGCCCTGCGCACAGGTGGCCACGGCGTGAGCCTGGTCCACGCGGCCGACGAGGCCCTCGCCCGCATCGCAGCTGGCGAGGTCGACCTGGTCCTAGCCGAGCTCACCGCAGGGGGGGCCGAGCTGCTCGGCGCCCTGCCCGAGCACGGCCCTCCGCTGGTCCTGCTGGACACCTTCGGCACCGCCGAGGACGCGCGCGCCCACACCCTGGCCGGCGCGGCCGAGGTCCTGGCTCGGCCCCTGCCCGACGAGCTGCTGGTCGAGCGCATCGCCGACCAGCTCGAGCGCGCCCGCGAGCGCCGCGAGCGCCAGCAGCAAGGCTGCTTCCGCTTCGGCGACCTGACCAGCCGCGACCAACGCATGGCCGCGGTCTTCGAGCTGGCCGAGCGCGTGGCCGACACGCGCACCGGGCTGCTCATCCGTGGCGAGTCGGGCACCGGCAAGACCCACCTCGCGCGCGCCGTGCACGTCGCCAGCGCGCGCGCCGGGGCAGCGTTCGTCGAGGTCAACTGCGGCGCGATCCCCGGCGAGCTCCTGGTGTCCGAGCTCTTCGGCCACGTCAAGGGCTCCTTCACCGGCGCCGACCGTGACCGGGTCGGCAAGTTCGAGGCCGCCCACGGCGGCACGATCTTCCTCGACGAGATCGCCTCGGCCTCGCCCGACATGCAGGTCAAGCTGCTGCGCGTGCTCGAGTCCCAGCGCTTCGAGCGCATCGGCGACAACCGCACGATCGAGGTCGACGTGCGCGTGCTCGCAGCGTGCAACGAGGACCTCGAGGCCGCGGTCTCCGCGGGCAACTTCCGAGAGGACCTGTTCTGGCGGCTGAACGTCGTGCCGATCGTGCTCCCGCCCCTACGCGAGCGACCGGTCGACCTGCTCGAGCTCAGCGGGCGCTTCGCCGCAGAGCTCGCCGAGCGCCACGGTCGTCCGGCCAGCCTGGCACGCCTCGACCCCTCTGTGCAGGCGGTGCTCCTGGCCCACGACTGGCCGGGCAACGTGCGCGAGCTGCAGCACCGGCTCGAGCGCGCCGTGCTGCTCGCCCGCGGCCCGGTGCTCGATCCGGCCGACTTCGGTGAGCTCTTCTGCGACGCCTCCGGCTCCACCGCGCTCGTCCCGGCCACCGGCCTGCCCCCGGAGCTGGTGGCCTGGGCCGCGGCGCCAGCCGGGCCGCTGAAGGCCGGCCTGGCCCTGCCCGAGCGCTTGCTGGTCCAGCGCGCACTCGAAGCGGCCAACGGTCGCCGCAGCGACGCCGCCGCGATCCTCGACATCAATCGCTCCACCCTGTTCAACAAGATGCGCCAACATGGTCTCCTAGGGACGCCCGCCTCCAGCCAGCAAACGCCCAACGTGACCCCGCGCATCGAGTCCCCCGAATGAAGAAGACCACCTGGCTCCTGGTCGCCCTCGCGGCGGCCGTGCTCCTGGGCGCATGGCGGATCTGGGACCTCGAGCGGAGCGCCGATCCCTCCGCGCTGCTCGACCAAGCCCGCGTCCTCGCCGAGGGCACCAGCGGCGAGCAGGGCCTGGCCCTGCGCAAGCTCGATCGGGCCCTCGAGCTCGCCGAGGAAGGCGAGCTGCGCCGCACGATCTTGAGCGAGCGCGCCGACCTCCGCCGCTCGCGCGGCGCGATCGAGCTCGCCCGCAAGGACCTCGAGGAGCTGCTCGCCGAGACCCCCGACGACATCGGCCTGCGCCTGCGCCTCGCCGGCCTGCACTCGGGCACCGGCGACCTGCGCGGCGCCCGTGGGATCTACGAGCAGATCCTCGCCAAGGACGAAGGTCATGGCTGGACGCGCTCGCTCCTGGCCCGCGACATCATCCGCGAGGTCGAGCAGCTCGTGGACCAGCTGCGCGTGGACCTCGCCCAGCGCATCGACTCCGGCACCCTCGCCAAGGTCCTGCCGCTCGTCGACCAGGTGACCTGCCTGCCGCCCGGTGACCCGGTCCGCAGCGGCCTCGAGGCGCAGCTCGACGAGCTGCTCAACGAGGACGCCGGCCTGGTCGCGACGCTCGCCATCGCCGAGGCCTCGGCCCGGATCGAGTCCGCCCGCGCGGACTTCGCGGCCAGCCTCAAGAGCTCGGTCAACTCGAGCAACCTGTTCGCCTTCATCGATCTCTTGCACCGCTCCGGTAGGCTAGAGGAGACCGTCGACTTCGGCCTGGCCATCGCCGACCTGGACGCCGCCCTCGGTCACTCCGGCACGCTGCAGGCCCTGGCGCTGGCCCTCGAGGAGCAGGGCCGCGCGCGCAGCGCGGCCGCCGTCGTCGGCGCCGCCGTCGCCAAGGAGCCCACCTGGCACATCGACTTCCTCGCCGGCTGGTGCGCGATCCTCTACCGCGCCGAGATCTGGGACCGCCTGGAGAACGCAGCGATCCAGCTCAGCCGCAGCGCTGGCCCCCTGGCTGAAGGCCGTGAGCAGCGCGACGCCGCGTCCTTCTACCTCGGCATGTCGCTCTTCCATCGAGGGCGGCTCGACCAGGCCAAGCTCAACCTGCAGAGCTACGGCCGTTCCCGCTCGGGCGAGCCGGTCGAGAACGCCAAGGGCATCGCCTGGCTGACCGTGGCCGCGATCCTCGAGCAGACCGAGGGCGAGGCCTCGGCCCACAGCGCCTACTACTCCTGCACGGTCCACGCACCGGAATACTCGGCCAAGGCCTGGCTGCAGGTCGCGAACCGCAAGCTCGCCGACGGCGCCGCTGGCATGGAAGAGGCCCACGCCCTGGCCATGGCCATCGCCGCGGACCCCACCCAGACCGAGGCCATCCTGCCGCGCTTGCTCGACGCCAACCGGCGCGGCCTGGCCGAGCGCGGCATCGACATCGGCCTCCTGCGCGAGCAGCTGGTCAAGCAAGGCCGCTGGTACCCCGACGGCTCGCCGACCTTGATCCTGCTCTTGGCCCTGGCCCAGGAGCACCTCGAGTCCAACGACGCCAACGGCGCCGTGATCACGGCCCGCCGGCTGTTGCGCGACCAGCCCGGCTTCGTGCCCGCCCTCGACATCCTCAGCCTCGCGCTGCTCGTCCAGGGTCGCCCCCTCGAGCGGCTCGCGGTGCTCCTCGAGCGCATCGAGACCGCGGGCGCGACCGAGTCCAGCCTCGCGACCCTCAAGGACGCCTTGCGCAACGTCGAGGGTGAGGTCCCGCCGCCGGCGCTGCTGCGCCGCTGGATGCGCGCCGACCCCGACTTCACCGGCGCCCTCGAGCTGAGCCGCCAGCTGGCCGCCGAGGGCCGGACGACCCTGGCCCTCGCGAGCATGGCCGAGATCGACCGGAGCCTCTTCAACGACCGCGACCGCATCCTGTACGCCGAGCTGCTCGACGAGATCGACCAGCACGAGGGGGTGCTGCAAGCCCTGGCCGGCGCGAGCCCCGAGGGCCCGCACACGGGCAAGGTCGCGCTCCTGCGTCTGATCGCCGGCGTCGCCCTCGGGCGAGTCGAGGTCATCGAGGCGGCCATGCTCACGCTCGAGTCCCGCAAGCAGCCCCTCGAGCTCGACCTGGTTCAGCGGGCCCTCGACAGCCTCGCCGACGCGCAGCTGGGCCCGGGCCTGCTGCGGCTCACCCGGTTGCTGGCGGCCTCGCCCAAGGTGTACGGAGGTCGCAGTCTCGACCAGGTCGCCGTGGCGGAGGTCCTCTTCGGTGACGCCTCCCTCGCCAGCACCTGGCTCGACCGGGCCGAGGCCTTCCTCGATGACGGCAGCCCGACCGTCGGGCGCCTCGTCCTGGCCCTCACCTCCGGGGACGACGCCGGCGTCGGGCAGGCCGCGCGCGGGCGGCGCGCGCCCGCGCGCCCCTGGAGTCGCCCCCACCACGACGCCCTGCTCGCGGGCCTCGAGGGCCGCCGCGGCGAGGCCGAAGCCCTGGCCGCCGAAGCGGTCGCCGCCGACCCCATGAGCTCCCGCAGCCAGCTGGTCGCGGCGGCCCTGGCCTCGCTCTCCAACCGCACGCCCGTGGCACCCGGCCCGGCGCCCGAGAGCGCCGCCGACCTCGGGCCCGATGCGGCCGCGCCGCTCTCGACCCTAGCCTCCCTGCCTCCGGTCGCCGGCCGCGAGACCCTGGTCCTGCTCCTGTGCCTGGACGCGCCGGACTGGGACCGCTGGAGCCTTGCCCGCATCGGCGCCCAGGCCCAGCGCACCCTGCTCGGGCCCTTCGCCGTGCAGCTGCTCGTGGACCACGCCCTCGAGTCCGGCAACTTGAACCAGGCCACCACCCTGCTCGAGCTCGGCCGCAAGCGCTGGAAGTCCTTCACGCCCTTCTGGAACCAGAGCGAGGACCTGCTGCTCGCGCTCCACGGCCGCGAGGACCACCCCGCCGTCGTCGGCCTGCGTCGCCAGCGGCGCGCAGCCGGAGCCCCCCTGCGCAGCGAGCCGACCCCAGCCGAGCTGGTGCTGGACCTGTCCTTCGAGGCGGCCAGTCGCGGCCAAGCCCAGGCAGCCCTCGACCGCGCCCGCCAGGCGCTCGAGCTCGCCCCGACCTCGCGCTCGACCCTCGAGAACCTCGCCCGCTGCGCCGAGCAGCAAGCACCCGCCGACGCCATCGCCGCCTGGCGCGTGCTGCTGCTGCTCGACGACGAGGCCGGCGCTCCGCTGCTCACGAGCGACGAGGCCTCCGGCCTGATCGTGCAGCTCACCGAAGCCCTGGAGCGGGCCGGCAGCCAGGCCCTCAGCCACGAGCAGCTGCTCGAGCTGGCCGCGCGCTTCCCCGACTCGCCCCTCCTTACCGTCGAGACCGCGCGGCGCCTGGCCGAAGCCCTAGCCGCCGAGCGCGGCGGCCTGCAGCGCGTCTTCGACCTGCTCGATGACTTCCAGGACTCCCACAGGACGGTCTGCCTCGAGGCCCTCGAGCCCGGCTCGGTCGCGGCCTGGTTCGAGCTGCTCAGCACCTACGACCCGACGCGCGCCCTGGCCTTCGCCGAGGCCCAGCTGGACCTCGGGCCGACCTACCTCAGCACCTGGATGACCCAGGCCCACGCGCTGTTCCGGGCAGGGCAGCGCGCCGAGTCCCTCGAGGCCTGGCTGACCCTGTCGCGCATGACCAGAGACCCGGACGTGGCCCTCGAGACCGCGGCCGTCCTGGCCGAGCTCGGCCAGAGCCACGAGCTGGTCACCGAGATGCTCATCCGCGCGCGCGTCCGCCCCGGTCGCGAGCCGATGACCGGTCGGCTCGAGTTCCTGCGGGCGCGCTCCCTGGCCAACATCGGCGCCGAGTACCTGACCCGGGCGATCGAGGTCTTCGAGGCCCTCGCGGCCGCCCCGGCGACGCCCGGCCTCGGGCGCGACGAGCTGCTCGACCGCCTCGGCATCACCTACCTGCACCGCGGCGCCGAGGGCGACGGTGCGCGGGCCCGGCCCTACCTCTCCGAGGCCGCCGAGCGCCAGGGCGACAGCCTGCGACGCGACCTGTTCCATGCGCTCACGAACCTGTGCGCGGAGCTCGACAAGCATCGCCTCGCAGCCAACGCCGAGGCCCAGGAAGCCGCCGCCGAGTAGGGCTTACTCGATCAGACCGCGGCCGCGCAGCACCTCGGCGAGTCCCACGAAGCTGTAGGCCGAGAGCAGCGCCTCGAGCTTGGCCAGGCTGCTGCCGAGTCCGACGTAGTGGCGGAACGACTTGAGCGCGCCGGTCTTCACCCGCGGTTGGTCGGGGTCGAACTCCCAGGGGTGCAGGTAGATGCAGGCCGAGCGGCCGCTGCGCTCGAGGGCGCCCACCGCCGAGCGGATCACGCCGCCGGGATAGAGCCGGAAGTAGCCGCCCCCACCCATGGGCACGTTGCGCCCGAGCACGCGCCGGGTCGTGACCGGGAACTCGATCAAGCTGCCGCCGTCGCGCTCGATGCGCGAGATGTCGGGGTCGAAGTCGGCGATGCCGTAGGTCGGGTGCACCACCGGATGCACGCTGGAGTCGTAGGCGTAGCCGCGCTCCACGAGCAGGTCGAAGGCCCACAGGGTGCGCTCGGTCAGGGTGAAGGTCGAGGCTCGGAAGCCGGTCGGGCGCCCGGCTCCGGCTGCGACGAGCGCCTCCTCGGTGCGCGCGAGGTCCTTGGCCGCGCCCTCGGGCCCGAGGTCCCAGAGGAAGTCGTGGTCGTAGCCGTGGCTCGCGATCTCGTGGCCGGCCTCGAGGCAGCGCGTGACCCAATGCGGGTGGCGCTCGGCGATCCAGCCGAGGAAGAAGAAGGTCGCCCGCGAGCCGGTGCGCTCGAGGGCGCCGAGCACGTGGTCCATGCCGATGTCGAGCCGCGAGTCGATCGCGTCCCACTCGGCCTTGGGGAAGTTGGCGCGCAGGTTGGCGACCTGGAAGTACTCCTCCACGTCGAAGGAGATGGCGTGCTGGACGGTCATGCTTGGTCCTCCATGGCGCGCAGCACGCGGCGTGCGTTGCCCTGCCAGGTCAGGTCGAGGTCGACGATCGCGGCGGCGGCCGCTCGCCCGAGGCGCGCACGCAGCTCGGCGTCCCCCACCAGCCGGCCGACGGCCGCCTCCAGGGCGTCGAGCTCCCCGGGCGGGACCAGCAGGGCCGAGACGTCGTCGGCGACGACCTCCTTCAGGTTTGGCTGGTCCGGCGCCAGGATCGGCAGGCCCGCGGCCATGTACTCGTGCAGCTTCAGGGCCGAGGCGTAGGGGTTGATCGCCGGCATCAGCGCGATGTCGAAGGCCGGGAGCAGGGTCGGGATGCGGCCGTGCTCGCGGGGGCCGGCCAGGTGCAGGCGCTCGGAGACGCCCAGCTCGGCGGCGCGGCTGAGGATCGACTCGCCGGCTGGGCCCTCGCCGATCACGCAGAAGTGCAGGTGCTCGAAGCCTGGCCGGGCGAGCAGCTCGACCACCAGGTCGAGTCGGTGCCAGTCGCGGTAGAACCCCACGAAGCCGAGCACCACGTCGCCGCGCTCGGCCAGGCCCCCGGGCAGGCCCAGGTCGCGTCGCGCGCGCTCGGTCACCAGGCGCCGGCCGCCGTAGTCGTCGTAGTCGAAGTCGCTCGGGTGCACACCGTTGGGCGTGACCACGATGCGCTCGGGATCAGCGCCGAGCTCGACCATGATGTCGCCCAGGACCTGGGTCACGACGCAGATCTTGGTCGCGCCGCCCAGGATCGCCCGCTCGACCTTGTGCGCCAGCCCGCGCAGGGCCAGGCCACGGGTCTTGTCGAGCTCGTCGACGAGCGGCGAGTTGACCTCGAGCACCAGCGGCAGGTCCATCGTCCGCGACGCCATCACCCCACCGAGGTTGCCGAAGGCGTAGCGCTCGTAGAGGAAGTCCGGCCGGAAGTCGCGGGCGGCCGCGACGATCTTGCGACGGGCCAGGCCGCTGTAGCTGTACTCCGCCAGCTCGAGGGCGAAGCGCGGCAGCTTGGTCACCCAGCCCCAGCGCGAGCGTCCCTCTTCGGCCTGCTGGCCAGCCTGGTCGCCACCCTGCTCGACCAGCCCGACCTCGCGCACCTTGTGGCCGAGCTCGCGGAAGGCGCGCTGCAGGGCGCGGATGTGGACCGCTTGGCCGTCGTTGGCCTGGGTCCGGTGGTGGTACAGGATCTTCATCGCTGGGTGGCCTCCTCCAGGAAGGCCTCGAGGGTCGCCAAGCCGGCGTCCCAGGTGAGGGGCTGGATGCGCTCGACCAGGCGGGCGGCTTCCGGGCGCCGCTCGACGTAGTGGACCATCAGCTTGGCGAGGTCGGTCGGGTAGCGCGAGTTCACGGGGCGGCAGCGCGTGCCCTCGAGCAGCTCGGGGGTGCCACCGGCGCGGGTGGCGACCACGGGCAGGCCCGAGGCGAAGGCCTCGAGCACCACGTTCGGGCGGCCCTCGCGGCTGGAGGTCAAGAGCAAGAGGTCTGCGGCCGCGTAGCGCTTGGCCAGCTCGGTGGGCTGCAGGGCGCCGACCAGGTCGACGCGGAAGGTGCCGGGCGCACCCTGGGGACCCTCGGCGATGGTCGCCCGCAGGCGCGCCTCGAGCTCGCCCTCGCCGACGAACACCAGGCGTGCTTCTGGCGGCGCGCCGGAGTTCTTGTGGTTGAGCTGGCTCAGGAAGGAGCGGAAGGCGGACAGGGCCAGCAGCGGGTCCTTGCGCGGGATCAGGTGCCCGACGACCAGCACGATCACCTCGCCCTCCTGCCAGCCGAGCTCAGCGCGCAGGGCGGTCCGGCGGCCCTCGTCCACGGGCTGGAACAGCTCGCCATCGACCCCGTTGGGCACCAGGGCCGAGCGTCCCGACCCAAGGGCCAGCCCGCCCTCGGCGGCGAGCTCCGACATGCTGGCGACCAGGTCGTCCGACACGCCGATCCAGGCACCGGCAGCGGCGAGGTCGGCCGCCAGTCGCGGCCGCAGGGACGGGTCCTCGGCCACCGCCAGCACGTCGCTGCCGCGGCCCGAGATGACGACCGGCACCCTCGCCGCCTTGGCCAGGGGCACGACCTCGGCGGCCGGCCAGGCGTAGTCGCAGACGACCACGTCGGGCTTGCCCGCGGCGAGCAGCTCGGCCCAGCCGGCGGCGGCAAAGCGGGCGGCGCTGAAGCCGGACAGGCCCGTGGCGTGCAGGTAGCGAGGACGCCGGACCTCGAGGGGACCGCGCTGCTCGATGCGCGGGCGCCCGGCCAGGTCGCCGAAGCGTCGCGGCGCGAGCTTGGCCAGGGGCCAGGGCACGCGCGGCGTCGGCTGGACGATCGTGACGTCATGGCCACGCTCGGCCATGCCCCGCCAGCGGCGCTCGGCGAAGATGCCCTCGAAGGGGCGCACCTCGGAGGGGAACAGCGAGGTCAGGACACCGATCTTCAAGCGGTCAGTCCTCGCACGCCGTGGCGCAGGCGCCAGCGCTCGAGCACGAACAGGCTCCACAGGATGCGCCCGTGGTTGCGCACGCCGCGCTGGTGCTCCTCGTGCAAGCGCGCGAGGCGCGCAGCATCGAACCAGTCCCGAGGCAGGCCTGCGATCGCGTCGGCGACGGGCTGGCGCAGCGCGCCGCGGATCCAAGCGTCCAGCGGGGTGTCGAAGCCGCGCTTGGTGCCATCGAGCACCTCGCCCGAGAGGCGCGAGCGCTGGGACTCGCGCAGGAGGTGCTTGCCGCGACCGCCGGAGATCTTCTGGTGCGCGGGCAGGTTGGCGAAGCGCTCGGCGAAGCGGTGGTCCAAGAGCGGCACGCGCACCTCTAGCGAGACCGCCATGGAGGCGCGGTCGACCTTGGCCAGGATCTGGTCGGTCAGGTAGGTGTGGAAGTCGGCGTACTGGGCGCGGTACAGCGGGCAGTCGGCGGTCGGCCGGGCGTAGGCCTCGCCGAACTCGGTGAAGGGGTCGTGCTGGGCGAGGGCGGCGCGCAGCTCCGGCGCCAAGAGCGCAGCCGCCTCTTCGCGTCCGAGGATCGACACGCTCTGGAAGTAGGCCCGGGCGGGGTCGCTGCCGACGTTGGTCAAGAAGCTCTTACCGCGCAGGAAGCGCGGCGCGCGATCCAGCTGGGGATAGATCCGGCCCAGGGCACCGCACAGGCGCCGGCCGAGGGGGCCGACCGCGCGGCGCAGCTTGTTCTCGGCGAGGTCGTGGACGTAGCGCCGGTAGCCGCCGAAGGTCTCGTCGCCGCCGTCGCCGGAGAGGGCCACGGTGACGTGCTCCCGGGCCATGCGTGAGACCAGGAAGGTCGGCACGGTCGAGGGGTCGGCCAGGGGCTCGTCGTAGAACCACGGCAGCTCGTCGAGGGCCAGGGTCGGGTCGGCCTCGAGGCGCTGGGTGTGGTGGATGGCGCCGAGGGACTTGGCCGTGGCCGTCGCCAGGCCGAGCTCGTCGTGGCTCTTCTCCTGGAAGCCCACGGAGCAGGCCACGACCGGCTCGTCCGACTGGCGCGCCATGGAGGTCACCACGGCGGAGGAGTCGATGCCGCCGGACAGGAAGGCCCCGAGCGGCACGTCGGCCACGAGCCGGTCCTTGACGACGCGGTCGGTCCACTCGAGCACCTCGGCCTCGTCGGCCTCGCCGCGCAGGCCCATGGGCAGGTCCCAGTAGCGCTCGAGCTTGGAGGTCCCGTCGGCCGACCAGCTGAGGGTGCAGCCCGGTCGCAGGCGCGAGATGCCGGCCCAGGCGCTCTCCTTCCCACCGATGAAGCCACGCACCAGGTACTCGAGCAGCGCCTCGCCGCGCAGCTCGCGGTCGAGCCCCGCGCGGCTGGGCCCATCGCCACCCATGGCGAGCAGCGCCTTGGGCTCGCTCGCCCAGGCCAGGCCCTCGGGACCCAGGGTGTAGTACATCGGCTTGATGCCCAGCCGGTCGCGCCCGAGCAGCACCTTGGGCAGCTCGCCGCGCAGGTCGATCACCGCGAAGGCGAACATCCCGATCAGGTGCTCGGCCAAGCGCTCGCCGTGCTCCTCGTACAGGTGCACGACCGTCTCGGCGTCAGAGCCGGTGCGGAAGCGGTGACCGCGCTGCTCGAGGTCCGCGCGCAGCTCCTTGAAGTTGTAGATCTCGCCGTTGACCAGGACGACGATGTCGCCGGTCTCGTTGGGGATCGGCTGGCGACCGCCCTCGAGGTCGATGATCGAGAGGCGCCGGAAGATCGCCCCGACCGAGCCCGGGCCAGCGGCCCGCGAGGGCTGCTGCTCACGGTCCAGCCAGGCGACGCCGTCATCGGGCCCGCGGTGGGCGATGCTGTCGCCCATGCGTCCGAGCACGTCGGCCTCGACCCGCCGGTCGATCCCGGCTGCGAAGGCGTATCCAGCATGGCCACACATCAGCGCCTCCGGTCCCCATGCAGCAGCAGCCCGGCCGCCGGCTGGCCCTTGCCGAAGCCGCGACCGAAGCCCGGGGCTACCCGCCCGAAGGCGCGCCGCTGGATCGTCACGAGCTCGCCGCGGACGCCATCGCGCAGCGGGTAGGCGAGCGGGTCTTCCATCTCGCGCATGGCCATCTTGCCGAAGACCAGGATGATTGCCATCAGGTGGTAGGCCAGGTCGAAGTGGGCTCGGTTGAGGAAGGTACCACCGATCACGAACGCGGCCATGGAGGCCTCGAACATGTCGGCGTAGGACAGGATCCAGCTGGTGTGATAGTGCCGCTTTGCCTTCGAGCGCACGACCCACAACATGGAGAAGCAGCCGAACAGCAGCGACATGTACAGGCCGAAGGCGACCAGGCCGGACTCGGCCATGATCTCGACGTAGCTGTTGTGGGCTTCGATGACGCCGTGGCCCGAGAGCTTGGCCGCCGTCGGATTCGGGTCGAACTCGACGTAGTGCTGGCGGAACTTGTCCAGGCCGACGCCCAGCACGGGGTTGGCCGCGGTCATGCGGAAGCCGATTCCCCAGGCATAGATGCGGCCCGCGGCCGAGCCCTCGGTCTCGTACTCCGTGATCGTCGAGATGCGCTCCTTGTAGTCCGAGGGCGCAAGCACCACCGCGACCAGGCCGACCACCGCCGCAGCGGAGAACACCGCCACCCGGTTGCGCGATCGCCAGGCCAGCACCGCGAGGGCGCCGCCGAGGGACAGGAAGCCACCGCGCGAGTGGGTCAGGACCACGGTCAGGCAGGTCAAGGGCACGGCTAGCAAGAAGGCCCGCCGCACCAGCGCTCGTCGCTCTGTCAACCCCAGCACGACCAGCAGGGGCACGGTCATCGCCAGGGCCAGGGCCAGGGCGTTGTTGTCCTCCATCATGCCGCCGGGACCACGGATGATCGGCGTGCCGAGGCCGGTCATGATGCCCCAGACCCCGGACTTGATCCCGTAGAAGCCGAGCGACAGGGCGATGATCCAGACCAGCATGCGCAGCTGCTCGCGGCGCACCACGACCGCGGTCGTGAAGAGGGTGATCACGATGATCTTCACGAACTCGAGGTACTTCGTGAACTGCTCCTTGTCGGGGCGCTCGGACACGGCGACGCTGATCCCGACGACGATCGCCATGGCGATCATCGCGTAGCTGCGCCAGTTGGGCACGAACCAGCGCTTCGGTCGCGACCGGATGAACCCGATGAACGTGACCATCGCGATCAGGTAGCTCCAGCGCTGGAAGCGCGCGAAGCCCCAGGTCAGGTCCTGCGGCCGCATGTAGGCCAGCCACGAGAACATGACCAGCCCCATGAAGGGACGCCGGAAGCACACCGGGACCATGCCCAGCACAAGCAGCGAGAAGATCAGGTCCCGCATGGGAGCTTGGTCTCAGGTGCCCCGGCTGGAGGTCACCGGAGCTGACCCCGGATGGCGTCGAGCTGCTCGAGCAGCTCCACGGGCAGGAGCTCAGGACGCTGGAGGTAGGCCCACACGAAGACCAAAAGGCCAGCGATGAGAACCGCAGAGGCCAGGCCGACGACGAAGCGCCTGAAGGCGCGCGCGCGACGCTGGGCCCGGGTCTGGATCACGTCGATGACGCCCAGGATGGGTAGGCTCATCGAGCGCGAGAGCTCGGCGGCGGTGCGGAAGCCGTCCTTGGCGAACTCGGACAGGATCGCGCTGCCCGCGCCGAGGGCCAGTCCGATCAGGAGGCCGATCGAGATGATGATCGCCGGCTGGGGCTGGCTGGGACGCTCGGGGGCCAGGGCCTCCTTGACGAACTCGTAGGGCACGCCATCGAGCAGGGCCAGCTGGCGCTGCCGGGCCTGGAACTGCGCGCTGACGAGGGTGTACTCCTCCTTCAAGCGGTCGCGCTCCTCCTCGGCGAGGTAGTACTGCTCCTTCAGGTCGCTCTTCTCGGCGACGATCGTGGTGGCCTCGTCGATCGCTTCCTCGAGCGCCTCGGCGACGCCGATGGCCTGCTCGCGCTGGATCTGCAGGGCCTCGCGCTGCTCGGCCATCTTGACGCGTTCCTCATTGACCACCTCGTCCTGGATGATCTCGGCGGTGCGCTCGCTGCTCTGGAGCATGGCGATCTGCTCCTCGGCGGCGAGGATCGCCTCGGCGTACTTGTGGTAGTCCGGGTTGCGCGAGGTGACCGCTTCCTGCTTCTTGCGCAGCCCAGCGAGCTCGAGCTGCTTGACCGCGATCTGCTCGCTGCGGTCGAGGGCCTGGGTCTTGAGGTTGACCGGCACCATCAGCGGTGCGCCGGCGATCGCCTCGGTGAGCTTGGCGATGGCCTTGTCCAGCCCCGCGACCTGGCCCTGCATGTCGGCCATGCGGTCCTCGAGGTTGACGAGGCGCATGAAGTCGGGGTCCTCGATGCCGGCCTCACGGTCCGCGTCGATCTCGGACGGCGACAGACGCCCGTTCTTGACGAGGTCCTTGGCAGCCGACGAGGCATCGCGCCAGTCCTTCTCGGCGATGCGGGACTTGTCCCGCAGGCTGTCGACCTCGTCCTGCAGCTGGCGCCGCTCGCGGTCCACGACCTCCTCGACCCAGACGTGCGAGAGCTTCTTGAGGAAGTCCTCACCGCGCTCGGGATCCGACGCGAGGTAGCTGATGTCCATGAACGTCGAGCCCGTGTCCTGGCGCTTGGCCTTGACCACGACATCGAGGTTGTCCATCACCTTCTCGACGTACTCCTGCTTCTCGATCGCCGAGAGCAGCACGTAGTCGTCCCAGGCCTGCTCCTCGATCACGCCCTTGATGCGGCCGTAGTGGACGATGTGGTTCTCGGCCCCGGTGATCTCGCGGCCGATCGCGGGCGTGTTGGTCGTGCGCGAGTTCGCGTCCTTGGAGACCCGCGAGTCGCGCAGCTCGACGGTCGTCGTGATCAGGTACTTCTTGGGAGCCACGACGGCCACCGCAGCCCCGAGAGCGAGGCCGAAGCAGATCGGGAGGATGATCTGCCAGCGCCGCTTCTTGAGGATTCCCAGCAGTTCGGCGAACTGCCCCTGGGACTCGATCGCGATAGCCATGAAGGACCTAGAAGATGTTGTTCTGGTTGTTGTTGTTGCCGCCGAACTTGTTCCCGACGTTGTTCAGACCAATGAGGCCCTGGAAGACCGTCTTGAACACCGTGGTGAAGGGGAACACCA
Source organism: Planctomycetota bacterium (assembly GCA_029212845.1). GTDB lineage: Bacteria > Planctomycetota > UBA1135 > UBA1135 > JARGPD01. The sequence continues at coordinate 19,411 of JARGPD010000055.1, forward strand.
GGTCCGAGACGAAGTAGCCGATCTGGGCCAGCATCGTCGGCGGGACGACGATGATGTCGTTCTCCTGGAGCGTCGGGTTGAAGGTCGAGTCGCCGATGGTCAGGATCTGACCGAGGTTGGCGGTGATCACGAGGGGGTCGACCGGGTCGGCCCGGATCAAGCGCACCCGACCGAGGTTGGCCGAGTTCTCCTTGGGCTTGGCGCTCATGACCGCCTCGAAGAGGGTCAGGTCGCCCTTGAGCGGCTTCTTCCCCTCGTTGCCGATCTCGCCGAAGATGTAGTACCCCTTCGGCTTGGTCGCCAGGACGACCTGGACGTCGGACTGGGTGAAGTAGGCGGCGGCCTTCTCGGTGAGGTAGACCTCGGCCTCTTCGACCGTCATGCCGGCCACCCAGACGCGCCCCGCGGGGCCGAACTCGATCGTCCCATCGATGCCGACGGTGGCCTGACCGTTCACGCTCTGGTCCTTGTTGTAGGAGTCGCGGAAGGCGATCGAGTCACCGATGGTCAGGTAGTTGTCCTGGTAGGCGTTGCCCGAATAGCGGACGCCGAACCCGTCGCGGTTCAGGTACTGCAGGACCCGCTTGTCGGGCGAGGAGGTGCACCCGACAAGGGCTAGGAGACCGGTCACCAGGAGGAGTCTGGCGGCGATACGAGAGGGGAACCGGGGAGTCGAAATCATGGAGGGCGTCCTACACCACGAGGGCTTCTCTTCGGCAGTCCACATCGATCGCTGAAGGGATATGACGGGCGGTGGGTGCACCGCTAGCGGGCACCGTACTGCTCGGCATAGTACTCACGGTAGGCCCCACTCCTAATCCGTTGCAACCAAACATCTTGCGATTGATACCACTCGATCGTCAGGGGCAGCGCCTGCTCGAAGGTGTAGCGCGGCTCCCAGCCGAGCTCGTCCCGAATCTTGCTGGCGTCGATCGCGTAGCGCTGGTCGTGGCCGGGGCGGTCGGTGACGTAGGTGATCAGCGACTCCGGCTTGCCGAGCGCCTGCAGGATCAGCTTGACGATGTCGATGTTCGGGTACTCGTTGTTGCCACCGATGTTGTAGACCTCGCCCAACTCGCCCTTCTCGAGGACCCGCAGGATCGCCTCGCAGTGGTCCCGCACGTACAGCCAGTCGCGGACGTTCATGCCGTTGCCGTAGACCGGCAGGGGCTTGTCCTCCTGGGCGTTGGCGACCATCAGGGGGATCAGCTTCTCGGGGAACTGGTAGGGCCCGTAGTTGTTCGAGCAGCGCGTGATCAGTGCGGGGAAGCCGTGGGTGTGGATCGCGGCGCGCACCATCAGGTCGCTGGCGGTCTTGCTGCTGGCATAGGGCGAGTTCGGCGCCAGGGGCGTGTCCTCGGTGAAGAAGCCGGTGTCCCCGAGGGAGCCGTAGACCTCGTCGGTCGAGACGTGCACGAAGCGCTCGACGCCGCGGGCGCGCGACACGTCGAGCAGCACCTGGGTCCCGGCGATGTTGGTCTGCACGAAGGGCATGCCCGACACGATCGAGCGGTCGACGTGGCTCTCGGCCGCGAAGTGCACCACGCTGATGTCGCCACCGAGCTTGGTGGCCTCGTCGAAGGCGCGCTCGACGTCGGCCGTCTTGGTGATGTCACCGTGGACGAAGACGTAGCCCTCCTTGTCCTGCACGTCGGTCAGGTTCTCGAGGTTGCCGGCGTAGGTCAGCGCGTCGAGGTTGACGATGCGCCAGTCGGGGCGCAGCTCCGCGAGCATCAGGACGAAATTGCTGCCGATGAAGCCGGCGCCGCCGGTGACGATGAGGGTCTTGGACATGGCATTCCCGGGGACCGGGAGGGGTGCAGGGGGTCGGGGCAGCCGCTAGCGCGACGCGAGGTGCAGGGCGAAGAAGCGCGCGAGCGCCTCCTTCCAGGGAAGCATCGGCTGGCCGCGGAGGGCGGTCAAGCGCGAGCAGTCGAGAACGCTGTCGGCGGGCCGGCGCGCGGGCCGCGGGAATTCGTCGGTGGCGCAGGGCTGGACGCGCTCGGGATCGAGCCCGGCCAGCTCGAAGGTAGCCTTGGCGAAGTCGCACCAGCTGCCCATCCCCTCGCAGGCCGCGTGGTAGATCGCACCGCGCTCGCCGCGCTCGAGCAGGTCCCAGACCGCCGGCGACAGCTCCAAGGTCGAGGTCGGGATGCCGCGCTGGTCGTCGACCACCTTCAGCTGGTCGCGGTCGGCCGCGAGGCCCAGCATCGTGCCCGGGAAGTGCCGGCCCCGGGGCCCGTAGAGCCACTGGGTGCGGGCCACGGTCACGCCGGTCGGATGCGCCGCGAGGGCTAGCTGCTCGCCCTCGAGCTTGGTGGCGCCATACACCGAGAGCGGTCCGGTCGGATCGTCCTCGACGTAGCGCGCCCCCTTCTGGCCGTCGAAGACGAAGTCGGTCGAGATCAGCACCATCGGGATGCCGGCCTTGGCGCAGGCTGCGGCCACGAGCTGGGGAGCGAGGGCATTGACCCTGCGGGCAAGCTCCGCCTGCTCCTCGGCGAGGTCGACCGCCGTGTAGGCCGCGGCGTGGATCACGCCGGTGAAGCGCTCCTTGGTGAAGAGCTCCCCCACCGCGCCCGCGTCGCACAGGTCGACCCCGACCAGCTCGACCAGCGGGCTGCCATCCGGGGCCGCGTTCAGGTCCGTGCCGACGGACATGCAGTCCCCCGGAGCATCGAGCAACAACTGGCTGCCGAGCATCCCGGCCGCGCCGGTCACCAGGATGCGGCCGCCGTGGACGGGATCGTTCACCATCCCTTAGTCGTTGTTGGCGCCGCCGTCGGCGACGAGGTTGGCCGCCTTGATCAGCGAGTCGAAGGTGCCCGCATCGGTCCACCAGCCATCGAGCACCTCGGCGGTCATGTTGCCGTCGCGCAGGTACCAGTTGTTGACGTCCGTGATCTCGAGCTCGCCGCGGTCCGACGGCTCCAGAGTCTTGATGATGTCGAAGACTCTGGAGTCGTACATGTAGATGCCGATGACGGCCTTGTTCGACTTCGGGTGCTTGGGCTTCTCCTCGATCGAGACGACCTTCTCGCCGCGCAGCTCGGCCACGCCGAAGCGCTCGGGGTCGTGGACCTCCTTGAGCATGATCTTCGCGCCGCCACCCTGGGCCTTGAAGTCCGCGACTCCCTTGGCGATGTTCTTCTCGATGATGTTGTCGCCCAGGATCACGCACACGGGCTCGCCCGCGGCCCAGTGCTCGCACAGGCCGAGCGCCTCGGCGATCCCGCCCTCACCCTTCTGGTAGGTGTAGTTGAGGTGCTTGAGCCCGAAGTCGGAGCCGTTGCCGAGCAGGCTCAGGAAGTCGCCCGACTTCTTGCCACCGGTGACCACCATGATGTCGGTGATGCCTGCCTTCACGAGCGCCTCGATCGGGTAGTAGATCATCGGCCGGTCAAAGATCGGCAGCAGGTGCTTGTTCGTGATCTTGGTCAGCGGAAAGAGCCGCGAGCCGAGACCGCCGGCGAGGATGACGCCCTTCATGGAAGCAGGTGGTTGGAGGAGTTCGGAGGGGGGAGCTTGGTTGATTCAGCGCGGATTTTACACGCTAGCAGCGATCCTGGGGGGGCCTAGGCTTGGACGCCCTGGTCCTGGTACCAGGCATGGAAGCGCTCGAGCCCCTCACGGATGAGGGTCTTGGGGGCGTAGCCGATCTTCTGCTTGGCCTTGGAGATGTCCGCGTACGTGATCACCACGTCACCCGGTTGCATCGGCTGGCGGTCGAGGATCGGCTCCCTGCCGCAGACCTCGCCGATCATCTCGACCAGCTCGCTGAGCGAGGTCGTGTCGGACTCGCCAAGGTTGTAGACCTCGTAGCCGGCGCAGTGGTCGAGGGACTTGACCACACCGTCCACGATGTCGTCGATGTAGGTGTAGTCCCGGCGCGTGGTGCCGTCGCCGAAGAACGGGATCGGGCTGCCCTCGAGCACCGCCTTGGTGAACTTGTGGATCGCCATCTCGGGCCGCTGCCGCGGGCCGTAGACGGTGAAGAAGCGCAGGCAGGTGGTCGGGATGCCGTAGAGGTGATGGAACGTGTAGCACATCAGCTCGCCGGCCCGCTTGGTCGCCGCGTAGGGCGAGACGGGGTGGTGGATCTCGTCCGCCTCGGAGAAGGGCACCTTCTCGTTGCCGCCGTAGACGCTCGAGGAGCTGGCGAACACGAAGCGGATCCCTGGGCGCTGCTGGAGCTGACCAAGGAGGTTCAGCGTGCCGCGCATGTTGACGTCCTCGTAGTGCATCGGGTCCAGCAGGCTGGGACGCACGCCGGCCATGGCCGCGAGGTGGATCACGCCATCGAAGTCGCCCTCGTCGAAGAGCTTGGCGATCAGCTCCCCGTCACGGATGTCCCCCTCGACGACGCGCGCACCGGCGGCCGCGATGCCCGCGGCGTTGCGGCGCTTGATCGCGGGGTCGTAGAAGTCGTTGAAGTTGTCGACGACCGTCACCTCGTCCCCGCGTGCAAGCAGGGCGTCGGTGACGCTGGAGCCGATGAAGCCGGCTCCGCCGGTGAGGAGGATCTTTCCCATGTCTGAGGGGGTCGGAGGGCCTTACTCGACCGTCACGCTCTTGGCGAGGTTGCGGGGTTTGTCGATGTCGCAGCCCTTGAGGTCGGCCACGTGGTACGCGAAGAGCTGCAGGGGCACGACGTGCAGCAGCGGCGAGAGCCACTCGGAGGTCTCGGGGATCTTGACGACGTCATCGCCGAGACTCCAGGAGCCCTCGTCCGAGCCGAGCACGATCACAGGTCCCTTGCGGGCGCGCACCTGCTCGATGCCCGAGCGCACCTTGTCGGCCACGCGACCCTTGGTGTTGATCACCAGGGTCGTCAGGCCGGGATCGATCAGCGCGATCGGCCCGTGCTTCATCTCGCCGGCGGCGTAGCCCTCGGCGTGCACGTAGCTGATCTCCTTGAGCTTGAGCGCGCCCTCGAGCGCGATCGGGTAGTTCACTCCGCGACCGAGGAAGAGGAACCCATTCTGGTTGACGTGGCGCTCGGCGATCTTGCGGATGCTGTCCGAGAACTCGGTCGTCAGGAGGCTCTCCAGCTTCGGCCGCAGGTGGCGCAGCTCCTCGATCATCCGGGCGCCGGTGGCCTCGTCCAGCACGCGCCGTGCGCGGCCGAGCCGCAGGGCGAAGAGGTAGGCCGCGATCAGCTGGGCGGTGAAGGCCTTGGTGCTGGCGACGCCGATCTCGGGGCCGGCGTGGGTCAGGATCGTCTTCTGGCAGTCGCGCGTGAGCGTGCTGCCCTGGACGTTGCAGATCGCCAGGGTCTGGGCACCGAGCTCGCGCGCGAGGCGCATGGCGGCCAGGGTGTCGGCGGTCTCGCCGGACTGGCTGATCGCGATCGCCAGGGTGCCCGGCGACACCACCGGCTCGCAGTAGCGGTACTCGCTCGCGAAGTCGACCTCGACCGGGATCCGCGCGAGGCCCTCGATCAGGTAGCGCGCCACGATGCCCGCGTGCAGGGCGGTGCCGCAGGCCAGGATCTGCACCCGGCCGATGCCGTTGAGGTCCGGGTCGCTCCAGCCGTCACCCTCGAACTGGACGTCGCCCTGGGTCGGCAGCAGCCGGTTGTGGATCGCGCGACCGAGGACCTCCGACTGCTCGAAGATCTCCTTGAGCATGAAGTGCGGGTAGCCGCCCTTGTTGGCCGCTTCGGTGTCCCAGTCGACCAGGGTCGCGACGCGCTCGACGGCCTCGCCGGCCTCGCCGTCGATGCGCTCGACGCGCACCGAGCCCGGGGACAGGACGGCCAGGTCCCCATCGCTCAGGTAGGTCACCTCGCGCGTGTGCGGGAGCACGGCCAAGACGTCCGAGGCCAGCATCACGCCGTCCTCGAACATCGCCACGCAGAGCGGCGGCCCCTGGCGGGCGCAGACCAGCTCGGTGACCCCATCGCGGTTGCCCACGACGGCCACGGCGTAGTAGCCCTTGACCTGCCTGAGGGCGGCGCGCAGGGAGCCGGCCAGGTCGCCGTCGGTGGCGTAGCGACGGCCGACCAGGTGCGTCAGGACTTCGGTGTCGGTCTCGGACTGGAAGACCACGCCGGCCGCCTCGAGCTCGGCGCGCAGCTCCAGGTAGTTCTCGATGATGCCGTTGTGCACCAGCGCGATCTGCTCGGTGCCGTCGGTGTGCGGGTGGGCGTTCTCGTCGGAGGGCTCGCCGTGGGTCGCCCAGCGCGTGTGCCCCACGCCGACGTTGGCGCCGGCGAGGGCGCCGCCCTTGAGGGCCTCCTCGAGGTTCTCGAGCCGACCCATCTTGCGCGCCACACGCACGGCACCCGGAGCCGCGCCCGGGTCCGAGCGCACCACGCCCACGCCCGAGCTGTCATAGCCGCGGTACTCCAGGGTCCGCAGGCCTTCGACGAGCACGTCGGCGATGTCATCCATTCCCGCCCGGGTCATCCAGGCTCCGACGATGCCGCACATGGTCCGCTAGGCCTCGGCTCCGCTGGTGGGAGTCGCGGCATCGGTGCCGGCGAATTCCGGGCAGCCCCGGAAGTAGTCCAGGGTCACACGCAGGCCGTCGAGCAGCTCGACCTTGGGCTCCCAGCCGAGGACCTTGCGCGCCTTGCCGATGTCCGGCTGACGAACCTTGGGATCGTCCTCGGGCAGGTCCATGAAGGACAGCTCGGAGCGCGAGCCGGTCAGCTCGAGCACCGTCTTGGCGAACTCGAGGATCGTCATCTCGCTCGGATTGCCGATGTTGGTCGGGTAGGCCTCGTCCGAATGAAGGAGGCGGTAGATGCCGTCGACGAGGTCCGAGACGTAGCAGAAGGAGCGCGTCTGGCTGCCGTCGCCGAAGACCGTCAGCGGCTCGCCGCGCAGGGCCTGGCCCATGAAGGCCGGCAGGGCCCGCCCGTCGTTCAGGCGCATGCGCGGGCCGTAGGTGTTGAAGATGCGGACGATGCGGCTCTCGAGCGCGTGGTAGCGGTGGTACCCCATGGTCATCGCCTCGGCGAAGCGCTTGGCCTCGTCGTACACGCCGCGCGGGCCGACCGGGTTCACGTTGCCCCAGTAGTCCTCCTTCTGCGGGTGCACCAGGGGGTCGCCGTAGCACTCCGAGGTCGACGCCAGGAGGAAGCGCGCGCCCTTGGCGTGGGCCAGACCGAGCGCCTTGTGGGTCCCGAGCGAGCCGACCTTGAGGGTCTGGATCGGGTAGTTCAGGTAGTCGATCGGGCTGGCCGGCGAGGCGAAGTGCAGCACCGCATCCAGGCGACCGGGCACGTGGATGAACTCGGTCACGTCCTGGTGGACGAAGTGGAACTTGGCCTCGGTCACGAGGTGCTCGATGTTGCGCAGCGAGCCCGTGATGAGGTTGTCCATGCAGATCACTTCGTAGCCTTCGGCCAGGAAGCGATCGGAGAGGTGGCTACCGAGGAAACCGGCACCACCGGTGATCAAGACGACAGGGGTCGACATGGGAATCGTCGTGGGAGGGGGCAGCCGGAGGCGGCCAGGGGGATGTAAGGGATCGGCTCGCGCGGGGGTCAACCTTGTGGGCTGACTCCCAGGGTTTCGAAGATCACGGTCTCGCCGGCGCCCAGCTTGACCTCGACGCCCAAGCCGGTGACGGTCGCGGCCTCGCTGGCCTCGACCTCGAGGCCGCCGGCGTTGGGATGTTGCTCGACCTCGCCCCGGGCGAAGGGGTCAGGGCCGGGGAGGGCCCTCTGGTCCCCCACCGCGTAGGTCCCGGGCACCACCGAAGTGGGGCCGGTGCCGCCGGGCAGGATCGGCAGCTCGAGCATCTCACCCGGACCGAGGATCAGCTCCTCGGAGCGGAAGCGGATCGTCGCCAGGGTGCGGCCGTTGTTGATCAGCGAGACCCGGTCGCGGGCCACCGTCTCGAACTCGAAGGGGCCGCTGTCGAGGGCCGGATCGCCCTCGAGCTCGGCACCGGCGACGATCGCGATGCGGGGACCAGGCGCCAGGTTGATGCGCGCCCGGGTGGCATGGTTGAGGCTCAGGATCGCCTCGGCCCGGCTGGGCTCTCCGACCATGGCTGCGCCGTTGTCGAACATCATCACCGACGAGGTCGTCCCGGGCCAGAGGACCTCGGCGCGGCCCCCGGTGCCGGTCAGCACCCAGCCGCCGGAACCGAGCCGCAGGCGCTTGTCGTAGAAGCGCAGCGGGAAGCCGGCCGTGGCGCCCGGCCGACGGATCGACACGAGGTCACCGTGGCGCACCAC
>JARGPD010000056.1 GCA_029212845.1 Planctomycetota bacterium
ATCGGCCGATGCGTGGGGCGGCCGCCAGCGGCGCGCCGATCTGATGCGGTACTGTTGGCGCGTTCCGATGCGGTCCCGTTGGCGCGTTCCCCAGGCAGCCGACCTGCGCTGTGAGCCTCGCCCGGAAGCAGGGCGAGCAGGCCGCCGAGGTCGAACACCTCGGCGTGGTGCATGCCACCGCGGCGGTGCTGGCGCTTCTCCCAGATGTCGAGCGCGAGCGCCGCGCGCTGGCTCGGCACGCTGACGTCGAAGTGCGGCTCCGCGACCAGCAACCCGGTCTTCGCGACCCGCAGGGCCTCGGCCAGCGCGCGGCCCGGATCCTCGAGGTGATGCGGCACGTGGCGCATGGTGACCCAGTCGACCGCGCCGTCCTCGAGGGTCAGCTCATAGGCGCTGCCCTCGCGCACGTCGAAGCCATCGGCGGCGAGCGCCTCGAGCCGCGGCCCGGCCTGGTCGATCCCGGTCGCCGCAATGCCGCGCGCCGCGCAGGCGCGCAGCAGCCCGCCCGAGCCGCAGCCGACGTCGAGCACGGTCTCGGGCGCTTGGCGCGCGAGCAGCTCGACGAACTCCCCCATCAGCCAAAGATGGTTCTCGGGAGCGGACACGCTCACTGGTCGATGGCTCATGGCCGCAGCCTAAAGCACAGCCGTACGGTGCCGCACACCCGGCGGGGGTATTCAGCCGGCCAGGACGGCCGAGACCCCGCCACCGGGTGTGCGCAACGTACGGCGGCACTCCGCGCCGACCGGCCTGGCCGCCTAGCGATGCACGAGGTAGATCATCTCGAACGTCGGCATGCCCGAGGTCTGCTCCTCGATCTCTAGCCAGACGTCGTAGGGCCGGTGGCCGGGGGACGAGAGCTCGAGCCGCACGCGCCCGGTCGGCAGGTGCAGGCTCAGCTCTGGCGTCTGGCGCGCGCCCGTGGTGGACCAGCCCTTGCCGCCGCTCATGAGGTCCTCCTTCGTGGTCCGGAAGCGGCCGTCCTCGTCCCGCTCGATGCCGCCCTTCGCGATCAGCTTGCCCGCCTCGTCGGTCACGCTGAACTCGACATCCGCGTCCAGGTAGACGCGCTGCTCGTCGGCCAAGGCCGCGCGCAGGCTCTTCGCGTTCTCGGGGTCCGACAGGTCCGCGAGCCAAGCGCCCATCAGGTTCGGGTCGAGGCCGGAGACCTCGCACAGGACGAAGGCGTTGAGCCGCCCCATCGGCTGCTCCTCGAGCACGAAGGTGAAGGCGCCAGCGTGGGGCACCGTCAGGTCCAGCCAGACCTCCTGGTCGGCGAAGCCGGGCGCGTGGACCCCGAGCTGCACGGGCGCGGCCGGCAGGTCGAGCAGCGGCACGACCTCGCCGTCCAGGGTCGCGCCGGTCGACCGCAGGCCTCCCCCCTGATGGAGTGAGATCAGCTCGCCGCTGCCGTTGCGCACATAGAGGCTCCCGCCCGACACGAGCTCGCCCGCGCCGTCGACCACGCGCACTTCGAGCGTTCGCGCCTGGCTCAGCCGCAGCTCCAGCTCGGTCGCGCCGCGCGCAAAGCTCTGGTAGGGCAGCTCGAGGGTCACGTAGCCCTCGGCCTTGACGTTGACGCCGACCTTCACGTCCGCGCCGAAGGGCACCGCCACCTCGAAGCGACCGGTAGGTCCCTCGAAATCGAAGTTGGAGCCCACCCCCCCGGTCGCCGACTGGATCATCGGCGTCACGACGAAGCTCGGCACAGGCTCGCCGGTCACGTCGTCGACCACGACCCCGCGGATCACCGAGCGCGCCGCGTCCTTGGCGTCGAGCACGAGCCGCAGGTCCTCTTCGCCCGCGTCGACCAGGAACTGGGTGAACAGGTCGCCGTCCTCTGGGTCGGTGACGTGCAGCTCGAACTCGCCCGCATAGAGGCTGCCCAGGCGGAAGCTGCCATCCGCGGCCGTGCGCGTGCTGGCGACCCGCGCCGACCACTCCCAGGTCGTCGGGTCGGTGGTCACGAAGCCGGGGTTCATCAGCCGCGAGCCCTCGGCCCGCAGGCGCGCGCCCTCGACCGGCTGGCCCTTTCCGTCGACCACCACGCCCGCGAGCACGCGCTCGGGACTCAGCTGGATCAAGAGCAGCTCGCCGCCCGCTTCGTCCGGGACCAGGGGCTGCACGACCTCGACCGCGTGGCCGGGGTGCACGACCGTCAGCCCCAGCCCGTCGCTGCCCACCACCGCGGGCGGCTGGTTGCGGGTCTCGAGCGCGCGCAGGTGGAACCAGCCGTCCTCGTCCGTCTGCACCTCGCGGTCGACGGTCTGGCGGTTGCTCCAGAAGGGCCACATTCGGAGGCGCGCACCGGCTGCCGGCGTGCCGTCGGCCGCCAGCACCCGACCGCGCTTGGAGTAGCCCGCATCCAGCACGATCTCGAGCTCGTCGGACGATGGGGTGAGGCCCTCGTCATGGATCAGGAAGGGGTGCTTCTTGGCATGCAGCCGCGTCGGGCGCCCCGGCAGGTCCGCCAGGGAGAAGCGCCCGAGCGCGTCGGTCTGGACCCGCAGCGAGCCCGCGCCCAGGAGCCACAGGCCGTCCACGTCGGTCGCGCTCCCCTCGTAGCCGAGGTTGAGCGAGGTCCAGACCTCGGCGCCTTCGACCGGGCTGCCCGCGGGGTCGCGCACCACGCCGCGCTGGCTCGCGCCGGCCTGGACGCGCAGCACCAGGTCCTCGACCACACCGGGCTCGAGGTCTCGTCCCGTGAGCCCTTCGCTCGGGACGAGCCCGGGCGCCTCGGCGAAGACCACGAAGCGCGCGCCGAGGCCGGCCAGCTCGAAGCGACCGCCCGCGCCGGTGCGCACCGCCTGCAGCGGCGTCCCCCCCGCGACCCGGTCCTCGTCCTTGGCCCAGACCTTCACCGTCGCGCCGGACACCGCCCGGTCCAGGTCGTCGAGCACCTCGCCGCGCAGCTCGAGGCTGACCCCAGGCGCGCTTGGCGCGACCGGCTGCGGCGCGGCACCTGGTGCGACAACGGCCTCGCGCTGGGTCTCGGCCTCAGCCGCGCTCGGCCCGGGATCAGGCACGACTGCGGCCACCAGCTCCGGCTCGGGACCGGTCCGCGTGCCGGGCTCCTCCAGCTGGGGCTCCGAGCCGCCGCCGAAGAGCCCCGAGCCACCGATCACCAGGGCCAGGGCAGCCACCACTCCAACCAACATCACTTGCTTCGTCATCAGGATTCCTCCGAGGCCAACGGCCGTCGTGGTCGCCGCCAGGCCCTTGGCCAGGCTGCGCTCACGGGCGCGTTTCAGGACAAGACCGCGCACCTGTGCGAGGCCCGAGGAATGCAAGAACACGATCGAGAAGCCCGTCGCGAGGCTGGCCGGCAGGAGCCCGCGCACGCGCTGCAGCCCGCGGTGCAGGCGCACGCGCAGGGCGCCGCGGCTCAGGCCCAGGCGCTCGGCCAGGTTGGCCGGGTCCTCACCCGCCAGGCGCGCCTCGACCACGGTCCGCAGGCTGTCGGGCAGCTCGGCCAGGGCGCGGTCCAGCTCGGCCAAGGTCTCGGCGTGACCGAGCTCCTGGTCCGGGGTCGCGACCACGCGCTCGACCAAGCGATCGGGCTCGGGGCTGCGGCCCGCCCGGCGGCGCGCGGTCCTGGCCCGGTTGACCAGGATCCCGATCAGCCACGGCTTCAGGGGGCGAGTTCGATCGTAGGCCTCCGGCCGCTCGACCACCGCTAGGAAGGTCTCCTGCACGATGTCCTCCGCCAGGTGCGCGTCCCCGACGAGCTGGGTCGCCAGCCGCGTCAGGTCCGGCGCCAGGCCGTCGAAGAGCTGCGCCAGGGCACCGACGTCACCATCGGTGGCGTAGCGCTCCAGCAGGGTCTCGGGGTCGTTCTTGGCCATTCCAACTAGGATGGCGACGGGGGCCGCGAGCGTTACAAGATTCTCGAAAGGTGTCCTGGGCGCCTCGGTCGGGCACCCGGGCGGGGGGGGCCTTGGCTGGTGCCAGGCCCGGTCCGAGGACCTCGGCCCACCACCTTGCGGTCCACCGAGCTGCGGCCCCAACGGTCGACGGGTCGACCCAAAGCCCTGTACCGTCCGAGCCGGGCCCTGGCTCGAGCGTCAGGCCAAGGTTGCGATCCCCGCCCTCGGACACCTCCCACCAGGTAGTGGCTTGTCGCCCAGGCCCAAACAGCCCGACAATGCCCCCATGAAGACCCCCCTGCTCTCGATCACCTGCCTGCTCATCCTCGGCCTGCCTGCCGTCCACGCCCAGACGGACCACGCCGCGGTCCGCGCCGAGCTGCTCGGGCCGGCCACCATGCCCGAGCTGTGCGCCCAGTACTCGGCCGACCGCGGCGCCCTCGAGCGCCTCTACCGCTACCCCTTCTCGGCCCAGCGCCAGGCGCGCCAGGCGCAGCTCGGAGCGGACTGGCTCGCCAAGCTGGACGCGGTCGACTTCGAGGGCCTCGGCCGCTCGGCCCAGGTCGACTGGCTCTTGCTGCGTGGCGAGGTCGCCCACGACCTCGAGGCCCTCGCGGACCAGGTGGTGAAGGAGGCCGAGGTCCGGCACCTCGTGACCTTCGCCAAGCCCTTGGTCGAGCTGCTCGAGGCGCGCTCGGCGCGCGTGCTGCCCGGCGACGAGGGCGCCCGTGAAGCCGCCGAGGTCCTGTTCGCCGCCAGCGCCGCCATGGACGAGCTGCGCGACGCCTGGAAGGCCGCCGAGGACCGCCGCGGGGACCACGCCGACGACGGGCACACGGCCGACCTCGACACGGGGCTCGGCGAGCACGCCGAAGGTCCACGGCCGCGGGCCGCGGAGCGCGAAGCAGGCGACCACGGCGCAGGTGCCGCCGACCCGATGCCCACGATCAGCGCCTCGGCCGCGCGCCGCACAGCGGGCGCCGTCGGCCAGCTGCGCAGCGCCCTTTCCAGCTGGTACCGCTTCGGGGCCGAGTACGACCCCCTGTTCACCTGGTGGTGCGAGGCCCCATGGGAGCAGCTCGAGGATGACCTTGGCGCCTACCAGAAGTTCCTCGAGGAGACCGTCGGCGGCATCGACACGGGCGACGAGGACCTCCTGCTCGGCGACCCGATCGGCCGCGACGCGCTCATGGCCGAGCTGCGCTACGAGCGCTTGGCCTACACGCCCGAGGAGCTGATCGCCCTGGCCAACGTCGAGTTCGACTGGTGCGACGCGCGCCGCGTCGAGGCGGCCCAGGCCATGGGCCTCGGCGACGACTGGCGCGCGGCCCAGGAAGCCGTGCGCGCTCTGCACGTCGAACCCGGCCAGCAGCCGGCCCTGATCAATGAGCTGGCCGAGGAGGCGAGCCAGTTCCTCGAGTCGCGCGGCCTGCTGCGCATCTCGCCCCTGGCCAAGGAGACCTGGCGCCTGGGCATGATGAGCCCCGAGCGCCAGCGCTTCACGCCCTACTTCACCGGCGGCGAGGTGATCTCGATCAGCTACCCGACCGCCGGCATGGACCACGACGCCAAGCTGCAGTCGATGCGCGGCAACAACCGCCACTTCAGCCGCGCGACCGTGCACCACGAGCTGATCCCAGGGCATCACTTGCAAGGCTTCATGAGCGACCGCTGGACGCCCCACCGCGGCATGTTCTACACGCCGTTCCTGGTCGAGGGCTGGGCGCTGTACTGGGAGCTGCGCCTGTGGGACCTGGATTTTGCGAACGGGCCCGAGGACGAGCTCGGCATGCTCTTCTGGCGCGCGCACCGCTCGGCGCGGATCCTGTTCAGCCTCAACTTCCACCTCGGCAACTGGACCCCCGAGGAGTGCGTCGACTTCCTCGTCGAGCGCGTCGGCCACGACCGAAGGAACGCCGAGGCCGAGGTGCGCCGCTCGATCCAGGGCGGCTACGGCCCCCTCTACCAGGCCGCCTACCTGCTCGGCGGCATGCAGCTGTACGCCCTGCACCAGGAGCTGGTCGCCCGTGGCGACTGGAGCGAGCCCGACTTCCACGACGCGATCCTGCGCCAGAACTCGATCCCGCCCGACCTGATCCGCGCGCTGCTCAGCGGCACCGAGCTGACCCGCGACCTGCCCATCGACTGGCGCTTCCCCGGCGTGGCCAAGTAGGCCCGCGTCCTCAGGTCGCCGGGCTGCCCTCGATCGGGAGGCCCTGGTTCTGCCAGGCGAGGATGCCGCCGCCGACGTTGATCGCGTCCTTGGTCACGCCGACGTGGCGCAGGGTCTTGGCCGCGGTCATCGAGCGCACACCCGAGCGGCAGCTCAGGTAGCGCGGCGGCTCGCTGCGCAGGCGCTCGAGGTGGAAGCCCAGCTCCGACAGCGGGATCGACACGGTGCCGGGGATGCGACCGTTCTTCCACTCGACCGGATCGCGCACGTCGACCCACTCGCCCGGGCTGGCCAGGGACCCGTGGGCTTCGGCGTGGCCGCCGGGGGGCAGCTCGGGGACCTCGTCCTCGTCGTCGCTCGCGGCCGGGCTGCCGCAGCAGGTGGTCGCCACCGGCGGCGAGTCCGGCAGGTCCGGGTGCGCCGCGAGGTTCAGCTCGAGGTTCTGGTCGACGGCCGCGCTGTTGCCGGTGCCCTCGACCACGGTGCCGAGGCTCGCAGCAAAGGCCGCCGCATCGGCGTGGGCCAGGGCCGGGTTCGTGCGGCGCTCGGTGTCGATCGTGCTGAACAGGACGCTGCCGTACTCGTGGCCGGGGAAGACCAGGGTGTCGCCGGGCAGGGACAAGAGCTCGCGCTGCACGGACTCGAACAGCTCGGCCGGATCGCTGCCGCGGAAGTCCGCCCGGGCGAGGCCGCCGACGAACAGGCTGTCGCCACAGAAGACCATGCCGTGGCCGACGAGCGCGATCGAGTCGACCGTGTGGCCGGGCACCTCGCGCACCTCGAAGCTGAGCTCGCCGACGGCCAGCTGCGCGCCCGCCTCGAGCGCCCGCTTGGCGCGCCGCACCGGCGTCCGGTGGGACATGTACAGGTCGATGCCCGCGTCGGCGAAGACCGACGAGGCCGACAGGTGGTCCGCGTGGGTGTGGGTGTCGAGCACCGCACCGAGCTCGAGCCCATAGGCATCGAGGAACCAGGCGTAGGACTGCTGCATGCCGACCTTGGGGTCGATCAACAGGGCGCGGCGGGTGGTCGGGCAGCCGACGAGGTAGGAGCGGCAGCCCTCACTCTCGAGGACCTTGAAGACAGGGTTGATCATGGGCAGGAGCGTAGCAAGCGCTCGCCCTTCGTGTCCCGCAACCCGTGGATGGCGCCCACTTCCTTGGGGCGGCTGGAGGCCGCGGATCAGCGGCTGCGGCCGGCGCTGCCGCCGCTACCGCGGCGTCGGCCGCCGGCGCCCTTGGGGCGACTGCCCGCGCCGGCCCCGCGGCTCTGGCCCGCCTTCGGACGGAAGCCGCCGCCGCCGCTGCGGCGGTTGGAGCTCGCGCGGTCCGCGGGGCCGCGCTTGAGGTCGTCGCCGTCCTTCGAGCCGATGGCGTACTCCTTGAGCTTCACGCGCTCGATCTCGGCGCCGAGCTTCTTCTCGATCGCCTTGACCTGGGGGAAGTCCTCGTGGGTCACGAAGGTGAAGGCCTTGCCCTCGCGCTCCGAGCGACCGGTGCGGCCGATGCGGTGCATGTAGGCCTCGGGCGTGTTCGGCACGTCGTAGTTGATCACGTGCGAGACGCCGGCCACGTCGATGCCGCGCGCCGCGATGTCGGTCGCCACGAGGATGTCGAAGGCGCCGCTCTTGAAGCCGGCCATGGCGCGGTCGCGCTGGGGCTGGCTCATGTTGCCCTGCAGGGCCACGGCGCGGTGCCCGTCCCGGTCGAGCTTGCGCGCGAGGCTCTTGGCGCGGAACTTCGTGCGCGTGAAGACGATCGCGGTCTTGAAGCCGTCGCCGTCGATCAGGGTGCGCAGCAGGTCACCCTTGCGGGTCGGGTGCACCGGGTAGAGCGAGTGCTCGATCGTCTCGACCGGAGCCTGGTGGTTGAGCTCGACCACGTGCGGGTCGGTCAGCACCTCCTTGGTGAGGTGGCGGATCTCCTTGGGCATCGTGGCCGAGTACAGGAGGTTCTGACGGCGCGCAGGCAGGGCCTTGAGGATGCGGCGCACGTCGGGCAAGAAGCCCATGTCGAACATGTGGTCGGCCTCGTCGAGCACGAGCACCTCGATGCCGTCGAGCTGCACCGCGCCCTGGGCGACCAGGTCGAGCAGGCGACCGGGGCAGGCCACCAGCACGTCGGGCTTGGCGCGCAGAGCGCGCAGCTGCGGGTTGGCCGAGACGCCGCCGAAGATCGTCATCGCGGTGACGCCGGTGAACTGGCCGAGGGCCAGGAACTCCTGGTGGATCTGGTTGGTGAGCTCACGCGTGGGCGAGACGACGAGCACGCGCGGGCGGCCCTTCTTGGGACTCTTGGTCGTCAAGAGGCGGTGCAGGATCGGCAGCACGAAGGCGGCCGTCTTGCCGGTGCCGGTCTGGGCCAGGCCGAGGATGTCACGGCCCTCGAGGATCTCGGCGATCGAGCCCTCCTGGATCGGGCGCGGGCTGGTGTAGCCGGCCTCGGCGATGCCGCGCTCGATGCGCTTGCCGAGGTTGAAGCGCGCGAAGCCGGTCAGGCCGGGAGGACCCTCCTCGGCGAGCTTGGCGGTGTAGGCCTCGACGGGGTCGACGGGCTTCGGGGTGCGCGGCGCCTCGACCGGCTTGGGCTCGGACGAGTCGCCCCCACGGCGGCGCCGCGGGCCGCGCTTGCGGCTCTCTTCGGGCGCGCTCTCGCGGGCGGGCTTGGGTGCGCGCTCGGCGCTGCGCTCGCCCTCGGACTTGGTGGACTTGGTGGACTGGAACAGGCCGGCGCCAAAGGCGCCCGACTCCGAACCGTTGCTAGAGTTCTTGCTCATCTTGGATCTCGCGCTCAACGCGAAGCCCGGACGCGCAGACGGCGCGGTTCCCGGGCAGGTTCTCGGCCTCCACAACAGTTGGAGTGGCGAGAGGGAACTGGGTGGAGGCGATTCCCCCAGTTGGTGCGAGGAGAGCCCTGTTGTGCCCGGAAAGTAGCGCGCGGCCGCGGTGCTTCGCCCCAAGGGCGACCCCGCCGGGCGCGCTGATGGCGATCATCCTACCCGTTCTTGGGGTCCACATGGGGCCCCACTTGGGACAGACCTGTCCCGCGGCCTAGCGCTCGAGGACCCCGCGCAGGCGGATCAAGTGGGTCTCCCCACCGTTTCCAGCCACGCCTCCGTTGTCGTTCAGCAGCAGCAAAGAGCCGCTCGAATCCAGCGCTAGACCCTCGAGGAAGACCGGCACCGGGATCGCGCGCTCGTCGAAGACTCCCTCGGCGACCAGGTCGAGGAGCAGCGACTTGCGGACGCCTTGGATCGAGTCGTGGTCGCCGCTGGTGGACCAGTCCAGATCCTCGAGGGCGACGCTGTAGAGGCGCTTGATCCGCGCGTCTTCGCCGCCCTGGTTGTCGCGCTCGAGCACCGCCAGCCGGTCACCACCCATGAGCTGCAAGCCCGACACGCCGACCCAGCCACCGGCCGGCGAGGCCACCTCGTCGAGGGTGTAGTAGGCCGAGGCCCAGGTCCCCGTCGCCGGCTCGAAGCGCAGCAGCACCGTGCGCCGCAGCAGACCATTGGCCTCACCCCAAGGGCGCTGCAGGACCGCGTAGACCAGCTCACCATCGCTGGCGACGCCCTCGAGTCCGGCCCCCTCCTGGGCCTGGACCAGCACCTCGGGCAGGGCCTCGGCGCGCAGGAGCTCGCCGTCGGCTGCGACGTGCAGCAGCAGGTTCGGGCGGAAGCCCTTGCCCTTGGCCTTCGGGTGCAGGGGCCCGCGGCCGCTGCCCTCGGCGACGACCCAGAAGGTCCCATCGGCCAGGGCGCAGACGCCCTCGAGGTCGAGGTCCACCGTGCCATCCGTGCGACCCCCCGCGGCCTTGGCGAGGCCCGCTGCGAAGTCCTCCCGGAAGTCCGCGGGCAGCTGCGCGGCGAGGCGGGCGTAGGTCGCCGCGAGCACGCCGGCGGAGTCATGCAGCAGGGTCTCGTGGACGATCCGGGCCGGGCTCGCTGTGGCGTCGATCGTGTAGATGCGGCTCGGGCGCAGGCCGCTGTCGGGCACGCTGAACAGCCGCCCGTCGTCGCTGGGATCGACGGCCAAGCCCGACAGCTCGAGCCAGCCGATCGGCAGGCCAGCGGCGTCGTCCTCGGACACGAGGCTCGGGTAGCTGGGCGCGTCCGCGAGGGCATAGAGCGTCACCGACGAGCGGTAGCCGCCCTTGCGATCGTCGCGCTCCGCCGCCACGGCCAAGAGCCCGCGGCTTGGGATCGCCAGGATGCCCTCGGGCCCGACGCCCGTGGGCAGGACCTGCACGAGCTCGGGCCGCGCGGGGTCCGCGGTGACGTCATAGACCAAGACGACGTTGCCGCGCTCGCAGCCGACGAACACGAGGTCGCGGTCCTGCCCCCCCATGCGGAAGCGACCGAACTCGATGCCCTCGGGCTCGCCACCCTTGGCGTCGGCGCGGTCCTCGGGGAAGTGGCCGAGCCGCACGAGCTCGTGCTCGACGGTGGCGCCCGCATCGAACAGCACCTCGCCGCTCGCCGACCAGGTCGTGAACCCGCGCGAGCCGCCATCCAGATCGCCCTCGTTGGCCGTCGCGAAGGCAGTCGCCGAGATCCACCCGACCGCGTCGGGCTCGCGCAGCACGCCGGTCAGCTCGCCGTCGAGCGCGATGCGACCGTCGGCGACCACGTCCACGCCCTCGAGGTCGACTGCGCCCGAGGAGGTGCTCAGCAGCACGTCGCCGCTGGCGAGGTCCACGACCACCAGGTGGTTGTTCTCCTGCAGGGTCACGACGACCTGGTTCGCTGCGTTGATGTCCACGAACTCCGGCTCGGGATCGCTGGGGTAGAGCTCGGCCAGCCCGGTCAGCTGGACCCGGCGCAGGCTCCAGTCGCCGACCTCGCCGACGCAGTCGACGATCGTCAGCCAGCCGGGCGGCCCTTGGGGCAGGCGGCCCTCGCCCAGGCCCTCGTCGCGCTCGTTCTCGATCGCGATCGCGGCGAAGCGTCCATCGGGGCTGACCGCGATCGAGTCGGGCTGCCCACCCAGGTCGAGCTCGCGCAGGACCTCGTGGGTGTCGAGGTCGACGACCAGCAGCACGCCTGCGGTCTCGACGTAGTCCTCCGAGCGGTTCACACAGGCGAGGGCCAAGCCGCCCCGACAAGCCACCGACGTCGGCTCGCCGCCCATGTCGAGGGTGCCCGCAGGCCGGGGGTTGGTGGCGTCGGTGATGTCGATGAAGCCCAGCCGTTCGGACTCCGAGTCCGTGTAGACGAGGGTGCGCCCGTCGGCGCTGGCGCTGAGGATCTCGGCCACGGTCTCGTCCTGCACCCTGCCGTTCAGGTAGGCCGGGAAGCTCGCGATGCGACGCAGGTGCGTGCCTTCGAACACCGGCGTGGCCGCGAGCTCACTGGACGGCTTGGGCCCACAGGCGGCGAGGAGGCAGGCAGCGAGCAAGAGGAAGGAGAGGCGGGTCGGCATGGTCGGCTTGGGCTGGAGGTCGAGCCACGCAGCATGGCACGCAGGGCCCCACCCGACCGACCACGACTTTTGTGAATTCATGCCCAGCGGCCCTCCCGGGAGGCGAAGGCCTCAACCGCCGACCGGAGCTCCTCCGATAGCCAAGATCATGAAACCCCAAGCCATCCTGCTCGCCGTCCTCGCCCCACTCGCCATCGCCGCCTGCCAGAGCCCCGACCAGGCGGGCTGGGACGCCTTTGACCAAGGCCACTACACCAGCGCCCTGCACGCGTGGACGCCCATCGCAGAGAGCGGCGATGCCCAAGCCTGCTTCCTCGTCGGCAGCCTGTACGAGCACGGCCAAGGCGTCGAAGCCGACGTCTTCGCGGCCGCCCGCTGGTACCGCTTGGCCGCCGACCAGGACCACGCGGCAGCCTGCACCAACCTGGGCGCCATGCACCTGACCGGCGCGGGTGTCCTGCGAGACCCGGAGCTCGCCGTCGCCTACCTGGAGCGCGCCGCTGGGTTGGGCTCGACCATCGCGCGCTTCGACCTCGGCGTCCTCTTGCTGCTCGGCGACGTCGTGCCGGCCGAGCCCGAGCGCGGCGCCGAGCTGCTCGCCAGCGCCGCGCGTGCGGACCACGTCGGCGCCGCCTACCTGCTGGGTCTGGCCCACGCCGGCGACCTGGGCCTCGCGCCCGACAGCCGCAGGGCCGTGCGCTGGATGCGCGCCGCCGCCGACGCGGGGCACGCCCCCGCCCAGCACCTGCTCGGCACCTGGTACCTGGAGGGTCGCTTCCTGCCGACCAGCGAGGTCCTCGCCCACAAGTGGCTGCTGCGTGCCGCCGAGGCCGGCATGGCCGAGGCCGAGTACCTGGTCGGCTGGCTGCACCACAGCGGCCGCGGCGTCGATGCCGACCAGCAGCTGGCCGCGGCGTGGATGCGGCGCGCGGCCGACCAGGGCCTCGCGGTGGCGCAGACCAACCTCGGGCTGTTGTACCTCCGCGGCGAGGGCGTGGACCGGAGCCCGCGCGCCGCCGAGCGCCTGCTGCGTGCGGCGGCCGACCAGGGCTTCGCGCTGGCCGAGTTCAACCTGGGGCTGCTGTACGCCAAGGGTCTCGGCGAGGCCGGGACGCGGGCCGAGGCCGAGCGTCTTGTGCGCCGCGCCGCCGGGCGCGGCCTGGCCGCGGCCGAGCAGCGCACCTCGGCCCTGGACGGCGCCGGCGAGCTCGCCAGCCGCTGACGGCCCAGGGACAGGCCCCGCTTGGGCTTGGAGCTAGCGCTTCTGGGCGACGCGCTGCACCTGCTCGAGGTACTCCTGCACGTGGGCGCGCGGCTCGATCGCCTGGGCGCGGGTCAGCAGCGGCAGGGCCTCGGCGTAGCGCCCCTGGGCCACTAGGGCCTGGGCGTGGCGGACGCGGGCGTCGGCCTCGAAGGCCT
This sequence comes from Planctomycetota bacterium, assembly GCA_029212845.1. GTDB lineage: Bacteria > Planctomycetota > UBA1135 > UBA1135 > JARGPD01. Next base: position 12,878 of record JARGPD010000056.1, read on the forward strand.
CGAGTCCCTCGGCGCGCTCGAAGTAGAAGATCGCCTGCTCCAGGTCGCCGCCGCGCTGGCTGTGCTGGCCGAGCAGGATCAGGGCCTCGCCGTCGAGCGGGTCGAGCTCGACGATCTCGCGCAGCACGCGCGCCTCTTGTTCGCCGGCGCCCTCGGCCACCGCGATGCGAGCGCGCAGCTTGAGCAGGTCCTTGCGCTCGCCCAGCGCGAGGTCTCCGGTCGCCTCCAGGCGGTCGAGCAGCACCGCCGCGCCCTCCAGGAACGAGCGGCCCGCGAGCACCTTGGCGGCCCGCAGCGAGGGCCCCGCGCCCGTCGCGCCGGCGGCATCGAGCGCGCGCAGGTAGGCGTCGGTCGCGAGCTCGAGCAGCTCCTCGTTGACGTAGATGTCGCCCAGCATGTTGAGGCTGTCGGCGGTCGCTCCGCCGAGACGGTCGACCAGCTCGAAGTTCTCCGCGGCGCGCATCGGCTGGCCGAGTCCGATGAACGCGTTGGCCTGCAAGAGCCACAGGTCGACGCGCTCGGGAGCCGCGTCGATCAGCTGGCCCAGGAAGCTGGCCGCGTCGGCGAAGCGCTCCTGCTTGAAGAAGCTGCGCGCGAGCCCCATCTTCCAGTCCATCGTCCCCGGGTCCAGCAGGACCGCCATGCGGTAGGCCGACTCGGCGGAGAGCTCGTTGCCGGTGCTCGAGTAGCTGTAGCCGAGCAGGCCATAGGTCACCGCGTCACCACCGCCGAGCTCCAGCACGCGCGTCAGCGGCCGCACCGCCGCGGCGAAGTCGCCCTGGCGCACGTGGATCAAGCCCAGGTTCTTCCACGCGCGACGGAAGCGCGGGAACTTGGCCACCGCTTCCTCGTAGGCCTCGGTGGCGAGCGGGAACGCCTCCTCCTGGAAGTGCAGGTTGCCGAGGGTGAAGTCGAAGACCGCGCTCGAGGCCGGGCCGCTGCGCTCGCTCAGCAGCTCGATCGCAGCGGCGAGCTCGTCCGCGCCCATCAGCTCGAGCACCCCCTGCATGTCCTCGGTCTCGGCCCCGGTCAGGGTCGGCTCGACCTCGGTCACGGCGAGGTAGCTCTGGGCGAAGCGCGCGCGGAAGTCCGTGCTGGTCCAGATCGACAGCTCGAGCGCGCGGTCGCTGCGGCTGGTCGGAAGACTGACCATCTCGGAGCTGATCGGGACCGGGTCGGCGGAGCGAATCTCCAGGTGCTGGGGTTCGCCGCCCGGAGGCGCGAGCTCCACGCCCGAGCAGGCGGCCAGGGGAGCGAGGACGAGGGCGGCGACGCGCGCCTTGCGTGTGTTCGGGATCATGGTGCTAGCTCTGCGGGAAGGTGATCGGGACGCGCATGCGGAAGCTGACGGCCTCGCCCTTGCGCTTGCCGGGCTCGAACCTCCACTGCTTGACCGCGTCGAGGGCGGCGCGCTCGAAGGCGGGGTTGGTGGACTTCTGGACCTTCGGCTTGGTGACGCGACCGCTGGGGTCGACGAGGAACAGGACGTGGACCGTGGCCGGCGTCTGCCTGCGCAGCTTGGCGCTCAGCTGGGGGCTCGGCTGGTGGATCACACGCGGCTTCTGATCGAGGTCGGCCATCGAGAAGAGGCTCTCCACCGCGGCGCCCGAGGTGACCGTGTTCAGCTGCACGGCGAAGTCGCCACCCAGCCAAGAGTCGCTGAAGCCACCCGGATCCAGGGCCAGCTCGAGCTGGGAGAGGTCGAGCGGCTGGGTCTCCTCGGCCAGCTCCGGGGGCGCCTCTTCGGGCTGCTCCTCCGGGGGCGGCTGCTCCTCGATCGGGGGCGGCGGCGGCGGCAGCTCGGCGGCGTCCACCGTGGTCAGCACCACGTCGCTGTCGTCCTGCTGGCCGATCGCCTGGATCAGGGGCAGCACGAAGAAGAAGACCAGCGTCAGCCCGACGGCGCCGACGCCGATGGCGAAGCGACGCAGGATGCCGGCGACCAGCTTGACCAGGTGCCCCATCGACTCAGCCCTGCTCCACGGCGGTCGCCACGCTGACCTTGACGGCCCCACCGAGCTTGGCCTCGTCGATGATGCGCACGAGCATGCCCGACACGGCGGCCTTGTCGGCCTGGATGATCACCGGCACGTCCTCCTTCTGGAGCATGCGCTTGACCAGCGGGCGCACGCCTGCGACGCCGATCTCGCGGCCGCCATAGACGACCTCGCCGTCCTGGGTCAGGGCGATCAGGATGCTGGTCTTCTCGAGCCGCGAGGCCGAGGCGGCCTGGGGCTTGTCGACCTCGATGCCGGTCTCGTCCACGAAGGTCGTGGTCACGATGAAGAAGATCAAGAGGATGAACACGCAGTCCATCAGCGGGCTCATGTCGATCGCCGACTCGGCGCCGTCGTCGTGGCTGGCGTTGCGGAAGCGTCCCATGGGTTTGGTCCTTTGGTTGGCCTAGGCCACCGCGCCGGTGCGGCGCAGCTGGCGGTAGAGCTTCTGGGTACAGACCGTCTCGACGTGGGCGAGGAAGGCCTTGTAGCGGTCGTGCTTGCGGGTCAGCAGGTACTGCATGAAGAGCCCGGGCAGGGCGATCACCAGGCCGGTCTCGGTGGTGATCAGGGCCTCGGAGATGCCGCCCGCGATCATGCCCATGGTCTGGTCGCCGCCTGCGCCGCTGGAGAGGGCGTCGAAGGTCGTCAGCATGCCGGTGACCGTGCCGAGCAGCCCCACGAGTGGCGCCGAGGCGACGCAGATCTTGATCACCTTGAGGTCGCGGTCGAAGGGCGCCGTCTCGGTCGAGTGCAGCTGGTCGAAGGCCGTCGAGACGTCCTTCAGACTGCGCGCCTCGCCGACGAAGTCGAGGATGCGGCCGATCGGTCCCTTGCGCTCGATGCGGTGCTCGAGCCAGTGTCGCCAGCGACGCTCGGGGACCGACTGGAAGCCCTTGGAGCTAAGGCGCACCCAGGCCGAGAGCCCCATCGAGAACATCAGCAGGGCGATCACGGCGATGGCGATCATCGCCCAACCGCCGTCGGTCCAGATCGAGGTCGCCTGGTCCCAGAGGCGGGCGGCCTCGCCCTGGAGCCCTTCGATGTCGAGGTCCTCGAAGCGCATCGGTCAGGCCTCCTGGGCTTGCAGCTCCTGCTGCAGAAGCACGAGCTCCCGGCGACTCTCCTGGAGCGCCTTCGAGGCGCACTCCTGCTCGGCCGCAAGCTCGCCGATGCGCGCCTCCAGGGAGGTGTGCGGGAGGTCCGCAGGCGTCGGGGCCGGCTGGGGTCGGCGCGCGGCACGCGCCTCGTCCTCGTCGGCGTAGTGGGCGCGGCCGAGCTGGTTGGTGAAGGCCACGGCGGTCTTCTCCATCTGGTCGACGATGCGCCTGGCCTTGCGCGACAGGAAGGCGTGCAGCAGCAGGGACGGGATCGCGACGATCAGACCGAACTTGGTCGTGATCAGAGCCTCGGAGATGCCGCCGGACAGGCTCTTGACGTCGCCCGAGCCGAAGACCGTGATCATCTTGAAGGTGTTGATGATGCCGGTCACGGTGCCCAGCAGGCCGAGCAGCGGGGCCGAGGCGGCACAGATGGCGATGAACGGCAGGAAGCTGTTCAGCTCGAGGCGCGTGGTCAGCACCTTCTCGTACAGGACCTCTTCGACCAGCTCGCGCGGCTCGCGCAGGTGGTCGACGCCGCGCGCCAGCATGGACCCGATGGGACCCTTGATCACACCGACGTGGCGCTTGACCGCGTCCTCGTCCCGCTCACCGACGGCCTCGAGCAAGGCCGCCACTCGCTTCTCCTTGGGCATGCCGATGAAGGCCATCGACAGCCACTTGTAGACCGCGAACAGCAGCGCCAGGCCAGCCATGGCGAAGATCGGGATCATCACCGCGCCGCCCTTCTGCACGTGCTCGAGCAAGGACTCCTCGGTGGCCTCGATCTTGAGCGCGTTGCCGAGGGTCGGGTCGAAGGGCATCAGGCCGGCGCCGGCCGTGATCAGGTCCGCGGCGGCGGCGGCATCGGCGGGGTCGCCGAAAGGCAGCGCCGCGGGCTGGAGGGAGCCGAGGCGCTGCTCGGCCAGGGTCGCCTCGCTGCCGCCCTCGGGCAGGAACAGCGCGGCCGGGCCGACGAGCGCGAAGACGCCGCGGTTGACGATCCCGCTCGCGTCGACAGCCTCGCCCTCGAAGGTCGTCCCGCCGAGCGCCTCGTCCAGGCGCTCGATCGACAGGGCGATCAGCTCGACCTGCCGCGCGAAGACCTCGACCTCCTCGAGCCCGCTGTCCTCGGCCGCCAGCTTGGTGCGCTCGAGCTGGTCCTCGTAGCGCTGCAGCTCGGTGATGTGCAAGCGCGACTCGAAGCCGCGCAGGTACTCGTCGAACAGGTTCGACAGGTAGCCGTTCTCGGCCTCGCGGGAGCGGATCTCGGTGCGCAGGTTGGACAGGTCGAGGGTGCGGCCATCGAGCTGGCGCGTGGTCGCCTGGTACTCGGCGCGCAGCTCGGACAGCTGGCGCTCCAGCGCGGTCAGCTCGCGACTGAGCGGCAGCTTCTCCGACACGATCGTCTGGCGGAGCGTGTTGAGCTCCTCGACCGCCTCGATCAGCTGCTGGTCCAGGCCGAGGCGCGCCTCGCCGAAGCCGGCAGGGTCCTGGGGTGCGCAAGGAGTCGGTGGTGACAGCAGGGCCGCCAGGGCGAGGGGAAGCAGCTTCTTCATGGTCGTCTTCATGGTCGGGGGCCTGGGCTCAGTCGATCTCGACGGGCAGCTTCACGAAGCTCGCGGGGAGCTCGTTCGAGAGGACGCGGATGGCCCTGCGGATGTCGGCCGCCGTGGCCAGGGCCTCCGCCTGGGAGCCCTGGATCGGTCGCCAGGTCCAAGCCCCATCGCCAGCGCGCCTGACGCCCGCCTGGGTGTCGTCGCCGGTCACGTAGAAGCCCTGGCCCAGGCCGAGGTACAGCGCGGTCACCTCGGAGCTGCGGCCGCCTGCGACGCTGCGCACTTCGCTGGCCACGGAGACCTCGCCGTGGAACTTGTTGGCCTCGTTGAGGATGCCGACCAGGTTCTGGAAGCGCTCGCCGAGGGACGCATCCACCTCGGTCTCTTCAGCCTCGGGGAGCCGCTGACTGAGCGGCGCGACGCGCTCGAGCAGCGGCTCGGGCAGGCGCAGCAAGAGCGCGCGCAGGCGGGACTCCAGCCCAGGGACGAGCGCCTCGAGCTGCCCGGCCGCGGCGGCCAGACGCTGCTTCTCCGCGGCCAGCTCGCCGTGCTTGGAGTCGGCCTCGGCGATGCTCGCCTGGGCCTCGGCGATCCCCGCGCGCAGGCTCTCCAGCTCGCGCTTCACGAGCTCGATGCGGTCGCCGAGGATCTCGCGACCGAGCTGCCAGTCGCGCTTCTCCTGGGAGAGCACGCGCTTGGTGTCGACCCACTTCTCCATCACGGCGCGCGCCTCCTCGACGGGCTCTTGGGTCGTGAGCAGGCTCGCCGAGGTCAGGCCGGCGAGGCCGAGTCCGATTGCGGCGAGCCAGCAGGCGCGGCGGGTGGCCCTGGCGGGGATGTGCAGCATGTCCATAGGGGGTTGGCCGGCTAGAAGCTGGCGCTGAGGCTGAGGGAGAACTCGGCTCCCTTCGTGTACGAGGTCTTGATCGCGTCACCCGCGATGTAGTCCGAGCGGTAGACCTCTTGGATCTCGGGATTGGTCAGGTTCTTGGCCTGGAACTTCAGCCGGAAGTGCTTGCCGAGCTTCTTCGACGCGCTGAAGTTGAGAGTGCCGTAGCCGAGCGAGTAGACGCTCGGCACGAAGTTGTTGTTCGAGGTGGTGGCGCCGGCCTGCAGGGCGTCGCCCTCGAAGGTGTAGAACAGGCCGAGCTGCGTGTCGTAGCTCGGCAGCTCGTAGGTCAGGAACAGGTTGTAGAGGTGCTCGGGCGCGCCGGTCATGTCGCGCGTCGCCATCGGAGCGGCGATGTCGGGATCGGACAACAGCGCGGCCTCGTCCTCGGGCAGGGTCACCTCGGAGTCGATGAAGGTCGCGTTGGCGCCGATCGAGAGGCCGTCCAGCTCCTCGTTCCAGAAGCCGAGCTCCTGGCGCGCCTCAAGCTCGAAGCCGGCGATGCTGCCCTCGGGGTAGTTGACCGGCTCGGTGAAGGTCAGCGCCGCCACCCGCTGCACGTACTCGATCGGGTCCTGGACGTCCTTGTAGAACCAGGACACCGAGTACAGGGAGCCCTCGTAGGGGCGCACGTCGAGCCGCAGGTCGTAGCTCTCGACCGAGCTCATGCGCAGGTCGGGGTTGCCGATGAAGATCGGTCCGCCGAGGTACTCCTGCTGGAGGATCGGGGTGATCTCCTTGAAGGTCTGGCGCGCCACCGTGCGGCTGAACGAGGCGTGGAAGGAGACCATCTCGGTCGGCTCGAAGGACAGCCCCAGCGCGGGCAGGATGTCGTCCTGCTCGAAGTCCTGGTTGTACTCGGAGGGGTCGTAGTCGATCAGGAACTGCGGCGTGAAGCTGCCCTTCGGGAACCACTGTGCGTCGGCCTCGGGCTGCAGGCTGGTCACCAGCCGGGTCGTCTCGAAGCGCGCGCCGCCGATCAGGTTGAGCGTGCTGCCGAGGGGCAGGTCGAGCATCGTGTACCAGGCCGTGATGTCCTGGTCGCCCTGGTAGGGCACGTCGATGTCCGAGGCCTCGAGCGGGTGCGACTCCTGGGCGAACTGCTCGCTGGCGAACTCCTCCCAGCCGCCCTCGAAGGTCCAGAAGTCGGCCGGGTTGCTGAAGCTCGACTCGCTGTAGCTGCGCTCGAGCGTGTCGTCGAACAGGCCGACCTTGAGGTAGCCCTCGTCGCCGCTCCACTGCTCGAAGGGCAGCTCGACGTTGAGCGACAGCTGCTGGCTGTCCTCGGTGATGTCCTTCCAGATGCGCTGCAGGTTGCCGATGTTGATGTTGGCCGCAGGCTTGTACTCGGAGTGGGTCGGGTCGGTGACCGTCGTGCTGCCGGGCGGCCAGCTGGCGCTCTCGTAGGCCGGGTTCCAGCGCGAGCCGAAGACGCGCTTGTCGGGCTGGTCGAGCCGCGCGCTGCTGGTGCTCAGGCTCCAGTCGAGCTTCGGCTGCTGGAAGGCGAAGCTGCCGAGGGCGAAGTCCGGCGTGGGCAGCACGTGGTCGCCGGTCAGCTGCAGGGTCTGGGTCGTGCGCTCGGTATAGGCCAAGGTCTCCGAGCGCAGCCATGGGGCCGAGTCGATGTTGACCGCGTCGTTGCCCGGGTCGCTGAGGTCGTCGGGATCGTAGCCCGGGAAGAAGTGCGCCTTGCCGCGCGTGTCCTCGGCCAGGGTCACCGTGTCATCCGCCACGTGGGTGTACAGGTAGGTCAGGCCGAGCCGGTCCTGGTCGAGCTCCATGCCCAGGGTCACGAGGCCGCCCCACTGGACCGACTGGCTCGCCTTGGTCACGTCGAAGAGCGCGGTGCGGAAGTCGCCACCGACGGTGCCGACGCCTTGCTTGGTCTCGGGGGTCAGCCCCTCCCCGGGCGCCTTCTCCCACAGCGAGTCGTCCCGGCCGTTGTCGTAGAACGAGCTGTCGCGCTCGTAGAAGACGCTCGCGAAGCCGCCGACCACGAGCTCATCGTCTGCGATCAGCTGGCCGCCGCCGCCGAGGGACAGCTTGTAGTCGATCGGTGCACTGCCACGCTGGACGCCGACGGCACCCTCCCAGTCGTGGGCTAGGCCATCGCTGAACTGCACGTCGCGTCCGCCGTCGTCCAGGCCGAAGGACCCGACGCCTCCGCCGGCGTAGGTCAAAAAGTCGCTGCCCGCGACCTGCGAGTTCACGCTGGTCTGGGCGCTGAACTGGAACACCAGCTCGTCGGGGATGCCCTTGAGGTCGACGTTCACCGCCCCGCCGGAGGCATCGCCCTGCTGGTCCGGCGTGAAGGTCTTCTTGACCTGGATGCTCTCGATCACCACCGAGGGGAACTGGTCCAGCTGCACGGCGCGCTTGTCCTCGTCCGCGGTCGGCAGGCGGATGCCGTTCATCTGCGAGTTCACGTAGCGGTCCGGCAGCCCGCGGATGACCGCGAACTTGCCGTCCTGCACGGTCGCACCGCTGACCAGGCGCAGGGCCGCGGCCGCGCCGCCTGCGCCCGCGCGACTCATCAGAGCGGCGCTGATCGAGTCCAACAGCGCCGGGCAGTCGAAGCGCAGCTGAAGCAGCGCCGCTTCGGTCCCCGTGCCCAGGGCCAAGAGCTGCTGCACGACGAACTCCGCCATGTCGGTGAAGTCCCCCGCGAGCCACACGTCGACGTCCGTCAAGCGACCGCTGGCGACGACGACGTCAGCCTTGACGTAGCGCACGTAGCCCTCCTTCGAGAACACCAGCGTGTACACGCCCGGCTCGAGGTCCCCGAAGACGTAGCTCCCCTGGGGCCCGCTGCGCACCTCGGTGCCCGACTCGACCAGCAGCACCGTCGCGTCGGGCAGCGGAGCCTCGAAGTCGCGGTCGCTGACGACGCCGCGGATCGAGCCCGCTCCCTGGGCATGGCCGCTGGCCTGCAGCACGCAGCAGAGCGCGCACAGGATCAGCAGCAGGCCGCGCAGTTCGCGCGCGGCCGATCGTAGGGAGGAGTCCATCAGCGGGGAGGGCGGCGACTTGCGCCGAGGGTGGGGAGCAGTCCGTGGCGCCTCGACGGGCCACTTCGTGCGAAGGATAGGTGCGCTCTTCGCGCATCCTGTGAAGGCCCGCGGTGAAGGGCGTGAAGCTAGGTGCACATCAAGTGAAGGTGCGCCTGCGGCCTACCACGGCGCGCCGAGCTCCGCGTAGCACTCCACGAGCGCGCTCCACAGCTCAGGCGTGGGCTCGCAGCCGACTCGCGCCATGGAGCGGCAGGTCTCCGCCAGGTCCTCGGCCCGGGGGCGCCCGTTCGGGTTCTGCCGGCCGACCTCGAGCACACGCGCGAAGAGCTCGCGCGCGGCCTCGCGGTCGCCCATGAGGAACAGCACCTCGGCGAAGGGTCGCAGCGTCTCGGCCTGGAAGATGTCGGCGATGCGCGGGCTCTCGGCCTCGAAGCGCGCCAGCCCGCGGACGACGAGCGCGCGCGCTTGCTCCACCCGCCCGGCGCGCACCCACGCGCGGCCGAGGTCGGCCAAGAGCGGGAGCTCGTGTCGCGCCTGGCGCCACTCGAAGTCATCGAACAGGTCCGCCGCCTGGCCCAGCAGCCTGCGCGCGGACTCGCCGTCCCCCGCATCGAGGGCGTTGGTGCCCAGGCCCAGCTGCCAGCGGACGCGCAGGTCGACCGGCATCTTGGTCCACGACGCGGCCACCAGCTGCTCGAGGCGCGCGCGCTCCTCGGCATCGCCGTAGAAGCGCGCGTGCAGCTGGACGCAGATCGCGAGGTAGGCCTGGACCTGCTCGAAGACACCGACCTCGACGACGCGCGCGACCTCCGCCCGGAAGGCCCCGAGCTGCTCGGGGTCGAGTCCGCTGGCGAGCTCCGACTGCACGCGGCCGAGCTCGGACTCCGTCGCGCCGAGGGTCAGCCGCTGGGCCGCCTCGAGCTCGCCCAGCTGGACCAGCACGCGCGCCATCTTGGTCGCGATACGGTCGCGCCGCCAGCCCTGGGCCTCGTCGGAGCTCTGCTCCTGGAGGGAGACCTGGGCCGCATCGAGCAGGCGCTGCACGTGGGCCGCGTCGCTCTCGCGCTCGGACTCGAGGCTCCGGTAGGCCAGGTCGGCGAGCGCGGCGCCCCTGCGCCAGTTGGCGATGCCGTCGGCGAAGCGCTCGGCGGTCCCTAGGAGCCCGAGCTCGAGGCAGTCGACCAGCACTCCCTCCTGGGCCCGCGAGCGGTTCTTGACATGCGGCTCGAGCGGCATCGCGGACGCTGCGCCATAGGCCAGGTCGAGCAGCCGCAGGCGCCACGCCGCAAGCGGCGCGTCGGCGAGAGACTCACAGGGTGCCACCTGGGCCGCGGGCGCGAGCGCGGGCGGGTTGGCACGGACTTCGCCGTCGCCAAGGAGGGCGGGCGTCACGGTCAGGAGCAGGCTGAGGAGCATGGTTGTGTCGGGCGCTTCGGGTGGATGAGAAGAGCCCGCGACGCCACCGAAGGGGTGACGTCGCGGGCGCAGGATCGAGGGGTCTGGCTCAGTTGCCGAGGACGAGGTCCACCGCGTCACCGAGGCGGATCGCGCCGGTCGGAGTCGCGAAGGCGACCTGGGCCGAGACCGGCAGGCCGCACAGGGAGGCGTCGGCCGGCAGGGGCGCGGGGATGCTGGCCGGCGTGCCGAGGTACAGGCCGGAGAGGGTCTTGAAGACGCTCGGGGCGATCAGCAGGGTGCCGAAGCCGCCGTCGCAGCCGAAGCTCCCGAGGGGCAGGGTGAAGGGGCCGTCGAGGGTGACGAAGACCAAGGCCAGGGAGCCGGCGGTCACACCGCAGGAGGCGGTCGGGTTGTCGGCGACGAAGGCGAAGCCGGCGTTGCCGAGGGTCGGGGCGCCGCTGGCGGTCAACGAGCTGGGCACGTTGTTGGCGCCGGTACGCACCGTCGCGGTGGCGGGCACGTCGATGAAGCCGAACTCGTCCGAAGCGCTCCAGCCGCAGAGCCAGTTGAACTGCGGGTCGAAGGCGCCGCGGTAGCCGACCGGCGTGAAGAAGCCGTCGGACGGCGCCGTGCCGGATGCGACCAGGGCCGCGTTCGCAGCGCGCGGGTCGAGGGAGACGACCGGCACCATCTGCTTGCCGCCGCGGGTCACGGGCGCGCTACGCACGAGGCCCTTGATCGGCGCGTCGGCGTCGTCGAAGCCGGGGGTCAGCACGTTGTTGTTGCCCGCGTCGAAGACACCGCGGGCGTCGGCCTCGGTGTAGGCCGAGCTCGACAGGTTGCGGAAGAAGACGCTGTCGACGATCTGCGCCAACTTGCCCGACGTCTGCGACTTGTAGAAGTCGGCCGGGGTCGCGGGGGCGTTGACGAGGGAGAACGCGGTGTGGTCCGTGGTCCAGGTGTCGGCGAAGGAGAGGGTCCCGTTGTGGCCGTAGCCCTGGGCACCGTCGCCGTCGTCGCCGTCGGCACGCACGACCTTCTCGCCGCAGTCCATGAAGATCGACTGGTGGTACTGGACGCGGGCGTTGTCGCGCCATGCGGTGGCGCCGTCGCCGTCGATCGGCTGGCCGATCACGGTCGCGTTGTAGATCGCCGCGGTGGTGACGGGCTGCCAGTCGGAGTCCTCGGCACCATCGGTCTCGAAGCAGTTGTCACCGACGCCCGAGCCCTGGCTCGCGTCGAGGCTGTAGCCCTGGACGATCAGCCCGAACTGGGCCTTGCCGCGCCAGCCCTGGTCGACGTCGAAGCTGTCGTCGCCGACGTTCCAGATGCTGAAGTGCTTGAGGTTGACCGTGCCACCCCAGATCTCGATGCCGTCGTCGACGTTGTTCATGACCTCGACATAGTCGATGTCCGTGCCGCGACCGACGCCGCCGAGGGACAGACCGTTCAGCTCGTTCGCGAGCGACACGACCTTGCCGCCATAGCGCAGGGACAGGTAGTTGATCGAGCCGCTGTCGTCGTCGTCGTTGCCGCCGCCGTAGGTGTTCTCGGTGCCGGTGCCGACGAGGCCTTCCATGAACGCGAAGTTCGAGGCGCTCGGGGTCGGCACGTTGCCGGGGGTCGCGTCCTCGGAGATGTAGCCGTCGCCCATGATGGTCAGGTTGCCCCACTCGTTGGCGGCCTCGCGCCAGACGCCCGTGTCCAGCTTGGAGGTCATGACGACCGGGCTGGTCTGGGTGCCGTTGACGAAGATCTGGGCGCCGTTGGCGACGGCCAGGCTGCCGCCGAGGTCGGAGGCCACGCGCACGCCGGCGTCGATCGTCAGCGAAGCGCCGGGCATCACGTAGATCTGGCCCTGCAGGTTGTAGGTGTTGTCAGCCGTCCAAGTGGTGGACGTGGTGATGTTCGAGGTCACGAGGACCTCGGCCGCGCTGGCGCTGCCGGTGAGGGCGACGCCGAAGGCGGCGGAGAAGGCGAGGCCTTGGAAGATGGTGTTCACAGGTGGAGTCTCGATGAGGGATGGGTTGAGGATTCAGGCCCGGCTCGGATGACCTGGGGCCTGGCCGTTCTGGCGCGGACAAGTTAGGCGTCCTCCATGGACCTGCTGTGAAGACCGATTGCAGATTGGCGACCCCCGGTGAAGGTCGCGCAAGGTGGCCCTAGAGCCTGCTGCCAGCTGCGCTTGTGACCCATCCCCCCGCCCACCCGCATCGCGCCTGCACCTCGTCCCCATCGCCGCTTCACACGACCTTCGGCGAGCCTACACCTGGGAGCCCTCGGAGGGCGCGTGGGTCAGGTGCGCGAGCCCGGAGTCTCGGGGCCGACCAGCACCGGCGCCAGCAGCAGGGCACCCAGCGCCAGCAGCCCGCTGGCAAGCACGACGGCGCTCTGGGTGCTCTGCGAGGCGAGCTGGGTCAGGTGCGCAAGGACCGGCGCGAGCACGAAAGCGGCCGGCGCGAGGGCCAAGGCCGCGAGCCACGCGGGGGCTCCCAGGCGCTGCCGCAGCAAGCACGCGAGGACCAAGCCGGCGAAGGTCAGTGAGAAGGGAGCGCCGGCACCTAGGGCCGCGGGCTTGGTGAGCTCGAGCATGGCGAAGGAGACGAAGAGCCCACCCCAGACCAGCAGCGCAGCCGGGCACGGATCCGGCCGGCGGCCGCGCCCTTGCCGCACCAGCCAGGCCTCGGCCCCAGCACCCGCGCCGGCCACCAGCACCCCCAGCAGCAGGTTGATCCCGTCATAGGTCAGGGGCATCGAAGGGCGCACCAGGAGCAGCGCAAGCAGCGCGCACAGACCTGCGCCGGCGCCCGCGTGGAGCATCAGCCCGAGCCCGTCCAAGCAGGCGCGCAAGAGGCCCACCGCGGACAGGCCACGGCGTCCGGCTGCGAGGGCGGGCACCAGGGCCGCGAGGCCGAGGAGCAGGTGCCAGGGGCCGCTCCAGGTGAGCAGCCCGAAGGGGGGCAGGCCCAGGAAGGCACGGTCGCGGCTGACGCTGCCCTGGGCGTGCGGACCCGGACCGGCCCCTGGACCGAGCCCTCCCAGGTCGGCGCCGACGAGGCCCCGCGCCAGGGCCACGGCGCTGTCGCCCATGTGCGCCAGGGCGTCGCGGTCGAAGCGCTCGGGTGTGTCGGCCGGGCTGTGGTAGTGCCCGCTGCCGCCAGCGATGGCGAAGTTGAGGCCCGGCATGCCGCGGTCGCGGTACACGCTCAGGTCCGTGTCGTTCGGCATCCAGCCGTAGATCACCGCGGCCAGGCTGTTGCCGACCGGGTGGCGCGCGGTCTGGCCCCAGAGCTGGACCAGCTGCGCGCTGCCGGGCCCCGTCTCGAACATCAGCGCGGGTCCGCCGTTGCCGATGGCCTCGAAGTTGAGCACGCAGGCGACCTCGGCCAGCCGGTCGGTGGGAGTCGCCAGCTTGGTGAAGGCCAGCAGGGCCCCCGCGCGGGCCGCACCGTCGAGCAGCACGGAGCCAAGGCTCGGCAGGTGCGAGGGCAGGGCGACGAGCTCGCGCGGCACCCCGCTGCGCCGGCCCCCGGGTGCGCGAGCCATGGCCAACCGCTGGTCCATCTCCGCGTCCATCTCCGCGTCCATCTCCGCGTCCATCTCCGCGTCCATCTCCGCGAGCAGGTCCCGGATCGCGGCGTCCATTTCGTCGGCAACCTCGGCCCGCGGGTTTCTCTGGTCGTCGGCAACTTCGGCCCGCGGGTTCCTCTGGTCGTCGGCAACTTCGGCCCGCGGGTCGCTCTGGTCGAGCAACGCGTCCGCCGCCTCGGTATCGAGCTGCCCAGGCCGCCCAGGCTGCCCGGGCGCCTCTTCCCGGTACAAGGCCAGCTTGTGGGCCGGCGGCGGATCGACCTCGCTCGGCTTGCCGCGCGCCGAGCCGCTCGCGAAGAGGTGCGCGCCGAGCAGACCGAGCTCCTCGCCGTCGCTGAACAGCAGCACGAGGTCATTGCGGCGCGGCAGCTCGCACAGCACGCGCAGGGTCTCGAGCAGGGCGACGACACCCGCGCCGTCGTCGCCCGCCCCCGGGCTCTTCGGCACGGTGTCGTAGTGCGCGCTCATCAGGACCGTGCCCGTGGAGTCATCGCCCGCCAAGCGCACGATCACGTTGGTCAGCTCGCGGCCCCGGACGATGCCGTACTGGAGCTCGGGCTCGAGGCCAGTGGCGCGGATCCAGCCGAGCAGCTCGGCGAGGGCCACGTCGTGGGCGGCGCTGCCGACGGGGTGCGGCTCGCTCGCGAGCTCCTCGCGCGTGGCGACGGCGCGCGCGGGGTCGGAGCCGCGCGCGAGCGGCGCCGCGCCGGGGGCCGCGCCGTCGAGCGCTCGCCCACCTGGCACCTCGGGCGGAGCGAGGCTCACGACCGCGAAGACCAGCGTCCCGATCAGGATCAGCCAGGCCGCGGTCGAGTCGAGTTGCTGCCCCTTCATCGCAGGATCCTAGCAGGCCGGGGCCAGCGCCACGCACGCGCCGGTGCAGCGCTCCCAGGGAGCCGGGAAACGCGCCAACTGTACCGCATCAAACCTGCGCGTCTTCGTCGGCCACAGGACG
>JARGPD010000057.1 GCA_029212845.1 Planctomycetota bacterium
GCAGCAGCAGCTCGATCCAGTTGTTGTTGACCGGCGGGCAGGTCGGCTGGATCACGAAGCAGTCCGACCCGCGTACGTCGTCGTGCAGCTTGATGTCGATCTCGCGATCGGGGAAGTCGGCGACGCGCGCGTCCAGGAGGCCCATGCCCAAGGAGGCGGCGACCTTGGCGGCGAATTCAGGGTGGGCGCGACCGGCGATCAAGCGGATCTGGTCGGAGAAGATGACACTCATTTGGACGGGGGGATCCTTGGGAGGGGTCTCAGGGGAGAGCAGGGTAACCGCCACAGGCCCCGAGCCCGCAGCCCAGTCAAGATCAGTCGTTCGAGTCGCGCTTCGGCTCGAGCTTGCGGGCCGGCACGCCGACCCAGGACTCGTCCGGTCCCACCTCGGTGCCGCGGCGGAGCACCGCGCCAGCGCCGGTCAGGGCCCCCTCGCCGATCGTGCAGGGAGCGATCAGGATCGAGCCGCTGCCGATGAAGGCGCGATCGCCGATCTGCGTCGGGTGCTTGTGGGTGCCGTCGTAGTTGGCCACGATCGTGCCCGCGCCGATGTTCGCGCCGGCACCGATGGTCACGTCGCCGAGGTAGGACAGGTGCTTGGCCTTGGTGTGGCTGCCGACGGTGCTCTTCTTGACCTCGGTGAAGTTGCCGACCTCGGCGTGGTCGTCGAGGCGTGTGCCCACGCGCAGGTGCGTGAAGGGCCCGACCTCGCACTCTTCGCCGATCGAGACGCCAGCCCGGATCACGGTGCACGGCAGGATGCGCGTGCCGTGGCCGATCTCGACCCCGTGGTCGATGTAGGTGGTCGCCGGATCCTCGATGCGGACGCCGGCAGCGAGGTGTCCCTCGAGGATGCGCCACTGGAGCTCGGTGCGCGCCTCGGAGAGGTGCTTGAGGGTGTTGACCCCGATGACCTCGTTGAAGTCGGCCACCTTCTGGGCGCTCACCGGTCGGCCGTCCCCCACCAGGAGCCCGACCATGTCGGTCAGGTAGTACTCGCCCTGGGCGTTGTTCGACGAGAGCCGCGGCAAGCCCTCGAGCAGGGTCGCCCGGGAGAAGGCGTAGACGCCGACGTTCACCTCGCGGACCAGGCGCTGCTCGGGGCTGGCGTCCTTCTCCTCGACCACCCCCTGGACCGCCTCGCCAGCTCGCATGACGCGGCCGAAACCGCGGGCGTCGTCCGGCTCGGAGGTCAGGATCACCGCGCCGGCACCGGCAGCGGCCTGTTCGTACCAGGCGTCGACCAGGCTGCGCAGGGTCTCGACCCGGAACAGGGGCATGTCGCCGGACAGCACCACGATCGGACCGGCGTCCGCCTCGGTCCCCAGGGCCTCGAGCTCGGCGGAGCAGGTCAGGACGGCGTGACCCGTGCCGAGGCGCTCGGTCTGGACGACCGAGCCGATTCGCTCTCCGGCCCCTGTCTCTACCTTTAATACTTGCAGATAAGCCTCGACCTGGTCGGATTCGTGGCCAACCACGACAAGAACGCGACTGGGCTCAAGCGCGAGGGCCTGATCGACGACATAGCCAAGCATGGGCCGTCCACAGAGTTCCTGGAGAACCTTGGGGCCAGAGCTCGCCATCCGCGTTCCCTGCCCCGCAGCCATGATCACCACGACTCCAGCTCTTCGTTGGTCCACGACGCTTAACCTCTCAAAATAAAGGAGTTACGAGCAACAACAGCAACAACAACCAACAAGAGGAAGTCACACCCAGGCTCTATTCGTGGGAGTCTAACGTCGAGGCGCTTGGCCGATCAAGGCGCCCCGGACGGTAGACCCGAGCCGGTTCACCTCGCACCGCCCCCGTGGGGACCCCCAGGGCCATTGCTCGACGGGTTTCCCTGCTGGGTATCGGATTCCATCAAAATCGCAACTTGACCGTTTCGAGGAACCCGGGCTAGACTTGACTCGTCCGAGGATCTGGCGAGGGTGCCCACCACTTTGGTGGACCACCCCTCAGGCCTCCCCCCCCCTCTTCGGTCAGGTCGATCGGTGATCCAGGGGACACCATTCCTATCCGTGTGTTTGAACGTGCGGGACCCTCCGGCCAGGGTCCATGGTGCCGCGGCGCCACGCACTGAAGCTCGCACGGCATTGAAGATAACGACCCCCTCTCAGGAGTTTTACTAAGGGTATGAGCAAGCTCACGACTCTCGCGGCCATTGGCGCCGCCACCGTGGTCCTCTCCAGCGTCGGCAATGCCCAGACGCTGCAGAACGACTACGATTTCAACTGGGCCCCGATGGCCAACGCACCCCAGGTCGGCCTCCCCGGCGCCCTGATCTTCGGTACTGCCCTCTTCGGCACGCCGCACAACCCCACCACCGGTGACGCCATCCGTCGCTGCTACTCGGTCGACATCACCCAGGGTGGTCGCAACGAGTCCGGCAACTACGAGACGACCTGGTTCACCTTCGCCCAGGGCTTCGGTGCTGCCAACCCGATCCCCGGCGTTGACGTGGGTCTTCTTTCCGTCCAGTCCGCTACGGACTCGGACCTCGGTGGCGACGCCTGCTTGAGCCCCTGGTTCTCGAGCGTCGGCAACACCGGTGGCCACAACGTCAGCGCGATCACCATCCCTGGTCTCCAGGCTGGTACCGCTGGTGCGGCCTACCCCTCGGTTTGGCAGTCCGTGTTCCAGTGGCTGGGTACGACCTCCCAGTTCGCCGGTATCCCGGGTGCCAACGTGATCGGCGTTGACGCCGCTGGCCTGCCCCTGCTTGCCAACGTCATCTACGAGATCCAGGGTCCCATCAACGGCGGTGCTGGCAACAGCCAGTACTACCTGGGTACCACCGATGACTCGAACGGCACCGGGGCGGCTTCGTCCATCCCCGGTCGCGGTACGGGTGGTGTCACCAACGGTAACTCCGCTTGGGGCTCCAGCCTCTTCGGCACCACTGCCGACGTCTCTGGCGCCACCAGCCACAGCCGTTACTTCGGCTTCGATCCGGCCTTCGGCCTGACCGCCACCACCCCTTGGTGGGGTGCCGGTCCGGGTACCGCCGAGATCAACGGCTTCGTTGCGTTCGCGACCCCCTTCCTGTGGGCCGAGAACAACGGCAGCATCGGCGGCGGCGGCGCGGACTGGAACATCGCTTCCGGCACGCCCTCGGCCGTTCAGGTCTGGCTGAAGGACATCACGTCCGGTGCCCAGGGCACCGCGGACGTCCTCTGGAAGACCGGTGGCGGCGGCGCCGCTGGTGCCGCGTTCGACCCGGCGCTCCTGCTCAACTACGGCTTCTTCTTCTGGAGCGCCACCCCGGCGGTCTCGATGCAGCAGCTTCCGATGAGCTGGGACGACCTCGGTGGTTTCGCTCCCCCGAAGGCTGGTAGCTACCTCCTGTCGACGGCCGTCTCCCGCAACAGCGACCTCGCTGGCGGTGGCGTCCTGACCCAGAGCCTGCCCGCTAACTTCGACTCCCTGACCTCGGCCATGCTTGGCCTGCCCGGCCTCACGAACGGTACCACGTTCACCGGCGCCGACAGTGTCTGGTACGACGCCGGCCCCGCTGGCCTCCAGGCCATCTGGGAAGGCATGTTCGACCCGGTCGAGTCCGGCATTTCGAAGCTGACCGTCGCCGGCGGCGCTGCCTTCCCGGTCGCGCCCGCTCCGGACCCGTCCTTCGGTGGTCTCAACATCGGTGTTGGCGCCATCACCATCCAGGTCCGCGTTGGCGGCCCGTCGGGTGTGACGGTCGACGTTGCTGAGATCGCGAGCGCCCTGACCCTTACCCTCCAGTAAGGACTCAGGTTCGCGAGAACCCAAGGGGGCCCGTCCCGGCATCAGCCGGGGCGGGCCCCCCTTTCGTGCCCGGTCCTGAGGGGGAGCAGCTGCTTGCCCCCGAGCTCCGGGAGCTCGATCCCCAAGAGGTCGTCCACCAAGGCCACACCAGGCGGCGATCCCCCAGTGGGGCAACCCCAGGTGGCTCGACCGGCCAAGCACCGCCCACCGATCCAGCTTGGCGATCCAGGTGCAGCCAGCTCGGCCTCCTTCGGCCCAGCCAGACCCCGACGGCCCCCCTCGAGCCCTGTCCCCACCCCGCGCTCCCCTGCGACTCCCCTCCCGGGGAGCCTTGCCGCGTGAGCCTACCACTGCGAGCGGTTAGAGTACCGCCCGTGAGCACCCCCTTACTCGCCGCCATGTCGCGGCTGACCGGCTGGCTGGCCGACCGTCGCATACCCCGTCCCCTACGCGCTAGCGTCTACCGCACCTACGCGCGCTTCACGGGCGCCGACGTGACCGAGGCCAGCTCGCCACTCGACGGCTACCCCAGCTTGGGCGCCTTCTTCGTGCGCCGCCTCACCCCCGGGGCGCGCACGATCGAGGCCGACCCCGCCCTGCTCCCCAGCCCGTGCGATGGCACGGTCCAGGACCTCTCCGTGATCAACGAGGGCAGCATCCTGCAGGCCAAGGGCAGCAGCTACCCGATCCGCGACCTGCTCGCCGGAGTTGGCGACGAGCTCGAGCTCGAGGGCGGACGAGCGTGGACGATCTACCTCTCCCCGCGCGACTACCACCGCGTGCACACGCCCGAGACCGCCGAGCTGACCGACGTGCGCTGGCTTCCTGGCAACTTCTACTCGGTGCGGCCCAGCCTGTTGCTCAAGAAGCCTCGCGTCCTGTGCGACAACGAGCGCGCCGTGCTGCGCCTCGAGACCGAGCGCGGCCCCCTACTGCTGGTCATGGTCGGTGCCCTCAACGTCGCACGCATCCGGGTGGTCGGGGTGGAGCCCGGGGACGACGGTCCGCCCTCGATCCGCGGCGGCGTGAACCTCGCGCGCGGCGACGAGCTCGCACGCTTCGAGATGGGCTCGACGATCGTCCTGGTCGCCCCCGCCGGCGGACCGACGCACCTTCACGGCCTGGCCCAGGGCGACAGCGTGCGACTCGGCGAGCCGATCGGCACCTGGGGCTAGATCGACCCCAGGAGCCGAGCCCCTGCTGGCGCGACCTCAACTAGGTGTTCCCCTCCGGCCCCGCCGCCATGGCTGCCCGCCCCGCTCCAGCAGGGTGCCTGACGACCTAGCTTGGGCCCCGGCGCTGGGCGCCGCCCCCGGGGCCCCGGGGGGGGGGCCCCGGGCGCCCGGGCGCGCGCCCCCCGGCCCCCCCCCCCGGCTGGGTCGGGGGCCGGGGGCCGCGCTCTTCGATCGAGCTACCGCTCAGGGAAGGAAGCTGATCGCCACCGCGTTGCTGGTGTGGGTCACCGTGGCCGTCAGGAAGCTGAAGGACGCGAAAGCGTGGTGCACGGTCAGGCCCGCGAGCCCCGGATCGAAGGCGGGCGGCAGCGTGAAGCTGGCGCTCGCGGTGCCGCTGACATCGAAGGTGCCGAGGCTGCCGGCGAGGGGCATCTGGTTGGGATGCTGCAGGGTGTACAGCAGGTAGCTGTCGAGGTTCAGTGGCAGGGTCAGGCCGTCGATCAGGACGCCCGGGGCATCGCCCGAGGTGGAGCCCAGCAGCAGGTAGATGTCGGCTGCGGCCTCCGGCGGGTTGAACAGCTTGAAGCCCACGGTGCCGCCACTGGCAACGCTCAGGCTGTCGGCGTCGGCCAAGAGGTCCGGGATCGGAAGGCGCACCGCGACCTCGACGTCGTCGGTCGTGCTGGAGGTCCCGAGGTAGTCCAGGTCGCAGGTGAAGTAGCAAGCGCGGTCGATGCCGACCGTCAGGCCCGACAGTCCGGTGAAGCCCGAGATGCTGCCGGTCTCGGGGATGCCGTCCCCGTCGAGGTCCGTGGTGATCGTGTCGTTCTCCTTCAGGATCAAGCGCCCGTTGAACAGGAGCGCTTCGACGTTGCCGTCGATCGGGTCGTCCACGTCCCAGACCACGGCCCAGTCACCGCGGGCGCTGAGGTAGCCGCCCTCGATCGAGCCGCTCAGGACGAGGCCGTCCACGGTGTCCCCTTCGCGCAGGACCATGGCGCCGTCGAGCACGACGAACTCGTCGGTCGCGGCGGGGCCGTTGGTGTCCCCGGTGAAGAAGTAGGTGCCGTCGTCCATGACGCCGAAGTAGTCGAAGTTGTCCCAGTCCTCGTCGGGTGCGACCTGCAGGGCCGTAGGCAAGGGCTGGTCCTCGCCGACGATCGAGCCGCCGAGGAACAGCGCCGCGCCGTCGTAGTCGACGTAGGTGTCGTCGAGCGACGAGCCAGAGGCGAGGTTGACGGTCAGGATGTGGTGGTTGCCATCCGGCGAGAAGCGGAAGTCGAAGTCGACGACGCTGCCGGTGCCGACGGCGAAGGGCATGCCCGGCAGCACGTCGTTCTCACCAACGACGCGGGTGTGGCCCGCGCCGCGGAAGATGGCGTTGCCCTCGGCCGTGCCGCTGACGTCGTCGATGCCCCCCACCCAGACGGGCTCGCCGGTCGCGATCACGTTGGGGCGGCTGTTGAAGCGGAAGACCTTGCCCGGCAGGGACAGGATCGGGTCGTCCTCGTTCGCGATCACGGTCGTGCCTGCCCAACAGCCGTCGAGCCCCGTGGTGCCGCCGATCAGATCGTTCGACGAGGGCGAGTAGACCGGGACCATGGCGTTGCTCACGCCGAAGAAGCTCTCGTAGCTCGTCTGCTCAAGGCCGCCGTAGGTGCCCTCGGTGATCAGGGTCGAGGCCGGTGCCCCGAAGCTGGCGCCATAGATCAGGCTCAGCGTCCCGAGCGGATCGTTGACCGAGGCGCCGACGGCCCAGCCCCCGAAGGAGTTCACCGCGGTGTTGCCGATCGAGGTCACGGTCTGGGCCGGGTTGCCCGGCATGACGAGGCCCTCGGTGAGGAGCACCTCGGGTCCCTGGGGGGCAGCGAGAAGGAGGGGAAGGAGAATCGGATGCATGGTCTTTGTTCCTGAGGGGGTTGAGGTGGAATGTCAGCGATCCACGCGGGGATCGGGCCCCATGGCTGCCCCCATTCTAGGGCGAAAGCGCAATTTGCAGTGCGCCGCGCCCCCCCATCCGGGGGAGCGCGGCGCACCTCAGCGGCAGCAGCCCAGGGGGTCGCTTCTCAGCTCCCCGGGATCACGAGCTCGGCCCCAGAGAGCTGCTCCGTGACCCACTTGCGCACCTGGTACTGCTCGAACTCGAAGCGCGTCAGATCGATGACGTCCTCGAACTCCTTCTCGAGGCGCGACAGCTTGGCGTCGTGCATGCGCACCACGATGTAGCCGATCGGCGTGCGCCAGGGGGGGCTGACCTCGTTGGTGTCGAGCCGGATGATCGCGTTGCGCAGGGGGCTGACCCCGTCGATGTGGTCCCGGTAGACCGACTGGCGCAGGACCTGGTTGCTCATCTGCATGGTCTGCTGGAACTCGCCAGAGCCGAACTCGGCTGCGAAGGACTCCGCCAGCTCCTCGTTCACCTCGCGGTAGGCATCCATGACCGACTTGTTCTGGGCCGTGCGCAGGGTGCTGAAGTCCTCGCCTGCGGCCACGCGCTCGCAGAAGGCCTGGGCGTCCGCCAGGGCGGCGTCCCAGTCCGGATCGACGTCGGCGCCGGAGCGCGGGTCACGGGGCTGGAACAGGGCCACCTCGAAGGCCGGCTCCCAGCCCTGGACGAAGAAGCGGTTGGCCTCGAAGAACTCGCGCAGGCGCTCGTCGGAGTTCCAGCCCTCGGGCAGGGAGCCCAGGATGCCGGACACGATCGCCTGGTCCTCGATGTAGAAGGGCCGGTTCGGGAAGCCATTGCTCTGGATCTTCAGGTCCATCTTGATGAACGTCCCGAGGTGCGCGAGGTAATCCTCGGCGAAGCTCCGCCAGGCGGCGCCCGGGGTCGGCAGGCTGCCGATCTGGGCCAGCTTGGAGCGCAGGACCTTGCTCCAGATCACCTCACGCAGCTTGGTGCGAACCATCGCTTCGGAGAGGTTCGGGCCCACCACGCTCCAGACGTCGTCGATCAGGATCAGCTCGCGGTCGCCCTTCTGCTCCCAGGGCGGCAGCACCGAATCGGGGTCGAGCTCGCCAGTGAAGAAGGCCGCTAGCACGCCATCGGGCAGCTCGGACTCCAGGTTGGTCCAGCTGCGTCGGAAGCGCGCCTCGTTGCCCATCTGGATGAAGAGCACCGACATCGGCTCGAGCAGACCGGGGATCGGCGTGCCGTAGCCCGCCTCCGACGTCGACGGCTTGCCGTGGGACTTGATCGTCTGCTGCATCAGGCTGCCGAGGCTTGCGGCCTGGACCATCTCGTCCTGGCTGGCGAAGACCTCACCGAGTCCGAGCGGCAGCTCGTCGATCGACTCGACCGGCGGGAAGCAGGCCAGGACGGCCTCGACCATGTCCCGACGCAGGGGCTCGACGGCTTCCACCGGCACCTGCATGCGGATCGAGAGGATCGCCAGGGCCATGTCCCGGTCCAGCTTGCGGTCGGCCAGCCACTGGGTGAAGTAGCCCTCCCACTCCTCATCGGTGAGCCCGTAAGGGATGCCCGTCTCGGCCGCGGCCATGCGCCCGACCTGGGTGAACATGCGCGCGTTCACGACCGACTTGCCGTGCTCGAGCACCAGTCGAGTGCGTAGGTCGTCCCGGGTGATCTCGACCCCGTCGATGACGCACAGCACCTCGGCCTCGAGGTCCACGTCCGTGAGGTCGAGGTTCCAAGCGGACTCCATCGGAACCAGGAAGTCGTCGCTGACCGTGTCGCGCCAGGACAGCACGCCGGCCTCGAGCCGCGCCTCGAACTCGTCCGGCACGTTCACGGTGATCTCGCCCATCTGGCCCTGGACCGTGCGCTGAGTACCCCCGACCTGGGGACGTTGGCTACCAGGTGCCTGGTAGCTGACCCCCCCACCGCGCTGGGGCGTGGGCTTCTCCGGGGCCTCCCGGAAGACGTAGTAGCCGCCGAGGGCGGCGACGAGGACGGCGGCGAGGATGAGGATCGAACGCATGATTCGGAGAAGGGGGGGAGGGTTCTGGAGCCCCGGATGGCGGACCGGGGACGGCGACCTGGAAGCCTAGCCCAATTGAGAGGGGGAGGGGCGCCCTGGCAAGCTGGGGCTTGCAGAAATGCAGCCCCAGGGGTGTGGGATACGGGCGCGGTCCCTGGAGCGTGAGGGGCGACCGGTCAGTAAACTGCCGGTCATGAGCGCCGCCCCCCTGCCCCCTGGGCTCCCGGTCCTCCTGCGCGTGTCGGTCGCGGTCGTGCTCGGGGACTGGTCCCTCCTGCGCGAGCTGCGGCTCGCCGCAGGGCCTGGCTTCCCCGACGTCACCTGGCGGGAGGCCGTCCTGCAGACCCACCTCTTCGCGGGCTTCCCACGCCTGGTCGAGGCCTTCGGCGTGCTCGACGAGGCTGGCGGCCTGGGCACGCCCGGGGCCACCGAGCTGGCCCCACCCCGGGACGAGGCGGCGGACATCGAGGCGGGCTACCACTTCTTCGAGCAGGTCTACGGCCACCGCGCCCCGCGGGTGCGCGCCATGCTCGAGGGCTACCACCCCGAGTGGGCCGGCTGGGTCCTCGGCCACGCCTACGGCCGCGTGCTGACCCGCCCCGGCATCCCCGCCGCCGAGCGCGAGCTGCTCGCGGTGGTGTGCCTCGCCGCCCTGGGACAGGATCGTCAGCTCGCCGGCCACGCCCGTGGCGCGGTCCGCTGCGGCGCCGCACCCGCTGCCCTGGTAGCCGCCCTCGACACGGTCGCCGACCTGCTCAGCCCGGACAGCCTCGCCCGCGCGCGCAGGGTCCTCGACACCTTCGGGGTCGTCGAAGAGCCGCCTGCCTGAGCCGCACTCAGCGCGGCCCGAGCACCCAGATGCTCGAGAGTCGCAGGGCCTCGCTCGCGCGCAGGCTCACACCCGCCGAGCCCGGGCGTCCGATCGGCGAGTCCAGCCGGCCCTGGAACAGCTCGCGGTAGACGACCGCCTCGGCGTCCAGGCGACCATGCTGCCCGGAGAGGGTCTCGGCGCTCTTGGCATCGGGCTGGCCAAGCATCACCAGGATGCGCCCACGCTGCTGGTTGACCTCGACCCGCAGGCGGTAGAAGGAGCCCGCCTGCAGCAGGCGACCGGTGACCGCCCGCGGGCGCTTGCGCAGCTCGCGAACCAGCTCGTCGAGGCTGTCGGTCGTGACCGCGAGCTGGGAGTTGGAGGAGCCCTCGGCCGTGCGCAAGGCCACGTGGAACCCGGCCACCGAGCAGATCACCAGGCGCTCGCTCGAGGTGAAGTCCGGCTCGACGAAGTCGAACTCGACCACCAGGTCGCCCTCGGCGACCAGCATCGGCTTGCGCAGCACGAGCCGGGGAGCCGGCCTCGTGATCAGGTCCTGGTCGTCGACGAAGTTCGCGGGGGAGACCCAGTGGAAGCCGTCGGGGGTCCAGTCCTCGACCAAGAAGCCCGGCACCCGCGGCCCTTCGAAGATGTAGTGCAGCTCGGCCTTGTCGGGCCCCACGAAGTTGGCGACGCCGGCCCCGAAGGCCTGCTCGAAGTCCGCCAGCACGGGCTTGCCCCCCGGGTTGCGCAGGCGCGCCTCGAGCTCCGACAGCTGGAGGGAGGCCGCCGTCACGGGGGCCAGGTCGCCGAACTCGGTGCGCAGGCGGCGGATCGTCGCGAGGGCTCGGCTCGGGTCCCGGGCGAGGCGCTCGAAGGCGTCCGACTCGTTGAGGTAGAGCGTCGCAAGCAGCCCGCGGGCGTCGGAGAGGCGCACCTGCCGGCGCGCACCGAGGGCCGAGGCGGACCGCTCGAGCCCACGCCGCAGCTCGCCGGCGAGGTCCTCGAGCTCCGGTCCGAACTTGCGTGACGAGATCAGCGCGCGGGCGGTCTCCTCGTCCTGCTCGCGGACGCGGAACAGGGCCAGGGTCAACAGGTCTGCGTCGAGCACCTGGTCCAGATCCGCGAGCACGCGCTCGACGTCGAAGCCCGCCAAGAGCTCGAGGTCGATCGGATGGACCAGGCGCGCGCCCCGTGGCAGCCCACCGCGGGGCGCGGTGAGGAACAGCTCGTAGGTGCGGTCGGCCCCGACCTCGAAGACCATGCCGCCGGCCGCGCCTGGCGCGATGAAGTCGAGGTCCCCCTGGGCGCGAACGCCCGGGCTCATGTGCAGCTCGACGACCGTCCCATCCAAGGGCTGCAGGGCCGCGAGGGCGCGGTCGCGCAGGGCGGTCAACAGTGCCGCCTCCTGACGCTTGGCCAAGGCCCGCTGGCGGGTCTCGGTCTCGCCCACGGTGCCCGAGGCGTCCTGCAGGCGCGCGGCCCAATAGGTGTCGACCTCATCGTAGCGGCGCTCGCGCCAGTCCTCCCCGCAGGCGGCTTCGTCCAGCCACGCGACCAGCAGGTCGGCCGTCATGAGACCGGTCGGTGCACGGCTCGCGGCGACCCGGGCTTCCATGTCGTCCAGGTCTCGCACGGCCTGGCTCAGCTTGCCCCGGGCCAGCCCGACCGGCTCGACCGGCATCTGCTCGGGGGTCAGGCCGCGGCCGAAGAGCTCGAGGTCGAAGGCCTCGGTCAGGCGCTCGCTGGCCCCGATCGGGACCAGGGC
Organism: Planctomycetota bacterium; assembly: GCA_029212845.1. Lineage (GTDB taxonomy): Bacteria > Planctomycetota > UBA1135 > UBA1135 > JARGPD01. The sequence continues at coordinate 11,443 of JARGPD010000057.1, forward strand.
TTCGGAGAGCTCGGCCTCGAGGTCGCGGAGCTCGAGCTCGATCCAGCGCACGAGCTCGGCGTCGAGCGCTGACCAGCGTCGGTCGAGGTCCATGCGCGCGTCGAGCAGCCGCTTGCTGACGCTCTCGAGCAGGCGCGCGCTGCGCTCCGGCGGCAGCCCCGGCAGGGCCAAGCCCAGCTCGGCGGGGAACTCCGCCGAGGTCATCGCCAGGCGCTCGCGGGCGTCGCTCCAGCGCCCCTTGGCGATCAGCTCCTCGACCCCGGCGACGAACTCGTCCTCGAAGGCCCGCTCGAGGGTCGCGCGCGCCTCGGACTCGGCCTTGTCGACGGCGCGATCGAGCCGGTGCCGCAGCCCGCTGACGGCCATCTGCACCTCGGGCCCGGCCAGCTCCGGGGACAGCCCAGCCAGCTCCAGCATGCGCACCTCGAGCCCGATCCCGATCGCCTCGCCAGCGCCCAGGTAGTCGCCGGCGCCCAGGGCCTCGTCGAAGTCCGCGCGCGCCTCGTCGAGCACCTCGCCCATCACGCCCGACAGCCAGATGCGGCCCTCGGCGTGCAGCTCACGCCAGCGCGCGAGGTCCGCCGACGGCAGCTCGGCCTTGATGCCTTCGAGCCGCGCGAGCCAGGTGCCCGGCGCCGCGCCGTCGCCGCCGAGGTCGGTCGCCAGCGCGGTCAGGGGCGCGTACTCGACCCGCCCGCCGCCGTCGTCCCAGGGACGCTTCCAGAGCAGCCCCCCCGCGCTCCCGAGCACCACCAGGATGCCGGCCGCGAACAGCAGCCGGCCGATCGACGCGCGCGATCCGGCGGTCGGCTCGAGGCTCGCGACGCGCACCTTCGGGCGTCGCCGCTCGCGCACGCGCTCGAGGTCGAGCAAGAGCTCGCGCGGCGTCTGGTAGCGGCGCTCGAAGTCGCGGCTCAGGCACTTGCGCAGCACCAGCGAGAGCCCGCGCGAGAGGTCCGGCTCGAGATCCTCGGGGTCCGGCACGTGGCCGTAGAGCACGCCCGACAGGACCTCCGCCACGTTGGCGCCGCGCAGGGGCGGCTCGCCACAGACCGTGTGGAAGAGCGTCGCACCGAAGGACCAGATGTCGGTGCGGATGTCCACGGACGACGGGTCGCGGGCCTGCTCGGGGCTGATGTAGTGCGGCGTGCCGAGGGTGCCCTCGGAGCCGGTCAGGTGCGGGTCGTCGTCGGCGAAGGCCAGGCCCAGGTCGGCCAGGCGCGCGCCCGAGACCCGGTCGATCAGGATGTTGGCCGGCTTGATGTCGCGGTGCACGACGCCGTTCTCCCAGATGTGCACGAGCGCCTCGCACAGGGGGATGAACAGGCGCAGGGCCTCGCGCTCGGACAGGCGTCCGTCCTGGCGCAGGCGCAGGGCGAGGCTCGGCCCGTCGACGAGCTCCATCGCGAACCACCAGCGCTCGCCGGTGCGCCCCATGTCGATCGCCGAGACGATGTGCGGGTGGGCCAGGCGCGCGGTGGTGCGCGCCTCGCGCTGCAGCCGGCGGACCATGCGCGGTCGGGTCGAGAGCTCCTCGTGCAGGACCTTGAGCGCGACCTCGCGGTCGACGTTCTCCTGGCGCGCGCGGTAGACCGTGCCGGTCGAGCCGCGGCCGATGACCCCCTGGATGTGGTAGCCGGGGATGCGCACGCCGGGCCCAGCTCGGCGCGAGCCAGGCTTGTTCGCCTGGGGCGCCGGCTTGACCACGTCCGGCTCCTTGGTCTCGTCCGCTTCCGTCACCTCGGGCGCGACCGGTCCGAAGGTCGCGCCGGCAGCCTGCGACTCGACCCTGCGCGCCTTGGAAGGCTCGGGCGGCGGCTCGCTGCTCTTCGGTTCTGGCGGGTCGGGATCCATCGGCTCACTTCATCGACTCAGGCACGCGTCCGGGGTGCTGCCCGATCATGACTCGTCCCCTTCCTCGAGGTCGATGCTGTACTTCTCCATCTTACGCTGCAGGGCGAAGCGCGAGATCCCGAGGGACTCGGCCGCGCGGCTCTTGTTGCCCTCGGCGGCGTCCAAGGCATCGCGGATCGCGCGCGCCTCGAAGCTCGCGACGGCGGCGCGCAGGTCGCCGTCCACGTCGACCGCCTGGCTCGCCTTGCGGGTCCCGCCGCCGGCCTTGGCCAGCACACGCTCGGAGAGCAGGTCGAGGCGCACCATGCCATCGGCGAGGACCACCACGCGGCGCATCTCGTTCTCGAGCTCGCGCACGTTGCCCGGCCAGTCGTGGGCCGCCAGGGCGGTCAGCACCTCGACGGGCAGGATCGGCGCCTCCTGGCCCGCCTCGCGAGCGGCGCGGGCCAGCAGGGCCTCGGCGAGCAGCGGGATGTCCTCGCCGCGCTCGCGCAGGGGCGGCAGGTCGACGGTCAGCACGTTGAGCCGGTAGAACAGGTCCTCGCGGAAGGTGCCGGCCTCGACGAGCGCGTGCAGGTCGCGGTGGCTCGCGACGATCACCCGCACGTCGACCTTCTCGGCCGAGTTCGAGCCCACCGGCCGCACCTCGCGCTCCTGCAGGACGCGCAGCAGCTTCGACTGCATGTCCTCGCTCATGTCCCCGACCTCGTCGAGGAAGAGCGAGCCCCCATCGGCCTGCTGGAACAGCCCCCGGCGGCTGCGGTCCGCCCCGGTGAAGGCGCCCTTGGCGTGGCCGAACAGCTCCGAGGACAGGAGCGAGTCCGGGACCGCGGCGCAGTTGACGCTCACGAAGGGGCGCTTGGCCCGGGCGCCGTTCTTGTGGATCGCCCGGGCGATGAGCTCCTTGCCGGTGCCGCTCTCGCCGGCGATGCGCACCGGCAGGTCGGTCTCGACGACCCGGTCGAGCACCTCGAACACCTTGCGCATGGCCGAGGAGCTGCCGATGATCTCGTTGTAGTCGTGGCGCCCGCGCTCGGCGGACAGCTCCTTGCGCACGATCGACAGCTCGACGTCGCGGTCGCGCACCTTGCGGCCCAGGCCGGAGTTGAGGCGCTTGATCTGCTCGGCCGAGACCTGCAGGTGCTCGTTCTTCACGCGCAGCTCCTCGACCAGGCGCGCGTTCTTGATCGCGACCGAGGCCAGGGCGGCGAAGTGCTCGGCGAGGTCGAGGTCCTCCTCGGTGAACACGCCGCTGCGCAGGCGGTTGTCGACGTAGAGCACGCCCTCGACCACGCCGGCGCTCTGGATCGGCAGGCACAGCACCGAGCGCAGGCGCAGGTCCTCGACGCTGACGCTGGCCTCGAAGCGCTCGTCGCGGCCCGCGTCGAGGGAGACCAGCGGCCGGCCGGTCGCCAGGACCTGGTCGCAGATCCCACCGGACAGGCGCTCGCGCGGGATCGGGATGTCGGAGCCGTCGAAGTTCCGCGCGAGGCGCACCTTCAGGTCGGTCGCCGTGCGCGGTCCCTCGCCACTGCGGGCCTCGCCCGCGTCGGCATCGAGCAGCAGGAAGCCGCGCTCGGCTTCGGTCATGCCGACAGCCGCGTCGACGATGCGCTCGAGCAGGGGCTTGAGCTCGACCTCGGCGGCCAGCAGCGTCGCGATGCGCGCGAAGGCGGCCATGCGGTCGGCCTCGCTGTCCTCGCCATCGGCGTGGGTGCGCAGGCCCTCGCGCAGGATGCCGGTGCCCGCATCGGGCCTCGGGACCTCCTCGCCGTCGAGCTCGACCCGCACCCGGGTCCCGCCGACCATGAACTCGCCGCGGTCGGGGATGCGGGTGCGGGCGATGCGCTCGCCCCCCACCACCGTCCCGTTGGCGGAGTTCAGGTCCTCGACCCAGATCTCCCCGTCCTCGACCGAGAGGCGGCAGTGGCGGCGCGAGACGAGGCCCGAGTTCAGGCGCAGGTCGTTCTCGATCGAGCGCCCGAGGTAGAGCTCGGCGCTCTCGAAGCGGTAGACCGACTGGGTCCCGCCCTCGACGACGGTCAGCTTCAAAGCGACCTCCCCGGGGCCGTGGGTGTGATTTCGCACATGGACCCACCCTAGACCGCCGGAGGCGTGCGGATACCGCACAACCGGTGCCTTTTTGGGCCGCCCGGCCGGTGCGGAAGGCGTCCGGGCCCGGCACCTGTTACCCTGCTACCATGGACGGCCCGCCCCCCCAGAGCGCCCCCGAGCGCTGGTACGAGCCCGGCTTGGCCTTCGACTGCACGGCCTGTGGGCGCTGCTGTCGGGACCACGGCGAGTACAGCTACGTCTACGTCTCCGACAAGGACCTGCAGGGCCTCTCCAAGCACCTCGGCATGACGGAGGAGGCCTTCCTGGAGGCCTACTGCCGCGAGGAGGACGGGTGGACGATCCTCAAGCGCAACGGCGACGCCTGCGTGCTCCTCGAGCCCTCGGGCCTGTGTGGGGCCTATGAGGCGCGGCCCAAGCAGTGCGCCACCTGGCCCTGGTGGGTGGACAACCTGGCCTCGCCGAAGGTCTGGGAGGTCGACGTGAAGGGCTGCTGCCCGGGCATCGGCAAGGGCGAGGTGGTGCCGGCGGACGAGATCGACCGGATCGCGGAAGAGACCGAGGTCTGGTACGAGGGCGAGTGACCCCGTCCCCTCGGGCAATCACGACAAGTAGACCCCAAGATCGGCATCCCGGGTCGAAGGGACTCCCCCGGATCTGGGAATCCTGAGCGCTGCCGGCCGACGGGGCCGAAATGCGCCTTCCAGACCCCTACAGGGCAGCTCGGCCCTTCCACGCCCGTGGTCCGACTCCCGTTGCGCTAGACCCCGCGGCGCCCTGGATCTCGGACGGGAAGCCATCGCCCCTCGCGAGGTCAAGGACTCGACCGCCCGCACCCGAAAGTCCAAGGAGCCCGCCCATTCCCCTTCGCTTGCCTCCTTTTCCATGCGCCTCAAGACCCAATTCATGCTCCTGGCCATCATCCCGGCCATCGGCATCGCAGGCCTGGTGGTCCTCGGCAACCACCAGCTCGAGCTCCTGACCTCTGAGATCCACAAGCTCAACGAGGAAGACTACGGCCAGATCATCAACGAAGACATGCCCGAGCTGATGGCTCGGCAGAAGTCGATCCAGCTGCTGCTCAACGGGGATCGCGATGCCTACCAGGCGCACCTCGCCGAGCGCGAGATGTTGACCGACCCGGGCCCGGAGCGGGTCGCCGAGCTGATCGAGCTCTCCAGCGGCAACATGGCCCAGGTGGCCGAGCGTGTGCCCGGGGGGGCCAGGCTACTCGAGGGGGACGACGAGGCGCTCTTGACCGAGTTCCTGGGGAAATTCCAGGCCTGGACCAGCCTCCACGATCGGATCCTCGCCGAGGGCGCCGAGGCTGCCGCGGTCGCCGAGGCCTCGAGCGACGCCTTCGCCGACATGCGCGACGTCATCGACCGCATGCAGATTGCCGAGGAGGCCAACATCGCCGCGGTCCTGCAACAGATCACGGCTGCGAGGACTTCGGCCAACGTCAGCGCGGCCATGGCCAAGGCGGAGGCCGCCACGGGCGCCCAGTCCTTCCTCATCGTTGGCAGCATCGGCATCGCCCTGATGACCGCCTTCATCCTCCTGTTCTCACGCGTGATCGCGGGCAGGGTCCGTCGCGCGGTGGATGTCGCCAACGGGATCACGGCCGGGAACCTGAACCAGGTCATCGAGAATCAGGCCACCGACGAGTTCGGCGAGCTGCTCGACTCGCTCGCCACCATGCAGACCAGCATGCGCCAGTCGATCCAGGTGATCGAGGCCGCCCGCGACGCGGACCACCAGAAGGCCGTGGAATTGGAGAGCGCCCAAGCCCTGCAAGAGCTGCAGGCCTCCGAGCTGCGCGCCGCCTCCGAGGAGCAGTTCCGCGCCAGCCAGGCCCAAGCCCAAGCCGCCAAGCGCGAGGCGGCCAACCTGCAGGCCCTCGAGGCCCAGGTCGACGAGATCCTCGCGGTCGTCGAGACCGCCGTCACCGGTGACCTCACCCACCAGCTCGAGGTCTCGGGCGATGACGCCATCGACCGGGTCGGCATGGGGGTCGCCGGCCTGCTCAGCGAGCTCCGCACGAGCTTCGGGCGCATCACCCAGAGCGCCCTGGTCCTGACCAACTCGTCGGAGATGCTGACCACCCTCAGCGCCGAGATGAACGGCCGCGCCAGCGAGACCGCCCTGGAAGCCGACGAGGTCGCCGCCACCGCTCGGGAGGTCAGCTCGAACATCGACACGGTCGCCACCGCGGCCGAGGAGATGGAGGCCAGCATCCGCGAGATCTCGACCCAGACAGGCCTCGGGGCCCAGATCGCCGTCCAGGCCGTCTCGCGCGCCAACGCAGCGGGGGAGACCATGGGCCAGCTCGACTCGGCCACGGCGGAGATCCGCGACATCATCAAGGTCATCACCAGCATCGCCGAGCAGACCAACCTCTTGGCCTTGAACGCGACCATCGAGGCCGCCCGGGCCGGGGAGGCCGGCAAGGGCTTCGCGGTCGTCGCCAAGGAGGTCAAGGACCTGGCCCAGGCCACCGGCTCGGCGACCCAGAACATCACCGACCGCATCGACGCGGTCCAGGCGAGCTCCCAGGCCGCGATCCAAGCGATCAGCGACATCACCGAGGTGATCCGCTCGATCAACGAGATCCAGGGCTCGATCGCGACCGCCGTCGAAGAGCAGACCGCGACCACGACCGAGATCGTGCGCAACGTGTCCGGCGCAGCCGCGGGCAGCACGGAGATCGCCACCCGCGCCGCCGGTCTCGCGGGCACGTCGAAGCTCGCACTGAACGATGCCGCCGCATCGAGCGAGTCGGCCTCGAACCTAGCCGTCCTCGCCGGGGACCTGCGCGACCTGATCTCGCGCTACAAGCTGTAGCCAAGAGCCTGAAGGCCGGTCATCAGCCCGGGGGTGAGACCCGGACGTGAGCGCGGGGATGCCAGCCCCCGCCTCCCCCACCACCACCCCCGTGGACGAGCGGCGCCCCGGACGGTGACAGGGAGGCCGGCCAAGATCGGCGCCACGCATCCGACAAGCCGCGGCGCGACCGGCCCACGACTTGCCCCCCAGGTGCAGCCAGCGCGGCTACTTGCCTTCGAAGACGGGCTTGCGCTTCTCGGAGAAGGCGGCGAGGGCCTCGAGCCGGTCGCTGGTCGAGAGGGTGCGCTCGTAGCAGCGCGCCTCGAGCTCGAGGCCCTCGCGCTGGGGCAGCTCGGAGCCGCCGTCGACCGCAGCCTTGGCGGCGCGCACCGCCACCGGACCGTTGGCGGCGATGGCGTTGGCGACCTCGCGCGCGGCGTCCTCGAGCGCGGCCGGTTCCGCGACGCGGTTGACGAGCCCCATGGTTTCGGCCTCGGGCGCCTCGAGGCGGCGGCCGGTCAGGATCAGGTCCTTGGCGCGCGACTTGCCAATCAGGCGCGGCAGGCGCTGGGTGCCGCCCGCGCCGGGGATGATCGCGAGGCTGGTCTCGGTCAGGCCGAAGCGCGCGGTGCGAGCCGCGACGCGCAGGTCGCAGGCCAGCATCAATTCTGTGCCGCCGCCGAACGCGAAGCCGCCGACGACGGCGACGGTCGGCTGGGGCATGGCCTCGACGTCGTCCATCAGACCGCGGATGTTCTTCACGAACTCGGGCACGAGGTCCATCGGCATCGACTTGCGCTCCTTCAGGTCGGCGCCGGCGCAGAAGGCCTTGTCCCCCGCACCCGCGATCAGGATGCAGCGGATCGAGAGGTCCTCCGCAAGCTCCGCCAGCAGGGTGCGGAAGCGCCGCAGGGTCGGGAAGGAGAGGCAGTTCATCACCTCCGGCCGGTTGATCGTGAGCCACACGAGGTCGCCCTCGCGGCGCACCTCGACCAGCTCGGGCTGGTCCGGGACGGAGGTGGGAAAGTCGGCGAGGACCTGGTGGTGGGTGGGCATGGGGGCGGGGGGTTTCGGGGCGTTCTGGGGGTGGGGGGCGCCCAAAGAGGATAACGGCCCGGCGCCCGCCGCTGGCCAAGCAGCCGCCCGTTGAAGCCCAGGGGCCCCCGGGCTTGCGACCACCGGCGGGCCGCTAGGCCCGTGCTGCTGCGACGACCGCCGACGCGATGCGCCCGGGCTCCAGCAGGCGCCAGCAGCCGAGCTGGGCGGCGCCCTCGAGGGGGCAGCGCTCCGCGTGGCAGGGGCCGCAGGGGGCACCGGCCACCAGGCTGGTGGTGCCGCCGAGGTGGTCCGCGGTGTGGCGCGGGTCCGTCGGCCCGAAGAGCACGACCGTGGGGGTGCCGGCGGCGGTGAAGAGGTGCCGCGGCCCCGAGTCGGGGGTCACGGCGACGGCCGCCCGTCGGGCCAGGGCCACCAGGCCGGTCAGGCTCGGGGCCTTCGATCCGCCGAGCCGCAGCCTGATGCGCGGCTCCGGTCCCGGGTCCCGGGGCAGCGCCTCGAGCCTTTGGCCCTCGTCGGGGCCGCTGACGGCGACCACCGGGAGGCCTCCCTGCGGCAGCGCCTCGAGCACCTCTGCCCAGTGCGGGAAGGCCTTGGCGGAGCCGGCGCGGCCGCCGAGGTTGGCCAGCGCGAAGGGGCCTTCGATCCCGGCCGCGGCGAGCTCGCGGTCCACCTCCAAGAGCGCCGCGGCGCTGGGCTCGAGCCTAGGCCGAGTCCGCGCGACCGGCGTGCCGATCAGGGCGGAGAGCTCGGCCAGCGTCGCCCCGAAGGGCCGCGGCGCCCACCGCGGACGACGCCCCACGACCCCGATCCCAACCGGAGCCCCACCGCGCTCGCGGGCCGGCTCGGGGCCATCCGACAACAGAAGTCCGCGACCATCGCGGGCCCAGCCGATGCGCCGGGGGACCCCCGCGCGCCAAGCCTCCAGGGCGCTGCGGAAGGACCCCGTGCCCAGCAGCACCGCATCCTGGCCCACCAGGGCGGCGGGCCAGTCGGGACCATCCGTTGGGGTGCGGGTCGCGCCGGGAGCGACGCCCGCCTCGCCCAAGAGGTCCAGGAGTCGGCCCGGTCCGGCCACGGTCAGGCGCTCAGGTGCCCCCGCGAGGGCCCAGCGCTCGGCCAGGGCGCTGACCGTCGGCTCGGCCATGACCAGATCCCCCAGCCACCGCGGCAGGCGCACCAGGAGGCGTGCGCCGGGCTGGATGGGTGCTGCCATGCTTGGGATTCTCCGCTTCCCTGTTGGCCCGGGCAATGGCCTTCTGGAAGCGCCGCTCTTTGGGACGTCCCCGGGGATGCCCAAACTATTTTTCTTGGTCCCGCCCCGCTCTCAGGGCTCGTAGGGCGGGGGTCTCTCGGATTTGTGATCTTTGTAGCGGCGAAGAATCCCGTTTGGGCTTAACACGGATTTCCCTGCCTCGCGCTTCCCCAGGGGTTCCCCTGACCCCGAGCGCTGGCAATCCGACTCACTCGACCCCAGGCGACGCTGCATGAGACCCTCCATCTACATGGCCCCCCTCGTTTCTTTCGCTCTCGCACTCTCCCTCGCTACGCCCGCTGCGGCCCAAGCGCCTGCACTCCAGCCCACCAACCTGGGCCCGATGCGCGCCGTGGACTTCAAGGGACACGTGCTGACCGAAGTCCCCGATGACCTCAGCAAGGGTGTCGCTCCGCGCATCCTCTACTGCCCCTCCGAGGCTGACGATCCGACCCTGCGCGCGGCCATCGCCGCGGCCGCCGGTGGCGCGACCGTCGACTACTTCGACACCCGCGTGGCGAACCCCACCGCCGCTCAGCTCGCGACCTACGACGGCGTGTACTGCTGGGCGAACTTCGCCTTCTTCGACAACATCGGCCTCGGCGACCTGCTCGCCGCCTACAACGACGGCGGCGGCGCCGTCGTGCTCGGCTCCTTCTGCACCTACACCTTGGGCAACTCCCTGTCCGGCGCGATCATGGGTGCGGGCTACAGCCCGGTGGTCTCGCCCACGGGCTCGAACCACTTCACGGCGAGCCCCTACGCTGGTGATGGCACGACCTGCATCTACACCAACGTCAGCACGCTCGACATCATCTACCGCGACATCCTGACGACCCAGGGCACCGGCATCATCGACGGCACGTACGTCGACGGCGAGATCTGCCACGCCTACCGCCCGGCCACGGGTGGCACCGCGGGTTCGGTGACCTACTCGAACGGCTCGGGCGCCTCGGCCCTCGCCGGCACCGGTGACTGGGCCAGCGCCGTCGCCAACGCGATCCTCTGCACGCCGACGCCCCCGACGCCCGGCTGCACGACCCGCTTCGGCACCCTCGGCATCAACCCGTTCGGCTACGTCTGCGTGAACGTCCCGACCGCCGGTCAGGTCTGGACCGCCTCGGTCGACACGACGCCCACCCAGGGCATCGTGACCACCAAGACGATGCTCGTCCTCGGTGGCGGCGCGACGAGCGGCGGACTGTACCTCGGCCAAGAGCTGTTGATCTCGCCCCCGTACCAGATCCACTTCGCCCTGGGTGCCCACAACATCCCGATCCCGGCCGCGATGATGGGTCAGTCCCTGAAGACCCAAGGCGCGCGCGTCGAGCGCACTTCCACGGGTAGCAACGTCACCATCCTGCTCAACGCGCAGGACCTCGTCGTCGGCTAGTAGCCCTCGAAGCACCAGCCGCGAGGCTGGAGCGATGGACGCCGCGGTCCCCTCGTGGGGGGGCCGCGGCGTCCTGCTTCGGGCACACCCACCGCTGGCGCCGCCCCCGCCCTAGGGCGTCGCGCGGGCTAGCACGCGCTCGGCGGCGGCCACGACGGCGGAGCTCGAGAGCTCGACCATGCAGGCGTGATGGTCGAGCGGGCAGACACGCTCGAGGCAGGGCGAGCAGGCCAGGCCCTCCACGCGCACCACCTCGCACAGCTCGAGCGAGGTGGCGGTCAGCTCGGGGAAGTTGGGGCCCATGACGCTCACGCAGGGGGTGTCGAAGGCGGCCGCGTACCAGCGCGGGCCGGAGTCCCCGACCAGGAGCAGCTGGGCGTCGCGCACCAGCGCCTTGAGGCTGCCGAGGTCGCGCGCCTCGGCACTCAGCGAGCGGGCGCTCGGTGCGGCCGCGCAGACCGCATCCACCAGGCGCTCTTCGCCCGGTCCGCCGGTCACGATGGCACGCCAGCCGTGGCGGCGGTGCAGCTCTTCGAGGGCCTCCGCGAAGCGCGGTGGCGGCCAGAGCTTGGCGGCGCCGAAGGCGGCTCCGGGACAGCACAGGACGAAGGGCTCGCCCGCAGCGAAGCCGGCGGCAGCACGCAGCTCGCGGGCGCGCTCGTCGTCGCTCGGCGAGGCGTGAAGGACGGGGTGCAGATCGCTCGGGTGCAGGCCCACCAGGCCGGCGAGGTCGCGCAGGAGGTGCGCGGTCGGGATCGGGACCCGGCGGCCGGCCCGGGCCGGCGGCACGATGCGGTGGGTCAGGAGCAGGCCGCGGCCGTGCAGGGACGCGCCCGCGCGCAGCGGGATGCCTGCCTTGCGCGCGCGCCAGGCGGCGCCGACCGACGAGGTCAAGAGCAGCGCGGCATCGGGCGCCAGCTCGGCCAGGACCTCGGCCTCCTTGCGGCCCTTGCCGAGGCGCACCAGGTAGGGCTCGAGGGCGCCACCCTCGACCACCGCCGCGAGGTGTCCACGCAGCACGATCGAGAGGCGCGACCAGGGGCCGGCGCCGGACTCGACGGCCAGGCGCGCGGCCTCGAGCACGGGCGTGGCCATGACCAGGTCACCGACCCAGTTGGGCGCGCGCACCACCAGGTGCCCGGCGGGGGTCGGCGGTTCCGTGGGGCGCGCTGCGGTCGCTGGGGAGGAGCTCATCTCGGCGCACGCTACCCGGCCGGGGTGGCGGGATCCAGGGAGCGGTGCTGGTGCCGAGGCGTGTGGGCGCGCATGCGCGCCGCGCGGCGGGCGATGTCGGCGACCAGCACGCGCACGTCGACCGGCCGGCCCGCGCGCGCCAGGGCGCGGCGCCAGCGCACGAGGAAGCGCAGGCGCGCGAAGTCGAGCGCGTCGGGCGCCGAGCTCGAGAGGGCGGCCAGGTCCTTGGCCAGCCAGCGCAGGCGCGGCAGGGGATCCTGGCGGGCGCGGCCCGCGTCGATCAGGACCAGGCCGTCGCCCGTGACGAGGAGGTGCTCGAGGTAGAGGTCGCGGTGGTACCAGCCGGCGGCGTGCATGCTGGCGGTCAGGCGGGCGAGCTCGTCCAGCGCGGGGGCGCAGGGCTCGCCGGCCTCGAGTGCGCCACGCAGGGTGCGCGCGTGGGCGTGGTACTCGAGGACGACCAGGCTGGACGAGCCGCGCCGCACCCAGAGCAGCGGCCGCGGGACCGGCAGACCGGCGGCGGCCATGCCGGCGAGGTTCTCGGCCCCCCCCGCCGGGGCGGCGGGCCCGCCAGCCGGGGGGCGCCCTTCCCGGCGTGTTTCGCGCCCCCCCGGCGCGGGGGGCCGCGCGGGGCGCGCCCCGCGACCAGCTCGCGCAGGGCCTCGCGGTGATCGGGCGAGCGGTAGCGCTTGACCACGACGACCCGCCCGGCCCCCTCGAGCGCCTCGAGCTCGAGCCCGAACGCGTCGCCCTCGACCTCGAGGGGCCGCGGCACGGCTCCTCCTAGGTCCACCAAGAAGGTCTCCCGGCCCGGGAGGCGTCGCAGGGTGGCGTGCGGCTCCAGGTCCAGGAGGGCGCCTGCCAGAGCGTCTGCGCCGGTCGCGAGAGTCCCGGCCGGCAGCCCGTCGGGACACCAGGCACCGCGCAACCGGGGGCCGCGCATCACACTCCACGAATGGATCACGACCCGATCCTCGGGGGCGGGGCATACTTGGTCAACTCGCGTTCCACAGGAACCTGCCTAGCCACTTCCAGGGGAACGCACAATCTTCCTCGGAATTGACGGGACAGGGCTTCCAGCTTCCATCCCGCGAGGATCGAATAGCCATCCCTTTGGGGTTCGGACGTCCTGAACCCACTCACCCCCCCGAAATCGCTGCTTCCCTTCGCCGGGATCGCGGCCCCCCCCGACCCTGCACTGCCCAGGAAAACCGGGACCCCAAGTCGATCGAGCCATGAGCACGACCACCACCAGCCCTGCCATCAGCCAGGAGCTCGCCGACGAGTTCAACCCCTTCCTGGCCATGGCCAAGCGGTTCGAGATCGCGGCCGACCACCTGGACCTCGACGCCGGCATCCGCGACGTGCTGCGCACGCCTGCCCGCGAGCTGCAGGTCGCCGTGCCCGTGCTGATGGACGACAAGACCACGCGCGTCTACACCGGCTACCGGGTGCAGCACAACTTCGTGCTCGGCCCGTGCAAGGGCGGCATCCGCTTCTCGCCGGACGTCAACCTCGACGAGGTGCGCGCCCTGGCCGCCTGGATGACCTGGAAGTGCTCCGTGGTCGGCCTGCCCTTCGGCGGCGGCAAGGGTGGCGTGATCTGCGACCCGCGCGAGATGTCCCCCGGTGAGCTCGAGCGCCTGACGCGCCGCTACACCGCGAACATCATGGACATCCTCGGGCCCGACCGCGACGTGCCGGCCCCCGACGTGAACACCAACGAGCAGACGATGGCGTGGATCATGGACACCTACTCCATGCACATGCGCTCGACCCAGACCGCCGTCGTCACCGGCAAGCCGCTGACCCTCGGTGGCTCGCTCGGTCGCCGCGAGGCCACCGGCCGCGGCGTGATGCTCAGCGCCCGCGAAGCGCTCAAGCGCCTCGGCCTGCGCCCCGAGGACACCAAGGTCGTCGTCCAGGGCTCGGGCAACGTCGGCGGCATCGGCGCGATGCTGATGCACCGCGAGGGCTACACGATCACCTCGCTCTCCGACATGTACGGAGCGATCTACAACGAGAAGGGCCTCGACGTGCCGGCCGTGCTCGAGTACCTGGCCGAGAACAAGCGCCTCACGGGCTTCCCCGACGCCGAAGAGGTCCCCAACGACAAGCAGCTCGAGCTCCAGTGCGACGTCCTGGTGCCCGCCGCCGTCGAGAACGCGATCACCTCCCAGAACGTCGACCGCATCAAGGCCAAGCTGATCGTCGAGGGCGCCAACGGCCCCACCACCTACAGCGCCGACAAGATCCTTGACGAGCGCGGCGTGATGGTCGTGCCCGACATCCTCGCCAACGCGGGCGGCGTGACCGTCAGCTACTTCGAGTGGGTCCAGGACCGCATGGGCTACTTCTGGACCGAGGAGATCGTCAACTCGCGCCTCGAGCAGATCATGGTCAAGGCCTTCGACGAGGTCGACGAGGTCGCGCGCAAGTACGAGTCGTCCCTGCGCATCGGCGCCTACATCCACGCGATCGATCGCGTCGCGACGGTCTACCGCCTGCGCGGCACCTTCGCCTGAGGGCAAGCCATGGCACAACCGATCCTCCCGCCCCTCGAAGAGGGGCTCATGCCCACCACGCCGGTCCTCGACGACGAGTCCCCCTTCGCGTCGATGATGGCCACCTTCGACGACGCCGCGCGCCGCCTCGGGATCAACATGGGCGAGTACCAGATCTTGCGCAAGCCCGAGCGCGAGATCACGGTCGCCGTCCCGGTGCGACTCGACGACGGCTCGATCCGCGTCTTCGACGCCTGCCGTGTCCAGCACAACGCGGGCCTCGGCCCGTTCACCGGCCCGATGCGGGTCTCGCCGGACCTGCGCCTCGACGAGCTGCGCGCCCTCGCGGCCTGGATGACGCTCAAGTGCGCCCTGCTCGGCGTGCCGCTCGGCGGCGCCGCGGGCGGCATCCGGATGAACCCGGAGAAGCACAGCCGCAGCGAGCTCGAGCGCGCCGTGCGCCGCTACACCGCCAGCCTGCTGGACGTGATCGGCCCCGAGCGCGACGTGCTCAGCCCAGACATCGGCTCCGACGAGCAGATGATGGCCTGGGTCATGGACACGGTCAGCGAGCACGAGCGCCACACGGTCTCGGCCGTCGTGACCGGCAAGCCCCTGTCCCTCGGTGGCAGCGCCGGGTCCCGCGACGCCGTCGCCCAGGGCCTGCGCGTGATCTTCAAGCTGGCCTGCGACCGCTACGAGCTACCCCGCGTGGGTGCCAAGGTCGTCATCCAGGGCAGCGGCGAGGTCGGCGGCAACCTCGCGCGCCTGCTCTATGACGGTGGCCAGAAGGTGATCGCGATCTCCGACATCCACGGCGCCCTCTACAACGAGGACGGCCTCGACATCCCCGCCATCCTGGCCAACCTGGAGCAGCGCGGCTCGCTCCTGTCCTACCGCGGCGCGAACGCGCTGATCTCCAACAAGGAGATGCTCGAGCTCGACTGCGACGCCTTGATCCCCTGCGCGGTGCCCAACGCGATCCACTCCGGCAACAGCCTGCGGGTGCGCGCCAAGGTCATCATCGAAGGTGCCCACGGTCCCGTCTCCCACAAGGCCGACGGCGTGCTCGCCGAGCGCGACATCCCGGTCGTCCCCGACATCCTCGCCAACGCCGGCGGCGTCGTCCTGTCCTACTTCGAGTGGGTCCAGAACCGCCAGGGCATGCCCTGGCTCGACGTCGTCATCCAGAAGCGCCTCCGCCGCTTCATGACCGAAGCCTGGGACGCCGTCATCGCCAGCCAAGAAGCCCACGACGTCACCCTGCGCATGGCCGCCAACATGGAAGCCGTCCGCCGAGTCGACAACGCCGACAGCTTCCGCGGCATCTACGCCTAACGCTCTCTTGCCGCTGGGCATACGCCTTGGCTTGACGCTCTCTTGCCGCTGGGC
>JARGPD010000058.1:0-13211 GCA_029212845.1 Planctomycetota bacterium
GGGGCGGTGCCGGTCGGCACCGCCCCCCGCTCGCGTCCATGGCCCCCCGCTAGCCGAGGAAGGCGCGCAGCATCCAGCTCACCTGCTCTTCCGCGTCCGCGAAGCCATCGAGCAGGTTGACCGCGGCCGAGTCGCCGTCCTGGTCCGCGACCTTCACCGCCTCGCGCAGGTGATCGACCAGCACGTCGAGATCGGCCACCAAGCGGCCGACCATGCCCTCGGCCGACGGGACCTCGGGGTCCTCGGCCAGGCGCGCTAGCTGCAGGTGTTCGGCGAGGGTGCTAGGCGGGCGCTGGCCCCGGGCGGCGAGGCGCTCGGCGAGGCCATCGACCCGCTCGGCGGTGATCAGGTACAGCTCCTCGAACTTCGCGTGCAGGGAGAAGAACAGGGGGCCCTTCACGTTCCAGTGGTAGTTGCGGAGCTTCTGGTAGAGCACCTGGTAGTCGGCGAGCAGGAGGGCGAGGTTCTTGTCGAGGGCGTTCTGCATGGGGGCTCCGTGTCCGTGGCTGAGGGAGGCGAAGAGGGGCGCTCTCCGCACTGGTTGAGCCCAAGTATCGGCCCCAGGATTCAATCCAACCAATCGCAAGATGGGCTCGAAGCTATAAGCTGCACCTATGGAAAGACCCAGCATCCGACAGCTCGAGTGCGCCCTCGCCGTGGAGCGCCACGCCAACTTCTCCCGGGCCGCCGAGGCCCTTTACCTGTCCCAGCCCGCCCTCAGCAACCAGATCAAGCAGCTCGAGGCGCAGCTGGGCCTGATCCTCTTCGAGCGCGGCCGCCACGGCGCAAGGACGACGCCCGAGGGCCAGGCGGTCCTCGCCCGCGCCCGGGTGGTCCTGTCCGACGTGGATGCCCTCTCCGAGCAAGCCGCGAGCCTCGCCGCCCCCTTCCAGGGCGACCTGCGCCTGGGCGCGATCCCCACCGTCGCCCCCTACCTCCTGCCCACCTTGGTGCCCGCCGTCCGCGAGGTCTACCCCGACCTGCGCCTCTTCCTGCGCGAGGAGCGCACCGCGGAGCTGGTGCGCCTGTGCCTCGAGGGCCAGCTCGACATCCTGCTGCTAGCCCTCGACGTCGAGCTCGGGGGACTGACCGAGCACTTCCTGTTCGAGGACCCCTTCCTGCTCGCCGCCAGGAAGGGGCACCCGGCGACCCGACGCAAGTTGGCGCGCGAGGAGGACCTCAACCTCTCCGAGCTGCTGCTGCTCGACGATGGGCACTGCCTGCGTGAACACGCCCTCTCCCAGTGCAACCTGCCCGCGCGTAGCAGCGAGGACGACTTCCGCGCCTCGAGCCTTGGCACCCTGGTCCAGATGGTCGCCAGCGGGCTCGGCGTGACCCTCCTGCCCTCCATCGCAGCCGACGTCGAGGCCACCGAGGGCCTCGAGCTGCGCCCCTTCCCCAGCACCCGCAAGCAGCCCGGTCCGGGCCGCCGGATCGGACTCGCCTGGCGCCCGACCAGCCCCCGGGCCAGCCAGTACGAAGAGCTCGCCGGCCTCTTCTCCGATGTGCTCGAGCCCCTCGCGCAGTGGCGAGACCCCGGCCCCCAGGTGATCTAGGTAGCCCGGAACCTGCGCCGCGCGCTACCTTGGCCCCCCCCTCCACCTGGCTCCCCCCCATGAAGCACCTCCTGCCCCTCGCCGCCTACCTGCTCGCTGCCACGGCTCCCCAAGGCGACGAGGCCCCCGAGTTCCAGCGCCCGGACCCGACCACGTGCAGCGTGTGCGCCGCCGACCCTGCGCGCATGGAGAAGGCCGGCATCGTCTCCCACGGCGAGTTCCGCTTCGGCGAGACCGACACCGAGATCGTCTCGCGGCTCTTCACCGGCATCCCGATCCGCTGGATCGAGGGCCCCCACGTGAAGCTCGGCTTCGCGGACGTCGAGTACGACTTCTGGTTCGGCGGCGACGGCTCGGACCCCGAGGACGACCCGAGCCAGCCGGGCAAGCGCGGCAAGGGCGGCATCCGCCAGCTCGGCACCGGCGCCCTGACCCTCGAGCCCTGGCACAAGACCCACGTCTACCTCGAGCGTGCCGAGGCCCTGTACACCCGCGTCGCCGGGCTGCTCGACGTCGAGCCCGACGACCTGCCGACCCTGAACGAGTACGACGAGCCGGTCGCCGCCAAGAACCACCGCGGCAAGTACATGGGCGAAGGCCCGCACCTCGGCCAGGCCGCCAAGTTCGAGATCCTGATCCTGCCCGGCGCCGAAGAGTGGGCCGTCTACCTCAAGGACGCCCGCGGCCTCGACGAGGCCAAGTCGCTGCTGCACCTCGTCCCGAGCACCGACGCGGTGGGCGTCACCATCCACCAGATGGACGGCGACATGTGGGACGACGATGGCCTGCATGGGCACCTCGCGCACCTGTTCACCCATGCGCTGATCGACAGCTACCGGCACTACTCCTACGCCGGCCCCCTGTGGATCTCCTCGGGCCTCGCGCACATGCTCGAGCGCGAGGTCAACAACGAGCGCAACACCTTCTGCGGCGGCCACCCCACCACGGCCGAAGCCCGCGAGCTGCACGACTGGACGGCCGAGGCCAAGCAGCTCGCCTCGAAGAGGAAGGCCACCGCCCTGGCCGACCTCTTGACCCGCGACTCGCACAACGACTTCACCCTGGCCGACCACGTCACCTCCTGGTCGATGGTCACCTACCTCGTCGCCGAGCACCCAGGCGCCTTCGCCGGCATCAACGCCGACGTGCGTGGCCTCTCCAAGGGCAAGCAGCCGGTCGACGCGATGATCCTAGCGCGCGCCCACAGCGACGCCTTCGCGCGGCACCTCGGCTGGACCTACGCCGAGTTCGACAAGGCCTGGGCCAAGTGGGCCAAGAAGCAAAAGAAGCGGCGCTAGTAGCCACGCTCCCCAGCTGCGGTAGGAGAGTTCTCCGGATGGGCCCGCTCGCACGCGCCCGCCGCACATCACGACAACTCGCACCGAGGCCAGCATGACCCTCCCCCCCGCGCTCGTGGCCGCGCTCTTCGCAGCAGCGCCCCTCGCCAGCCCCATCGACGACGCCGCCGACTTCCGGCGCCCGGTCCCCGGGGACTGCGAGGTCTGCGAGGCCAAGCCGCGCGCCATGGAGGCCCTCGACATCGTGTCCCACGGCGAGTTCGCCTTCGGCGGCTCGGGCACGGCCGAGGTCTCCGAGCTGTTCCGCGGCATCCCGATCCGCTGGGTCGAGGGCGCGCACCTGAAGCTGGGCTTCGCCGAGGTCGAGTACGACTCCTGGTGGGGCGGCGGCGAGGCCGCGAAGAGCGGCCAGAGGAGCTCGCGCCAGGGCGCGGGCGGCATGGCCGAGATGGCGACCGGGGCCCTGGCCAAGTCCCCGTGGCGCAAGACGCACACCTACTTCGAGCGCCTCGAGGTGACCTATGCGCGGATGCTCGAGCTGCTCGAGCGCAGCGACGCGGACTTCCCCACCATCGACGAGGACGGGCTCTTGGTCCTGCCCGCAGGCCACGGCCGCCGCTACATGGGTGAGGGCCCGCACCTGGGCATGGCCGGCAAGTTCGAGGTCCTGGTGCTGCCGGGCGCCGACCAGCACCGCGCCTACCAAGTGGACAGACGCGGGCTCGACGGCGCCGAGGGGCTGCTGCACCTGGTCGGCTCGACCGATGCCATGACCCTGACGGTCCACCAGATGGGCGGCGCCCTGTGGGACGACGAGATCCTGCACGGGCACCTCGTGCACATGCTGGCCCATGCGCTCGTCGACAGCTACCGGCACCACTCGTACCCCGGACCGGTCTGGCTCAGCGCCGGCACCGCGCACCTCCTGGAGCGCGAGACGACGATGGAGTTCGACACCTTCTGCGGCCAGCACCCTAGCACCCTCGACCTGCCGGGCCTGCGCGACTGGACCGCCCGGGCGCGCAAGCTGGCGACCTCGGGCAAGGCGCCGGGCCTCGAAGAGCTGATGGGGCGCGGCGCGCTCACCGACATGACCTTGGACGACCACATCACCAGCTGGTCGAAGGTGCGCTTCCTGGTCGACGCGCACCCGGGCGTCTTCGCCAGCCTCAACGACGACATCCGCGGCCTCACCCAGGGCAAGCTGCCCTGCGACCCCGAGGACCTGCGCCAGGCCCACCGCGACGCGATCGCGCGGCACCTCGGCCTGACCTACGCCGAGTTCGATGACGCCTGGGCCAAGTGGGCCAAGAAGCAGACCAAGCGCGGCTGACCCAGGGCGTACGAACTCCCCCACAAGCATCGCGGCCGCGGCCCGTATGCTCGCCCCATGCGCATCCTCCAACTCGGTGGCACCGGCTTCCTCGGCCACCACCTCGCCCGCACGGCCCTCGACCTCGGCCATGAGGTCACCCTGTTCCACCGCGGGCGTGCGCAGCCGGCGCCCTTCCCCCAGGACGAGCCGCGCCTCGACCATCTGATCGGCGACCGCGACCCGCGCGACCCTTCGAAGCTAGGCGGCCTGGCCGCCCTCGGGACCGACCGCACCTGGGACGCGGTGATCGACACCAGCGGCTTCGTGCCGCGCATCGTGGGCGCCTCCGCCGAGCTGCTCGCCGGCCGCTGCAGCCGCTACCTGTTCACCTCGAGCGTCTCGGTCTACGCCCTGCCGATGCCCACCGCCGCCGACGAGGACGCCCCGGTCGCCACCATCGAGGACGAGACCGACGAGGTCATCGGCGCCAACTACGGCGCCCTCAAGGCCCTCTCCGAGGACCGCGTGCGGGCGGTCTTCGGGGACCGCGCCCTGGTCGTGCGCCCCGGCTTGATCGTCGGTCCCGGGGACCCCACCGACCGCTTCAGCTACTGGCCGGCTGCTGCGGCCCGCGGCGGCCGGCTCCTTTGCCCCGGCTCGCCCCACGACCCCGCGCACGTGATCGACGCCCGCGACCTCGCGCGCTGGATGGTTCGCCTGGTCGAAGAGGACATCGGCGGCACCTACAACGCCGCCGGCCCGAGCCAGCACTTCTCCATGGGCGAGCTGGTCGAGGCCTCGGTCGCAGGCGCTGGCACACGCGCCGAGCCGACCTGGGTGCCCGCCACCTTCCTCGAAGCCCACGGGGTCAGCCCCTGGGCCGACATGCCCTGCTGGATCCCGCCCGGACACGAGGCGGCCGGCATGTGCACCGTCAACATCACCCGCGCCGCCGGCACCGGCCTGGCCTGCCGCCCCCTCGCGGAGACCGCCCGCGACACCCTCGCCTGGCTCGCGACCGAGCTCCCGACCCGCGAGACCCCCAGCCTTCGCGCCGGGCTGCCCCCCGAGCGGGCCGCCGAGCTCCTCGCCACCTGGGACGCCGAGTCCAAGACCCGGGCCTGACCCGAGCCGCCAACGCAGCCAGCCCCGCCGGCGAGCAATCGCTGGCGGGGCTGGCTGCGCGGTCGAACCGGGCCGAGGGGCGCTACTTCGGCTTCGCGACGGGCTTCGGCTTGGCCTTCGGCACGCCCGCCTGCTGCTCGGTCAGGTAGCTGCGCCAGCCGGTCAAGAGGACCTCGCGCGAGCGCGAGTTGATGCCGGCGGTGAAGCCGAGCTGCTCCGAAGAGGCCAGGGTCGTCTCCAGGGCCTTGGCGGCCTTGGCCTGGTCGTCCATGTGCAGCAGCATCAGGTCGACGAGGTCGCGCGCCTCGGCGATGTCGCGCTCGAGGTCGTCGATGCGCTGGACCTGGGCGGCCAGCTCGGCCTTGAGCGCCTCGTCAGTGCCCTGGGGCGACTGGAGGACCATCGGACCGGCCATCAGGAGCGGAGTTGCCACGAGGGCACCGAGCGAGAGGTACTTCATGGCGTCTGGATCGACCGAAACCGGTTGCGAACTGATGGGAAACCAAGGCCAGGCCCCGAGGAAGCCTGGCCTTGGGCCAGCTGGATCCACCCGCGCGACTACTCGGCAGCGGCGTCGACCATCACCTGGGTCACCGGGACCTCGAAGCTGGCGCCGTCGGAGCCGGCCGCTAGGTCCAGCACGAAGGGACCTTCGGGCCAGTCCAGCCCGACCATGGTCCGGTTGAAACCCACGGTCGTCATGAGCACCAAGTCGACCGAGACCTGCCCCAGGGACGGTGCGAAGATCTGGCACTGGCCGTCCTCGAACTCCGCCTCGTACGAGCCGAGGCCGAACCAGGGGGTCTCGGGCTGGGCGACTGCTTGGAAGTGCGCGATCAGAGCCGAGTCGGAGGGGACCTCGAGCTCGGCGGGGAGGCGCAAGGTGACCTTGGGAGCGGGCTCGAGCACGATCCGCAGGGCGCTGCCATCGAGGGTCGCGGACTTGGAGAGGAAGCCCTCGGCCTGGAACAGGACCTCGGTGGGCAGCTCGATCACGGCCAGGCTGCCCAGGCCTCCGGGCAGGGTCGTCCAGGCGGCCCAGTCCTGGTTCCCGACCGCCTTCACGCGGGCGCCGGGCACGGGGGCGCCCTTGGGGTCGACCACCTCGAGCGGCACCGTCGTCACCAGCCCGTCGAGCTCGACCTCCTGCAGGCGCGCATCTCGGTTGACCTCGCCGGCGACGACGAGCAGCTGGTCCCACTGGCGCACGGGGTCGGACACGCCCTCGAGCTTGATGCGCACGTTGTAGAGCCCCGAGGCGAGGTCGTTCCAGCCGAAGTTCGGACCACGGTCCAGGTTGCTGTCCCACCAGGTCCCGTCCGAGCTCCAGCCGCCGGTGATCGTGTCCGGCGAGAAGCTCTCGCGATCCGCCTCCAAGAGGGGCTGGATGCCAGCGGTCCAGCTGCTCGGCTCCGTGCCTTCCGGGAAGCGCAGGGAGCCCATCAGCGAGCCGGCGCCGGCCAGGCTGACCTCGACGTCGGTGGCGCCGGCCTGGAACGGGACCTCTTCGCTCGGGCTGTAGCCCTCGGCCGCGGCCGACAGGTACAGGCGCGCTTCGGTCGTGGCGGCATGGACCGCGAAGCGGCCATCGGCCCCGGTCTGCTTGGAGCTCTGGCCTTCGAGGTGGCGCAGCTCATAGCTGCTGCCACCCTGGGACGGCGCCGCCGCGCCCGGCGGCAGGAAGGACACGCCGACCCGGGCGCCCTCGACGGGCTCGCCACCGGGATCCAGCACGCGGCCCGCGACGAGCAGCGGCGGGGCCGCGCAGGTCACGTCGCCCAGCTCCATCGGCAGCTCGAGCTCGCCGGTGAAGGCGAGCGCCTCGGACACCCAGTCCGGACCGTCTTCCCGCTCGACCGTGAAGGTCAGGCGCAGGCTGGATTCGCCATCCTTGACCCCGGTCAAGTGACTGCCGAGCTCCTCCTCGAAGCGGCCCTCGGAGTCGGTCTTGCGGCCACCGGCGGTCGAGCTCGAGCTGCCCCCGCCCATTCGCAGCACGCTGCGGAACGAGTAGCTGGTGCCCCCGAGGGGCTCTCCCTCGGCGTCGACCAGGCGGCCCCGCAGCCCGCGATCGGGCGGCGGCTCGACGGTGACGAGCAGCAGCAGGGGTTCGCTGCCGGCGGCCGGCACCAGGCCCTCGTCCCCGGAGACCAGCTCCGAGTCCGCGAACATGCCGAGCCGCGCGCTGACCTTCGCCCCGGGTGGCAGGCCGCTGAACCTGACCACGTTGTCGCCGAAGACATGCTCCCGGAGCACGCGGCTGCCCGCCCCGTCGATCACCTCGAGGGCGACCTGGTTCGAGCTCTCCGGGATCGGGTTGCCGTCGGTGCCGACGACCTTCACCTGCACCTCGCCGCCCGCGGGCAGCACCAACACCACGGGCTCGTCGGGTACGGCGCGCAGGTCGACCACCTCGGTGACACGCTGCTGGTCCCAGGTGTTGGTGGACAGCTCGAAGGGCGCGGGCCCGGGGCTGTAGACGGCCGCCAGGAGCGTGTTCGCGTTGCGCAGGCGCAGGGCGCCGGAGCTGTCCGTTCGCACCCAGCCCCAGGCGACCTGGGACCAGGGACCGTCGCAGGCCACCTCCTGGTTGCCGATGGTGCTGCCGAGGCCGTCCTCGACGCGGACCTCGAGGCTGCGCGGCACGTCGAGCTCGACCCGAAGGTCGGGCTCGAACAGCCCGCCGAGCAGCTCGTAGCCGCAGAGCTCGGCCAGCTCGACCTGCACCAGGGCCGCCTGGTCCGGGTCGGGCACGCGCACGCGACCGGACCCATCCGCGCGGTAGGACTTCGCCTCGGCCAGCTCGCCGCCCGGCAGCTTGCCGTCCCCGTGGATCAGCCCGAAGAGCCAGCCGCGCAGCACCGAATCGTTGCACGGGATGTAGCGCACCAGCGCGTCCGCCGCGGGCTCGCCGGTGCCGGCCAGGACGAGGCTCAGCTCGACGCCGTCGGCCGGCCAGTCGAGCACGGTCGCTGCCGACAGCGGCCCTGCCGCGGCGCTGGAGTCGACCTCGGTGCGCCCAGCCGAGCTGTCCACCGCGGGCTCCACGGAGGGCTCGTCACCGAGCTCGGGGGCGGCGCGGTCCTTGGCCGCGTCCGCTTCGCGCTCGGCGACGGGGACCGTCAGGCGGTCGTCCGGGGACGGGTCCGGGTCCTGGAGCAGCCAGAAGGCCGCGGCCGCGATCAGGGCGAGCACGAGGACCAGGGGGAGGGCGCGGTTCATGGGTCGATGGCTTGGGCTTCGAGGGGGTGGGCCTTGGGAGGCCGGGGCGCGCCGATCTTAACCTGGGGGCCTGCCGTCCGCCCAGGGCCCGCTAGCCTGGGTCCCGGTCCTCGACCGTGAGCGCCCAGCGCTCGTGGTCGCGCCACTCGCCCGCGATCTTGAGGTAGCGCGGCGAGAGGCCCTCGCGGCGGAAGCCGAGCGCCTCGACGACGGCTAGGGAAGCGGCGTTCTCGGGGATGATGTTGGCCTCGAGCCGGTGCAGCCCCAGGCCGCCCGCGTCGGTCGGTGCGAAGGCGTGGTCGATCACCAGGTCGAGCCCCTCGCACATGTAGCCGCGGCCGGTGTGGCCGACCCCCAGCCAGTAGCCGAGGTAGGCCGACTGGAAGACGCCGCGCACGATCTCGTTCGCATTGATCACGCCGACCAGGGTGTCCCGGGCGGGTCCCTCGGGCTGGCCGCCGCGCGCGAACAGGAGGTAGCGCTTGCAGCGCTCGTCGTCGCTCTCGAGGAAGCCGTGGAAGACCTCGTCGCCGAAGGGGTCGCGGTCGTCGGGGAGCGCGGGAAACCACGGCCTGTGGAACTCCTCGCTCGCGCGCAGCAGCTCAAGGTACTCGGGCCCATCGCCCGCGGTCGGACGTCGGACGAGCAGGCGCTCGCTCAGGAGTGGCAGTTCCATGCCGGCATCTTGGAGAGGTGTTCGGTCGCGGCGGCCTCAGCCGCCTCGCGCGGCATGCCCTGCATGCCCATGAAGTAGCCCTGGACGGTGCCCTCGAAGACGGCCTCGTAGGGCTTCAGGTTGCCGGCCTCGTCGGAGCAGTGCGGGCAGTAGGTCTGGCCCGGCTTGGCGTCGGCGAGCGGCATGCCGCAGGACTGGCACGACTCCATCTGGATCGGCTGGAAGAAGTACAGCCGGTAGCCATCGAGGTCCCTGACCGGGAAGTTGCGCAGGCCGTAGAACTCGTCGCGCGGCTCGGCCGGGAGCTCGACGCCGCGCTGCTTCAGCTCGGCGAAGTAGCCATCGACGTCGGCCACCTGCAGGTAGGTGATCAGCCCGCCGCCCGGGGCCTTGGCGAAGGCCGCCGAGCTCTCGGCGTAGAACCGGTGGTGGGCATCGGTGCCCGCTTGCTCGGCCGACACCACGCCACCGAGCATCACGCTCTGGCCGCCGGTGCTGACGCTCGCCCACTGGGGCGCGTCCGCGCTCGGCCAGGTGCTGTCGACCTGGAAGCCGAGCTTGTCCCGGTAGAACGCAAGGCTGGCCCCGACATCCCGGCAGGTCAGCATCACGGACATCTTCATGGAGTTGGTCTTGTCGGGCATGGTCGCTGGGGGTCGGGATCGAGGGAAGTCAGGAGGGAGCCTCCATTCTGGTGTCGTCCCGCGATCTGGCAAGCCAACACCCCGAAGGACTCGCCCGGTACCCTCTGTCGATGCTGTCGCCCGACCACCTCGCCATCCGCCTGGCCCGCGCCGCTGCCGAGGGCGACCGCGCCCCGATCCCCGCCGAGGCCCCCACCGCGGCCGTCGCCGCGATCCTGCACTGGCGGCCGACCCCCCACGTGCTGCTCATGCAGCGCGCCGCGCACCCGGCCGACCCCTGGTCCGGCCAAGTCTCGATGCCCGGCGGCCGCAACGAGGACCACGACGCCTCGCTCTTGCACACGGCCCAGCGCGAGACCCATGAGGAGCTCGGCATCGACCTGTCCCGCGCGCACCTGCTCGGCGGCCTCGCGCCCACCCAGGCCATGGCCCGCGGCAAGCGCCTCTCCCTGTTCATCCAGCCCTTCGTGTTCGAGGTCAGCCACGCGCCCGAGCCGCGCCTGAACCACGAGGCCGCCGCCGCCTTCTGGCTGCCGCTCGCCGAGGCCGCCGTGGGCGAGCTCGACCACCAACACCGCTACCAGGACGACCAGCGCACGCTGCTGCTGCCCGCCTGGCGCTTCGACGATCGCGTGGTCTGGGGCCTCACCTACCGCATGCTCGCCGGGCTGCTCGACCTCGCGCGCTGACGCGCCCCGCCGCTTGGGGCTCCTCTCGGCGCGACCCATGCGGTACCTTGCACGGCTCCCCACGACTCCTGCCCCAACCGCCATGCCCAAGGTCACCCCGCTGCTCTCCCTCCCCTTCGCCCTGCTCCTCGCCCTGCTCGCCTGCGGCGTGCTCGGCGCCTGTTCCTCGACCGCCGACGGGCCCGCCGCCGGAGGGACCGAGGTCCTGAGTGACCTGCCGCCCGAGGCCAACCGCATGCAGGCGGACCACGCGCCGACGCCGTTCAGCGCCGCTCAGATCCAGGCCGCCTGCACCGAGGGCGCCTGGCGCGAGTACGTCTTCACCCAAGGCCCGATCACCCAGCGTTTCCGCATGGTCTTCGGCCCCGAGCTCGACGGCCGCGTCGAGGTCACCACGATCGTGGTCGACGCCGAAGGACAAGAGCTCGCCTCCTCGGCCGGCCAGCCCACCACCTGGGCCGAGCTGCAGGCCCACGCCTCGTTCCCACAGAGCCTCACCACGATCGCCGCGGACCTGACCGAGGTCCCGGCCGGCAGCTTCGCAACGTGGACCTACTCCACCAAGGACAACAGCGGCGGCGAGCAGGTCTTCTCCTTCGCGCGCGACCTACCCGGCTCGCCGGTCCTGATGACGACCTGGGTCGCCAACACGATGCAGTCCCGGATGGAGCTGGTCGGGTACGGCACGGACTGAGTCGACGGCGGCTGCGGCTAGCCGACCTGGGTGCGCCGCTCGGGCGCGTCGGGCCGGCCGAGGGTGAAGCCGCGGCCGACCGCAGCCGCGAAGGCGGCGGCCTTGGGCTGCAGGACCTGGCCCGCGAAGGGGGCCAGGTCGGCCAGGGCCAGGTGCTCGAGGCGCTGGCTAGGGGCCCCCGCGGATGGGGACCCGGGGGCGACCTTCGGGTCGTGCCGGTGGATGCCGTCGACGTCCTTGAGCAGCACGCAGCCGCGGGCTCCTAGGTGGTGCGCGAGCAGGAGCGCGGTCAGGTCCGAGCCGCCGCGGCCGAGCAGCGAGGGGCGCGCCTGGCGGTCGCGGGCGACGAAGCCCGGCACCACAACGAGGCCGCTCTGCGCGAGCCCCGTGGCGATCGCCGTGGGGTCGAAGGCGACCGGATCCGCGTCGAGCAGCGGGCCCTCGGTCAGGATCCCGAGCTCGGCACCGGGGACCAGCACCGGGCGGCGGCCGGCGGCGACGAGCGCCATGTCGAAGAGCGCGGCCGCGCCCTCCTCGCCGGTGGAGGCCAGCTCGGCGACGCGCGCCTCGGCGCCCGGGTGCAGCTCGGCTGCGCGGGCGAAGAGCGCGTCGGTGGTCGCGCCGAAGGCCGAGACGACCACCACGGTGCCGCCCGGTCCGGGGCAGCGCGCCTCCTCGGCGGCCACGGCCTCGGCCACCCAAGCCAGGTCGGACTCGCCACAGAGGACGGACCCGCCGAACTTGAGGACCAGGGGGCCGAAGGCCACGGCTGAGGGCTCGCTTCGCATCGCGCGCGCAGGATACCCGCCGCCCCACCCGACCAGGAAGGCGCCGGCCGATTCCCTAGCTACGTCCAGCACCTTGGTTGGCGGGCCCGCGAGCGGCGCGCGTTAGACTGCGCCCATGCGCACACCCGTCGCCATCCTCGGTGCCACCGGCATGGTCGGCCAGGTCTTCGTCGAGCGCCTCGCCGCGCACCCCTGGTTCGAGCCCGTCGAGCTGGTCGCCAGCCCCGAGCTCGCCGGCCAGACCTACGGCGAGGTCGTCGCCTGGCGCCGGCCCACGCCGCTCGATCCACGCCTCGCCGCCCTGCGCCTGGTCGCCGCGCCCGGGCGCCTGGCCTCGCCCCTGGCCTTCTCGGCCCTCGGCTCCGACGTCGCCGCCCAGCTCGAGGCGCGCTACGCCGACGCCGGCACCTGGGTCTTCTCGAACGCCGCCACCCACCGCATGGACGCGGACGTGCCCCTGGTCGTGCCCGAGGTCAACGCCGAGCACCTCGTCCTGGCCCTCGGCCAAGACCGGCCGGGCGCGATCGTGACCAACCCGAACTGCACGACCATCGGCCTGACGATGGCCCTCGCGCCGCTGCTCGGCAGCTTCGGCCTGCGCCGGGTGAGCCTCGTCAGCCTGCAGGCGCGCTCCGGCGCTGGCCTCAAGCAGGGTCGCCTGATGCAGCTCGAGGACGACGTCGAGTGCCTGATCCCGGGCGAGGAAGACAAGCTGGTCGAGGAGCCGGCCAAGATCCTCGGTCGACTGATCGACGCGCCGCGGCCCACGATCCAGGCGCTCGAGCTGCCCATCGCGGCGACCTGCACCCGGGTCCCGGTCACCGACGGCCACACCCTGTGCGTCTCCGTCGAGCTCGAGCGCCCGGCCACCGCGGACGAGCTGTCCGCCGCATGGTCTGACCTCTCGCCGCGCGCCCAGACCCTGGGGCTGCCGACGGCTCCGACTCCACCCATCCACATGCTCCAGGGCGCCGAGGGCCCGCGCCCTTCGCGGCACCTGGACCTGGGCGGAGGCATGGCGATCGCGATCGGGCGGCTGCGCCCCGACGTGGTCATCGGGACGCACCCCGAGCCGCGGGGACCCGGCCCCGCGCGCCGCGGCTGGGCCTTCGTCACCCTGAGCCACAACCTGGTGCGCGGCGCGGCCGGGGGCGGGATGCGCAACCCCCCGCGGGCCCCGGGCACCCGCCGCTGCCCCCGCACC
>JARGPD010000058.1:13221-26903 GCA_029212845.1 Planctomycetota bacterium
GATCCTCAACGCCGAGCTGGCCCGTGCCACCGGCCTCTTCACCGGCACGCCGGCCGCGCCGCGCTAGCCGAGGAGCCCACGGCGCCGAGCCCCACACCCCAACCGCTCCCCTGGCGAACACGATGAACCGCAAGCAGAAGAGTCGCACCAAGCACAGCCGTCGCAAGGCGAAGCAGTCCGGCGAACCCCACAAGCGTCGCAAGGCGGTCCCGCGCGCGGCCCTGCGCTTCGGCCGCGCGAGCGAAGAGCCCCTCGGCCTGGACGTGCTCGTGCGCCTCGAGCCCTTCGGCGCGGTCGGCGGCGTGACCGGCTCGAGCCTGCTGATCACCACGGCCAAGAGCCGTGTGCTGATCGACGCCGGCATGTTCCAGGGTGGGCGCTGGTCGGACGAGGCCAACCGCATGGACCTGCCGCTCAACCCGGCCGAGCTCGACGCCGTGGTGCTGACCCACGCGCACATCGACCACTCCGGTCTCCTGCCGCGCTACTGCTCGAGCTCGAGCCGCCGCGAGCGCTTGGACGCGAAGGTCCACGCCAGCCGCGCCACGGCCGAGCTGCTGCCGATCATGCTGCGCGACGCCGCGCACATCCAAGAGGTCGACGCCGAGCACGACAGCCGGCGCGCGATCCGGCGTGGCGAGAACCCGGTCGCGCCGCTCTACACCGGCGAGGACGCGGAGCGTGTGCTCGAGCATGTGGTGCCCCACGACTTCGACGAAGAGGTCCAGGTGGCCGAGGACGTCCGAGTGCGCTTCCGGCGTGCGGGGCACATCATCGGCGCTGCCTCGCTCGAGGTGACCGTCACCGCCGGCGACCAGGAGCGGCGCATCGCCTTCAGCGGCGACCTCGGCCGCAAGGACGCGCCGCTGGTCTGCAACCCGGTGCCGCCGCACTTCGACCACGGCGACCCGCACGTGGTGATCTGCGAGTCGACCTACGGCAACCGCGAGCACAAGAGCCACGGGGACACCCACGCCGAGCTGCTGCGCATCCTGGAGCAGGCCAAGGAGACCGGCGGCACGGTGCTGATCCCGGTCTTCGCCGTGGGTCGCGCCCAGGAGATCCTGCTGGCGCTCAAGCGCGCCTTCGCCGAGCGTCCCGAGCTCGGCCGCCCGGTCGTGCTCGACAGCCCGATGGCGATCTCGGTCACCGAGCTCTACAGCCGCCACGCCGCCTGCTTCGCGGCGGGCTTCGAGGGCAACGACGCGGCTGCCACCGATGGCTTCGAGCCGGCCAAGCTCGAGTTCAGCCGCCACAGGGAGCAGTCCATGGCGCTCAACCGACGCCGCGGCATCGTGATCCTCTCGGCCAGCGGCATGTGCGACGCCGGCCGCATCCGGCACCACCTCAAGCACCGCCTGTGGCAGCCCCAGGACCAGGTCGTGATCGTCGGCTACCAGGCCCACGGCAGCCTCGGTCGACGGCTCGTCGAGGGCGCCCCGTTCGTGCGCTTGATGGGCGAGGAGATCTCCGTGCGCGCCGGCATCCACACCCTCGGCGGCTACTCGGCCCACGCGGGCCAGGGCAGCCTCCTGGCCTGGATCGACGCGGTGCGCGGCCCGGCGACCCAGGTGGTGCTCAACCACGGCGAGGACGAGGCGCGCACCGCGCTTGCCTCCGAGCTGCTGATCCGCTCCGGCGTCCACGCCTGGCTTCCCACGGCCCAGGACCGCATCGAGCTCCCCACGGGCGACGGCCCGCCCCGCTTCGTCCACCCGCCCGAACCCACGCCCCAGTAGCCAGCGCCGCGATCGCCCAAGGTGCGGGTGCAGGTGCCGCCGTACGGTGCCGCACACCCGGCGGCGGCACTTGAGGTCTGGCGGGCGGGCTAGCGCTCGAGGGACTCGAGCTCTTCCCAGCGCTCCATGACGGCGTCGAGCTCGGACTCGACGCGCTCGAGCTCGGCGCGGGCGCCGGTCTGGAACTCCAGCGGCTGCTTGTAGAAGTCGGGCGTGGACATGCGGGCGAGCAGGGCGTCCTTCTTCGCGTCGAGGGCCTCGATCGCGTCCGGCAGCTTCGCCAGCTCGTGGGCCTCGGTGAAGGTCAGCTTGCGCGGCCTTGGGGTCTTGTCCTTGCCCTTCGTGCCGGCCGACTTGCGCTCGGCCTTGGCCTTCTCCGCTGCGACCGCGGCAGCGGCCGCCTCCTTGCGCTCGCGCAGGTCGCGCTGCCAGTCGTCGTAGCCGCCCATGTGCTCGCGCCAGGTGCCCAGCTCGCCGCGCGCCGCGCCGGGCTCGGGGTCGCGGGCGACGATCGAGGTGACCACGTTCTCGAGGAACTCGCGGTCGTGGCTGACCACGAGCAGGGTGCCCTTGTAGTTGGAGAGCAGCTCCTCGAGCAGCTCGAGGGTCTCGAGATCCAGGTCGTTGGTCGGCTCGTCGAGCACCAAGAGGTTGCAGGGCCGCGCCAGGATCGCCGCCAGCTGCAGGCGGTTCTTCTCGCCACCGGACAGCTTGGCGATCGAGCTGCGCGCCTGGTCCGGCGTGAACAGGAAGTCCGACAGGTAGCTGATCACGTTGCGCGGGTGGCCGTCGACGAAGACCACGTCGCCGTCGCCGCAGACGTTCTCGGCCGCGGTGCGGCGCTCGTCGAGGGTCCCGTGCAGCTGGTCGAAGCGCGCGACCTCGAGCTTGGTGCCATGGCGCACCTCGCCGGACTCGGGCTCGAGCTCGCCGAGCAAGAGCGAGAGCAAGGTCGACTTGCCGGCGCCGTTGGGACCGACGACCCCCACCCTGTCGCCGCGCAGGAGCTCGAAGTCGAACCCGTCCAGGATGCGGTTCTCGCCGTAGGCAAAGCTCAGACCCTTGGTGCGCAGGACCAGGCGGCCGGAGCGCTCGGTCTCCTGGACCTTGGCCTTCGCCGTGCCGACCAGCTTGCGGCGCTCGGAGCGCTCCTCGCGCAGGGCCTTGAGCGCGCGCACGCGGCCCATGTTGCGGGTGCGCCGCGCGAGGATGCCCTGGCGGATCCAGACCTCCTCCTTGGCGAGGTGCTTGTCGAACTCGGCTTGCTGCTTGGCCTCGGCGGCCAGGTTGTCGGCCTTGCGCTCGAGGTAGGTGCCGTAGCCGCACTCGTAGCTGACGATGTTGCCGCGGTCGAGGTCGATGATGCGCGTCGCGACCTTGCGCAGGAAGGCGCGGTCGTGGGTCACGAACAAGAGCGAGCCGCGCCGGCGCAGGAGCGCTTCTTCGAGGCGCGCGATGGCGTCCAGCTCGAGGTGGTTGGTGGGCTCGTCGAGCACCAAGAGGTCCGGCTCGACGACCAGCGCCTTGGCGAGCAGCGCCCGGCGCTTCATGCCGGCGGAGAGCTCGGCGACGTCCTTGTCGCGGTCGAGGTCGAAGCGGTCCAGCTCGCGCTCGACGCGCTTGTCCGCCTCCCACTCGTCGATGCCGAGCGTGCCAAGGACGCCGCGCAACAAGGCCTCGACGCTGCCCTTGGCGTCCGCCGGCACGTCCTGCTCGAGCATCGCGACGGTCAGCCCGGGCCGCAGGATCACGCTGCCCTCGTCCAGCTCGAGGTCCCCCATCAGGACGCGCATCAGCGTCGTCTTGCCGGCGCCGTTGCGCCCGAGCAGTCCGACGCGTTCCCCCTTCTCGATCGTCAGTGAGGTGTGGTCGAGCAACGCTCCCGCACCGAAGGAGATCGTCGCTCCCTTGAGTTCCAGCTCGGCCATAGGGCGGAGAGTCTAGCCCGGATCCATCACCACGAATCGGGCCAGTGTGCCTCATTCGGCGATAGGCGGTGCTTCGGGGGCGTCAACGCCCGGAACGCCCCGTCGAGGACGGTGGCAATCCAGAAGTGCCGCCGATCGCCGGAAGGCTGGCGAAGCCGGCCGGTGAGGCGTGCTGGCGCGGATCGTGGTGAGGGATCCGGGCTAGCAGCCAAGGCGCGCAGCACCCCCGGGCGCTCGCGGCTCGCGCGCGGATTCCGCCAGGTCCACTAGGTCCACCAGGCGAACCGCACCTACAGGTAACCGAGGCTGCGTAGCTCGTCTTGCTGCTCCGGCGACAGGCCAGTCCCCTCCGTGTAGCCCAGCGCCCCGAGCCTGGCTGCTTCCTCACTCCGCTGCTCGAGGGCCTGCTCGAGCCGGGCGATGTCACCCTCGAGGCGATCCCAGAGGCCGGAGTCCGCCATCCGTGCCCGCTCGTAGGCGAGCTTGGCCGCGGCCAGGTTCCCGAGCTCCTCATGGAGCCGGGCCTCGAGCACGAGCGTGGCGCCGCCCTGGGTCCGGGGTCCGTACCTTTCGTGCAGCTGCGCCAAGGCCTCGAGCGCCAGGCCGCGCTCGCCGGCCGCGCGCTGCAGCTCGGCCAGCCGCAGCAGGACCACGGGCCCATCGGGATCGCCCGGCGGCCAGGACCGCTTGGCCAGGTCGTCGTACAGCCCGCCATAGAGCTCGAGGGCGCGCTCGTTGTCGCCGCTAGCGAAGGCCGCATCGGCTCGCCACAGGCGCCGGTGGAAGGGCTCGGGCTCGTCGGGGAGCAGGCTGAAGAGCGTGAAGAAGACCAGCAGGCCCGCGGCCACGTTCACCACCCAGCGCACGCGGGAGCGAGCGCTCCGGGGGCGGCCACTCCGGGGGCGGCGCGGCTCGAAGCGCTCGGGCTCGAGGCCTTCGATGCGAGCCCACTCCAAGACCTGGGCCGTGGCGGCGGCCGAGGGCTCCTTGCCGGGCAGGTCGCGGTAGGCCGCCTGGATCTGGGCGTAGGCGCGCGCGGTCTCGGCGCAGGCCGGGCAGGTGGCCAGGTGCGCGTCGAAGCTCGCGTGCTGCTGCTCGCTCATGAGCCCCTCGAGATGGTCGACGAGCAGCTCCTCCACCGCCTCGCAGTCGAGCGCCTGGTGCGGCGTCATCGAGTCGTCTTGACCCTTGGGGTTCGTCGGATCCACGGGATCCCTGTTCGGCTCGTCGTGCTTCATTCGGGTGCGACCTCCGGCAGGTCCTCCAGGTGACGGCGCAAGGCGGCGAGCGCGTAGCGCATGCGGCTCTTGACGGTGGCGAGGCCCACGCCAGTGACCTCGCTGATGTGTTCGTAGTCGAGGCGCGCGCGCTCGCGCAGCAGAAAAACCTCGCGCTGGGCCTCGGGCAGGAGCGCGAGGGCGGTCTCGATGCGCGCCCGCAGGTCCCGGGCGGCGAGGGTGGCGATCGGATCGCTCCCGACCATCGCTGCGGCGGGTCGGCGGTCGAGCGACGTGGGTCCCGCTTCGCCCTCGGTGCCCCCACCCCCCGAGCTGGCCGCATCGACAGCCAGCGCGCTCTCGCTCTGGACCTGCGCGCGCACGCTCTTGCGCCGGTGTCCATCGATGATCGCGTTGCGCGCGATCGCGTAGAGCCAGGGCCGAAACGCGCATCGGCCGTCGAAGCTGCCGCGCGCGCGGATCACGCGCAGGAAGATCTCCTGCAGCAGGTCCTCGGCGGCCTCGCGCTCGCCGACCCGGTGCACGAGAAAGGTCAACAGCGCACGCCGATGGCGGGCGAACAGGACCTCGAAGGCCTCGAGGTCACCCCCGCTGTAGGCCGCCATCAGGTCCTCGTCCGTCCGCTCGACCGGGTTGTGCGCGCTCCGCTCCAACCTACATGTACCCCAGGGCTTCCAGGCTCGTCCGGTAGTCCAGATCGCGCCCGGCCTCCCTGGAGCTGGCCGTGCGCTCGAGCTCGCCGCGCACGCGGTCGAGCTTGCCGAGG
This sequence comes from Planctomycetota bacterium, assembly GCA_029212845.1. GTDB lineage: Bacteria > Planctomycetota > UBA1135 > UBA1135 > JARGPD01. Next base: position 18,893 of record JARGPD010000058.1, read on the forward strand.
ATGCGATCGACCTCGTCGCTGTGCAGCTCGGCCTCGTTGAGCGCGAAGCTCGCGTCGATGCGCGCGCCGAGGTGCGCGCGGGCCTCCTCGATGCGGCCCGCCTCGCGCAGGTCCATCGCGGCCAGCAGCGCTTCAGCATTGCGCACGACCTCGACCTTGCTCAGCACGGCCAGATCCCGACTGCGAAGGGCGACTTCATGGTCCTGAGTGTAGCGCACCCCGAGGCAAGGCTCGCCGACCGCGCCGGGCACGCCCGTCGCCGCCAGCTGGTAGTGGAGCGAGGCCTGCCCCACCGCGCGCTCGGCCTTGGTCCCGGGCGCCACGCGCAGGCGCAGCAGCACTCGCCGCTGCTCGCCAGCGCGCACGTCCTCGATCGGGATGCGCACGGTCACCGGCGCCAAGCCCCCGGGCGTCGCGCGGGAGGGATCGAGGTAGCGCTCGAACTCGTGACCGTAGACCTCGAGCGCCTCGACCCCGGCGCCCAGCTTGACGTCGATCGTCGCCGCCTTCGCGACCACGCTGCCCAGCTCGTCGAGCTCGGCATCGAGGTAGTCTCCGACCTGCTCGGGCTGCGCCACGTAGTAGTAGTTGCCACCCGAGCGCTGGGCGATGGCCTGCATCAGGCGCTCGTCGTACTCCACGCCGAGCCCCATGGTCGACACGCGCACGCCATGCTGGCGGAAGCCCGCCGCCGCAGCCGCGATGCGCCCCGGCTCCGTGATGCCCGCCGTGGCCAGGCCGTCCGACAGCAGGATCACGCGGTTGAGCCGCTCGCCCGCGATGCTGCGACGCACCTCGTCGAAGCCCTCGACGAGGCCGCCGTGCAGGTTCGTGCTGCCGCCGGGTACGAGCGGCGCGACCGCGTCACGGAGCATGCCGTGGTCCAGCACCGACGGCGAGGCCACCACGCGCTGCACCTCGTCGTCGTAGGCCAGGATCGACAGGCTGTCCTTCGGCCCCAGCCGCGCGATCAGCTGCTCGGCCGCCTGCTTGGCGTACTCGAGCTTGCCCCTCGACGCCATCGAGCCGCTGCGGTCGATCACGAGCGCGAGGTTCAGGCCCAGGCGCTCGGGCCGCGCCTCGGGCTCGTGGCCGTCGACGTACAGGCACAGGAACAGCTCGTCGCTGGCGCCGGGGACGAGGTGCGTCTGGCTGAGCCGACTGGTCATGCTGACGGCACCCCCGGCGCCCGGGCCGCCGAGGTCGCCTGGCTCGCCGTGCAGGATCCGGGGCGGCGCCTGGTGCTTGTCGTGGGCGTGGCCGTCGTGCCCGTCATGACTGGAGAGCGAGCCGAGCAGCGCGGTGCCCGATCCGAGCCCGAGGGCGGCGAGCAGGGTGAGGAGGGTGGTCGTGTGCATGTTGGGGTCCTGGGTAGGCCCCCGGAGACGCGCCACCCGCGCCTAGGATCTAGCGAACCCCAGAATCTCTTGAAGGAGCTGCTAGGGCTCGAGCACCCAGCCGCGGTCGCGGTCCCAGCGCTGGAAGACCTCGGGGCGCGCGCCCTTGGGGAGGTGCTCGGCGCGCATGGCCTCCCACTCGTGCGGCTCGACCACGGCGACGCGGTCGGTGCGCTCGGCGAAGAGCTCGACCGCATGTGCGAAGCCGACGCGCATCACGTAGGCACCGCCGGTGTTGTCGGGCAGGCCGGTGACGCAGAGGCGCTTCACCTCGGCCTGGCTGGGCAGGGTCGTCACCAGGCGCTCGGACATGGCGGCCGCCCGGACCCAGGTGCCGTTGACCTCGAACAGCTGGTAGGTCCAGGGCACCAGCACCAGCAGCGCGGCCCCGGCGGCCAGCCTCGGCCGCGCCAGGGCCCCGGCCGCGAGCACGCCGAAGAGCACCGCCGCGAAGACGCTCGGCAGGTACAGGTAGCGCGTGCTCATGAAGCTCTGGTCGCTGACGTAGCCCCAGCCCGCGATCGGCGCCGTCGAGACCACGAACAGCGCCAGCAGGACGCCCACGTCCCAAAGCGTCTTGCGCGCCCCGCCGGCCTTCGCGGCCAGCCCCACGAGCAGCGCCCAGCCGACGAGGGGCGCGAGCCGCAGGAGGTGCCAGTCGCCCGGGTGGTGGTTGCGGTGCAGGGGTGCGAGCGAGAGGCGTAGCGCGCGCAGCTGGAAGCTGAGCGCGGCCATCGGATCGAAGCGCGCCTGCAGGCTGCCGGCCTCGGCCCCTTCCTTCACCGTCACGCCGCCGAGCCCGTCGAGCACCAAGAAGCGCAGCCAGAAGTAGCTCAGCACGAGGACGCCCAGGGTGACCAGCCCGAGCAGTCGCGTGCGCCGCGGCCGGCCGGTGCCACCCGCGCGTGCGAACCACAGAATCGCCGCCAGCGCCGGCAGGGTGCAGGCCATCTCCTTGGCGCCCAGGCCGAAGCATAGGCCGAAGTAGGCCACCAGCAGGTGCCGCCGCCGGCCGTCCTCGCGGCAGAAGCGCACCCAGGCCAAGAGGGCCACCAGCACGCCGGTGGTCGAGAGAACGTCGACGCGCCCCGAGATCCAGGTCACCGCCTCGGGGTGGATCGGCGCGAGGGCGAAGGCCACGCCGGCCAGGGCACCGCCCCAGCGCGCGCCGCGGCCGGGCACCAGCGCGCCGGTCAGCCAGGCCACCAGCGCCGCATTCAGCCCGTGGAAGAGCAGGTTGAAGACGCGGTAGCCCAGCGGGTCGAGGCCGAACAGGCCCCACTGCCCCCACCAGCTCCACTGACTGATGGGCCGTAGCCACGACATGTGGCCGGTGCGCGGCAGGTGCGAGGCCTCGAACCAGTCGCGCGCGGTCATCGCGCGGTGCAGCATGGCGAAGTCGTCGCTGACGAAGAAGCCGCCCAGGGTCCACGCATAGGCGACCGTCGCCGCCACGAGCGGCAGCAGCGTCCAGTGGAGGTGCGGCGAGCGGAGCCCTCCTGCGTCGCGAGCGGCAGCGTCCATGGGGCTGAGTCTAGGCCCTGACCCCTAGATTGCGGCGCCCTTGCCCGACCTTCCGAGCCCAACGGCGGCGCCTTGGCTCCTCTCTGCGGGGCTACCCGCCTGCCGGCAGGCCCACTTCGACCGGAACCCAGCGCCCGCGATCGGTTTACGAAGCCCGTCCGCCCCACCCCCGACCCCCTCCAGCATGCGTCCAGCCCCCCCTGCGCTCCGTGCCGCCCTTGGCCTCTCGACCCTGTCCATCCTCGCCGGCCTCGCCTCCGGCCAAGCGACACCGGCCACCCCAGGCGGCGCCCAGCCAGGCGGTCCGGTCGCCAGCATCGACGCTCCGATCCAGGCGCCACGCGGCATCTACTGCAGCTGCCCCCCCACGAACATCAACTCGGACTCGGTCATGGCTTCGGTCGCCCAGCAGCCCTTCGTCGACGGCTTCTTGGTGCGCGTCTCCTGGAGCGACTTCGAGCCCGTCCGCGGCCAGTACGACTTCAGCCTGATCGACCGGCAGCTGCGCCTAGCCGAGCACTACGACAAGCAGATCGCCCTGGCTCTGGTCCAGGGCAGCGGCACCCCGGCGTGGCTAGCGAGCGAGGGCGCGGGTACGGTCAGCTACCCCTTCGCTGGCCAGACGAGGACCATCGCCGCAGCCTGGGACGCGACCTACCAGGGCATCTGGGGCGACACGATCGCCGCGCTCGGCGCAGCTTACGACGGGCACCCGCGCATCTCCCTGGTGCACGTCACCAACGCGACCCACAACGGCTTCGAGATGCAGCTGCCCCTGAGCCAGGGCGCCGGCTTCGCCGCCGCCGGCTACACCGACGCCGCCTACATCAGCTCGTACGAGGCCAGCCTCGACGCCTTCGCCCAGGCCTTCCCGAGCCACGCCCTCGACGTCGAGCTCCACCCGGTCTTTGGCTCGGACGCCGTCGCCCAGGCGGTCCTGACCTACGGGCTCAAGCAGCTCGGTCCGCGCTTCGGCGCCTTCGCCGCTTGGTGGAGCGTGGACAATGCCCAAGAGACCTACCTCGGGATGTACGAGCTGCTGCAGACCTCGGCCAAGCTGAACTTCGCCACGGTCCAGGTGGTCGGCAGCTGGGTCAAGACCCCCGAGCGCTTCGACAACGACCTCGTGGAGTACCTGCAGACCTACAGCCTGGCCCTCAGCCATGGCGTGCGCTACGCCGAGGTGTGGAACGCCGACCTGCTCGAGCCGAGCCTCGCGGCGGACCTCACCCGGGTGCGCGCGGCGCTCTTGGCCCAGTGAGCCCGGGGGGTCGCCGGGCGCGGCCGACCGCTGGGATTGAGCTCCGCCAGCATTGCGCCGCCCGGCGTGCGAGTGCATCGTCGGGTCCATGACTTCGACCGAGACCCCACCGCCGTCCCCCGACAGCGCAGCCGCCCTCGCCGCCGAGCGCACGCGCCTGCGCTTCACCACCCGGCACCTCACCGGGGCCGGCCCGAGCCACCCCGCCGACGAGCTCGAGGCCGTCGCGGCCTGGCTGCGCGAGCGCGGCAACCGCGGCTCGGGGGCCGACTTCGTCCCCGGCCTCCAGCAGGACGTCTACGGCACCGGCGCCCTGGTCGAGGACTTCGAGGCCGAGGTCGCGGAGCTGTTCGGCATCGACGCCGCGCGCTTCATGCCGTCGGGCTGCCTGGCCCAGCCGATCGCGCTCCGCATCTGGAGCGACCACGCCAAGAACCCGACCACCGCCTTCCATGCCACGTCGCACCTCGAGCTGCACGAGGAGCACGGCTACCGTGAGCTCTATGGGCTCACCGCACACCTGCTCGGCGACCCGGCGCGCCCGACCTTGGCCGCCGATGTCGCCGAGCTGATCGGCCCCGGCGGCGCGGCCGAAGCAACCGGCATCGCCAGCCTATTGATCGAGCTGCCCGCCCGCGAGATCGGCGGCCAGCTGCCGACCTGGGAGCAGCTGGTCGAGCTCAGCGGCCTGTGCCGGGCCGAGGGCATCCGCCTGCACCTCGACGGCGCGCGGGTCTGGCAGGCCGCCCCCGCCCTCGGCCGCAGCCTGGCCGAGGTCGCCGCCCTGTTCGACTCGGTCTACGTCTCTTTCTACAAGGACGTGGGCGCCCTGTCGGGAGCGATGCTGCTCGGGCCGCGCGACTTCGTCGACGAGGCCGCCGTCTGGCAGCGACGCGCCGGCGGGACGCTCTATTCCGCCATGGCCAACGTCGTCTCGGCGCGCCGCCGCCTAGGCGACTGCGTCGAGCGCATGCCCAGGCTCGTCGAGCGCGCGCGCGAGATCGCGGCGCTCTTCGCCGCCCACCCGCGCGCGACCGTGCTGCCCGACCCACCCCAGACCAGCATGTTCCACGTGGTCTTCGACGGCGAGCTCGAGGCCCTGCGCACGGCGCGCGACCGGGTCGCGCGGGAGCTTGGCCTCTGGCTCTTCGGCGGCTTCGGCGACCCCGCCGGTGGGCGCGTCTGGACGGAGTTCTCGATGGGTCCTGCCAGCCTCGACCTCGACGACGCCGAGCTGGCCGCCGCGATCGCGATGCTGCTCGACTGATCGGCATCGGCCCGGCAGCCATGGCCGAGCTTTGCAGCAGGTCCACTCTGGAACCTAGGATGAAGCCGCGCGCCTGGTCGCCATCCCGGTGGCCCCAGCCATCCCAGGCCAAGCTCTACGCTGCCCGCAACACCGACCCCCACCCCTCATGCACCTCGCCCCCACCGCTCCCACGGCCCGCCTGCTGCCCCTGTTCCTCTTGCCCCTCGCCTGCCAGTCCGCGGGCGATGCGCCGCCGCCGCCCACGCCCGCGTCCCTGGTCGCCGAGCTCGCGCCACGGGCCCTCGCGCTGAACGGCTATGGGGGCTACGCGCGCGAGGTCCGTGGTGCCAACGCCACGGCCCAGGGCTGGTTCAACGAGGGCCTTCAGCTGGTCTACGGCTTCAACCACAACGCCGGCGTGCAGTGCTTCGCGGCGGCGGCCGAGGCCGACCCCGAGTGCGCCATGGCCTGGTGGGGCATCGCCTACGGCTACGGCATCGACGTCAACAACACCCAGGTCGCCGACCAGGAGGCCGCCGCTGCGCACGCCGCCGCCCAGGCCGCCCTGGCCCTCGCCGACCGCGCCACCCCGGCCGAGCAGGCCCTGATCCACGCGGTCGCCGAGCGCGCGGTCTTCCCCCTGCCGGCCGACCGCAAGCCCCTGGACGAGGCCTACGCCCTGGCCATGGCCGACGCGTGGCAGCGATTCCCGGAGGACCCGGACGTGGGCGCGCTCTTCGCCGAGGCGCTGATGAACCTCCAGCCCTGGGACTACTGGACCGCTGACGGCGCGTCCGTGAAGCGCGCCGACGAGATCGTTTCGGTGCTCGAGAGCGTGCTCGCCCAGCACCCCGAGCACCCCGGCGCCAACCACTTCTACATCCACGCGGTCGAGGCCTCTGGCGACGTGCAGCGCGCCGTCGCCTCGGCCGAGCGCCTCGAGCGCCTGGTCCCCGGTAGCGGACACCTGGTGCACATGCCCTCGCACATCTACATCAACGTCGGCCGCTACCAAGACGCGGTCGCGTCGAACCTCGTCGCGATCGAGGCCGACCAGGCCTTCTTCGCCCAGACCGGCGACCCGGGCTTCTACAGCATCTACTACATCCACAACATCCACTTCCTGGCCTATGCCGCGATGATGAGCGGCCAGAGCCAGCTCGCCATCGAGTCGACCCGGCGCATGGAGGCCGAGGTCCCGCCCCCGTTCCTCGAGCAAGTCCCCGAGTTCGCCGACGGCCTGATGCCGGCCAAGTTCCACGCTCTGATCCGCTTCGGCCGCTGGCAGGAGATCCTCGAGGAGCCAACCTACCCCGCGTTCCGCAAGGTCAGCATCGCCCAGCGCCTCTACGCGCGAACGGTCGCGCTCGCCAACCTCGGGCGCCCCGCCGAGGCGCGCGCCGAGCTGGAGGCCTACCGCGCCGCCTGCGCCGAGGTCCCCGAGCACTGGCTGATCGGCACCAACCCCGCCAGCACGATCCTCGAGCTGGCCGACCAGATGGCCGAGGGCGAGGTCCTGTGGCGCGAGGGCAAGGGCGAAGAGGCCTACGCCGTCCTGCGCGCGGCCGTGGCCTTCGAGGACAGCCTGGTCTACGACGAGCCCCCCGGCTGGATGAACCCGGTGCGCCATGCGCTCGGCGCCCTGCTGCTCGCCGGCGGCGAGGCCCAGGAGGCCCTCGAGGTCTACGTCGCGGACCTCGAGGACAGCCCCGCGAACGCCTGGAGCGTGCTGGGCAAGTACCAAGCGCTGACCGCCCTCGGCGAGACCAGCAAGGCCCAGGCGATGGCACCCCAGCTCGCGCTCGCCTGGCAGCTGGCCGACGTGAACCCGCCGGCCAGCTGCTACTGCGGCGCGCCGACCGAGTAGCCGCCCCGACGGGGTAGGCTGGGGTGCGATGAGCACCAAGGACCACCTGCGCCGAGACACGCACGACCTCGGCTGGACCGCCACCGGTTCGGTCGGGGTCGAGCGCAAGCTGCTGAGCCCGCCCGACGACCAGGACGCGGCTTGCACGAGCCTCCTGCGCCTCACGCCGGGTGCGACCTGGTCGCCGCCGGACGGCGTCGCGGTGCTGGTCGTCCGGGGCGACTGGTCGTCCGCGCGGGGCAGGCTAGGTCCTGGCGGCTACGGGCGCCTGCCCGCGGGCTCGGGCGAGGTCACCTCGAGCGCCGCCGGCTGCAGCCTGTTCGTGAAGGCCTACGCGCCAGGCGTGCCGGGCGCCGACCTGCCGGCCCTGCACGTGCCGTCGGCCGAGCAGCCCTGGCTCCCGGGCCACGGCGGCCTCCGGGTCAAGCCCCTGGCCGCCGAGGAGCGCCACGGGGCCGCGCTCGTCCTGTGGCCCGCCGGCGAGCGCTTCGTCCGCCACCAGCACTGGGGCGGCGAGGAGATCCTGGTGCTCTCGGGCACCTTCCGCGACGAGCACGGCAGCTACCCAACCGGCACCTGGCTGCGCAGCCCGCACCTCTCGGTGCACTTCCCCTTCGTCGAGGAAGAGACGGTCATCTTCGTGCGCACGGGGCACCTGGCGACGGACTTCGACTGAGACGCTCGGGTCGGGTCGGAGGGGCTGGGGCTGGGGC
>JARGPD010000234.1 GCA_029212845.1 Planctomycetota bacterium
CGAGATCGAGACCTCGGAGCCGAAGCGGCCGACGTAGATCGCGTCGGGGGCAACCGGGGCGTTGACCAGGCCAGGCCCCTCACCCGTGAGGTAGAAGGTGTTGACCCCCGTCGTGTTGACGTTGGCCGTCAGCGGGGGCGTCAGGTCAGAGAACTGACCGGAGTTGACCGTGATGTCGATGCGGTTGAAGGTTCCGCAGCCGTCGACGGTCGGGCCCGCGCCGGGGTAGTTGAACGCCGGCAGGATCTCGTAGCGCGTCAGGTCGAAGGGCGACAGGGGCTGGACGAAGAAGGGCACGTCCACCACCGACGACGAGGGACCGAACTGCACCTGGATGGCCGAGCCGAGGGTCGGCGGCGTGCTCGAGGGCAGCGGCGCCAGGGTGTACGGCTGGACCGGCTCGGTGAACTCGACGACGATGTTCTGGAGCGGGTCGACGCCCTGCTCGCCATTGCCGGGCGTGATGCTCGGGATGGAGAACGGCGGAGGAGACTGGGCCACCTCGGGGTTGATCGTGTCCGGGCCCACCGTGGTCGATGCGAGACCCGCGTTCTTCAGGGCCTTGCCGCTCTGGGCAAGAACACCATTGGTGATCCGCACGCTGATCTGCTGACCAGCCGGGAAGGTCTCGTAGGTGGTCAGGTCCGAGTCGTTGTCGACGATGAAGACGAGCGAGTTCGGGTTGATCAACTTCGAACCGCCAGCGAAGCTGGTCGCCCCCTCGGTTCCCGGGAAGCCGACGCCGGGCTTCTCGGTCCCGACATCGACGGCGACGGGACGACCGTCGGCATCGAGCTCGACCCACTTCTGCCACTCGAGCAGGGGCGGGGTGCCCGTCGGCGCACCGGCGAAGGTGTAGCCGTCGACCAGCACGCGACCGCGGACGGCCGTGGTCTGCTGGGTCACCGGGTCGGTGGCCTGGACCGTGATGGTGCCGGACAGGTTGGAGTTGGCGACAGCACCCGGCGATCCGTTCAGCACCGACTCGAGGTCGATCGGGCTGTTGAACATCACGTAAAGGTAGTGACTACCGGCAACACCGTTCGGCAGGATCGCCGTGGTGGGCCACTGCGGAACCGGGAAGATCGGGTTCGTCGCGGTCACGTTGGCGGCCATCTCGTCGAGCGTGCGCAGGGCGACCACGTTGGTGGTCGGCACCCCGACCGAGTCGATCGCGAAGGCCTGGTGCGGGAGCATGAGGCCGAAGCCATGGGAGACCTCGGTGATCTCCATGGTCGAGGGGGCTTTCGCACCGCTCGAACCACCGGTAATCCCACCACAAGCGGCGGGGAGAAGTAGGGCTGCGGCCAGGATCGAGATCCTGCCAAGGGCAAGTCGTTGCATCATCGAAGTAGCTTCGGATGGGGGGAACGGGACAGCTGCGATGCGGACCGGACCACTTCACCCGGAATGGGCCCTGGGATCAAGGCCTTTGGCGGGGTCTGTGGAGGGTTCACGTTGTTAGAAGGTCGCCGGGAGGGTTGCACCGCTGGACCTTCCATGGGCAAGGGGTGTGCCGAGCCGGTGCACGGTGGCCACAAAAACCACACGAACCCCGTCTCAGCCCACCCAGGGCTGCCCCAGGACCGATGGTACCCCCTGGGTCGGTCCCTGTAACCTCCCCTCCGTGCGGATGCGCCCACGGTTTCGGGGCTCGACCCGACGTCCAAGGCCCCCGAACGCACAGCAAAACGAGCCCTCTCGCACCCTGTGCGGATGCGCACACCCCCTCCCTGGTCCCACCGGACCCCTCCTTGGGCATTCCGGGTCCCGACCCGAGATCCCCGCCGCCACCCAAGCTAGACTGCCTCGATGTCCGAGCACGACTCCGTGGTCAATTCCAGCGCCTTCGAAGGCCTCGCCCCCGCCACAGGGCCCGAACTCCAGGGCGGCGAGCGCGAGTTCGAGCGCAGCCTGCGCCCGCGCTCCCTCGCGGAGTTCGTCGGCCAGCCCCGGGTCATCGACAACCTCCAGATCGCCCTCGGCGCCGCCAAGGGCCGCGACGAGGCGCCCGATCACATCCTGCTCTCAGGACCCCCGGGCCTCGGCAAGACCTCCCTGGCCCGCATCCTCGCTTCCGAGCTGGGCACGACCCTGCACGCCACCACGGGCCCGGCCCTCGACCGGGCCAAGGACCTGGTCGGCATCCTGACCCAGCTGCGCCGGGGCGACGTGCTCTTCATCGACGAGATCCACCGGGTCCCGCCCGCGGTCGAGGAGTACCTCTACACCGCCATGGAGGACTTCTCCGTGGACTTCACCCTCGACACGGGCCCGAACGCGCGCATCCTGCCCTTGACCCTCGAGCGCTTCACCATGGTCGGCGCGACGACCCGCGAGGGTCTCCTGACCGCTCCCCTGCGAGGCCGCTTCGGGATCGTCGAGCGCCTGACCCCCTACCCAGCCCCCGACCTCGAGGCGATCCTGCTGCGCGCCGCCGGGATCCTCGACATCGGGCTCGAGCGCTCCGCCGCCGAGCGCATCGCCGGCCGCAGCCGCGGCACGCCGCGGGTCGCCAACCGCTTCCTACGCCGCGCCCGCGACCTGGCCCAGGTCGGCGGCTTCGAGACCATCACCGACCCGATCGCCCTCGACTGCCTCGGCCGCCTGGGCATCGACGCCAACGGCCTCGAGAGCCTCGACCGGGCGCTGCTCGAGGCCCTCGTGCGCGCGACCGACGGGACCCTGGGCCTGAAGACCCTGGCCGCAGCGGTCGGCGAGGCCGAGGACACGATCGAGGAGGTCTATGAGCCGCACCTCCTGCGCCTGGGCTTCCTCGAGAAGACCTCCCGCGGCCGCTCGATCACCGACGCGGGCCGCGCCGCCCTGTTCGCCGGCCAGTCCGGCGAGTAGCCCGACTCCCCCCACCGTCCGAAGGAGCAGCCCGGTGACCGCCACCAACCACGGCTTCGGCTACGAGGTCCAGGCCGAGTGCCCCCACACCGGGGCGCGCGCGGGCCTGTTGACCACGCCCCACGGCACGGCCGAGACGCCGCTGTTCATGCCGGTGGGCACGCGCGGCACGATCAAGGGACTGACGCCGGCGCAGGTCCAGGGCGCCGGCTCCAGCGTCGTCCTGGCCAACACCTACCACCTGCACCTGCGCCCCGGCGAGGACGTGGTGCGCGACCTTGGCAAGCTGCACGGCTTCATGGGCTGGGACGGTCCGATCCTGACCGACTCCGGCGGGTACCAGGTCTTCAGCATGGCCGACCTGCGTGATCTCACGGAAGAGGGCGTCGGCCTCAAGTCGATCGTCGACGGCAACCGTATCGAGCTGACGCCCGAGTCGGTGATCGACATCGAGCTCGCGCTCGGGGCCGACATCATCATGGCCTTCGACCACTGCCCTTCGGATCCGACGAACCGGACCGAGGTCGAGGACGCGACCGCGCGCACGACCCGGTGGCTACAGCGCTGCATGGACCGCTACGACGAGCGCGGCGGGCTCGCCGGCGGGCAGGCGCTCTTCGGCATCTGCCAGGGCGGCGCCTTTGCGGACCTGCGCCAGCAGTCGGTCGAGGCGATCTGCGCCCACGATCTCGTCGGCTACGCCATCGGCGGCGTCAGCGTCGGCGAGCACAAGGCCGCCCTGGTCGACGCGATCGAGATGGCGGCGCCGCTCTTGCCGAAGGGCAAGCCGCGCTACCTGATGGGCGTCGGCACGCCCGAGGACTTCTTCGAGGCGGTCACGCGCGGCGTCGACATGTTCGACTGCGTGACGCCTACGCGGCATGGGCGCATGCACCAGGCGTTCACGAGCGAGGGGCGCATGAACCTACGCAACCTGCGCTGGGCCCGGGACGACGCCCCCATCGATCCGGCCTGTAGCTGCGAGACCTGCCGCGGCTTCTCGCGCGGGTACATCCGGCACCTCTGCAAGGCCGGCGAGATGCTCGCGGGCAGCTTGATCAGCCTGCACAACATCCACTTCTTCCACGCGCTCATGGCGCGCATGCGACGCGCCATCTTCGAAGGCGACCTGCCCGGGCAGCGGGCGTTCTACACCGACGTCTGCACGCGCCGCATTTAGCGATCGCTCTGTTGCCGCTGGGCAATTGCTCGCGGCGCGGCGCTCTGTTGCCGCTGGGC
>JARGPD010000235.1 GCA_029212845.1 Planctomycetota bacterium
CCGCGGGGGGGCCGGCGCCGGGGTCGGGCACCCTTGCAGCGGGCTCCTGGATCCCCACGCGCGAGCCATGGCGCGAACCATGGGAGTCGCGATCGGCATCGAGCGAGGCCATGTGGCCCCGGCGCGACACCTTGCGACGGGCGTTCTTGGCGTGCAGCGCCAAGATGCCCACGAGCCAGGCCGCCAGGGGGCGGCTGGCGTCATAGTCCTCGGCCTTCTCGAGCGCGGTCAGGAAGGTCGCCTGGACCAGATCCTCGGCGCTCTCGGTCGGGCTTGCGGGCGCTAGCCGTCGAGCGACGGCGAACAGCTCGCCCGAGAGCGAGTCGAAGACCTTCCCCAGCGCTGCGAGGTCGCCGCGGGTGGCATAGCGCCGGAAGTGCTCTTCGGGGGTGGGGGACATGACAAGGGGCTCTCGTCGCCGCGGGACCGCCGCGTGACAAGCGAATGGGGAAACTTGGTCGCTGGCCAAGGTCCCGGGCGTGGGGTAAGCCTCGATCCTAGCCGACGGCCGGCTCGAGGGGGCTGGGGCCGAGGCGCACGGCGAGCTTGGCTTGGGCGGCGAAGTAGGCGCGCCGGGCGGCGTAGCGGGAGGTGTAGCCGAACTCACGGGCGAGCTCTTCGAAGCGGGCGCCGCGCTCGATCCGGGCGCGGAACAGCCCTCGCTCCAGGGGCGACAGGCTCGCGAGGGCGGCCTCTTGACGCTCGAGCAGCCCGTCCATGGTCGAGCCGGGCCGCTCCGGGGCGGGCCGCGACGGGAGCTCACCGAGGCCGGCGCCGGGCAGGCTGGCCTGGCTGCGACGGTAGTCCCGGCGATCCGCGCTGTGGTGGCGGATCGCATCCTGGACCCGGCTGCGCACGACCCGCGTGACAAAGGTCACGAACTCGCCCTCGGTCGTGCCGCGGAGGGTCGACAGGTTGCCGAGCAGGCTGCGGAAGACCTCCTGGACCACGTCGGCGGTGCTGAAGCGCGCCAGCATCTGGGGCCTGCGCCGCCCGAGCCCGCGCCGGAGCTGGGCGTGGGCGATGCGCTCGACCTGGGCGTAGTAGCGCCGGAAGAGCGACTCCTGGGCCCGGCCATCGCCCGCTCGCGCAGCGGCGAGCAGGCGTGGGAAGCTAGCCTCGGTCGTGGTCCTTGGGGTCATGGGAGGTCGGCGGCTGGGCGGATCAGTAGTTGATCGCGGTGACCCAGCTGCTACGGATGAACGAGGGGTCACTGTTCGGGGCCGAGATGGCGACCAGCTGGAGCTCCCACTGGAAGGGCAGGTCACCGGGCACGGTGATGAGCGTGGACTCGGCCTCTTCGGTGATCGAGAGGATTGCCAGCGAGTTCCAGCCGGTCACCGGGAGGCTGATGGGCAGGCTGGTCGGCGGCGGGAAGCCGAAGGCGATCTCCACCACGCCGCCCAGGCTGTCGAAGCCGAGGCCGGTCACCTCGATGTGCATGAGGTCGATCGGCGTGCTGGCGGGGCTCTGGGCCATGGCCCGGAAGACCGACAGGCCGAGGGGCGGCCCGATCACCAGGGGCGCGTGGATGGTGGCCGTGCCGCCAGCTCCGTCGAACAGGCCGATCTCGGGGTCCTTGCCGCAGAGCCCGTTGACCTCGTCCACGGCCACGCCGGCCTGCATGTGGATGCCCAGGTTGTCGGAGAAGAGGTTGCCAGCCGAGTCGATCAGCGGCCGGGCGCCGACGTAGGGCGTCGACGAGCCTGCCCATGCCGCCTCGTCGTAGGCCAGGACCTGATCGGCCGAGCCGCTGGCCAAGGTCGTCGACAGCACGACGCGCGAGGCCCCGCCGCGGCGATAGACCGAGAGGGCGTCGAGCTCGAGGTCGGTGTTGTTGGACCAGTTGGGCCCGAACAGGGTCGCGGCGGAGTAGGCCACCTCGGGGGCCGACCACTCGATGCTCGTCCCCGTGTCCTCCCAGGTCATGCGGTAGACCGTCGCAGCGTCGAACACGAGCAGCAGGCCGTTGTACTCCTGGTAGGTGCGGTAATTCGCGTTGGCCGGGTCGGCCAGCCAGTCTTTCGAGAGGCTGAAGTAGACGCTGTCGCGCACCGGGGCGAACAGGGACGAGCGCCCACCCTGGGGATCGCTGGCGATCGTGCCCATGGCCCAGTCGAGCCCGGCCAGCTGCGGAATGGTGGCGGAGGCGAAGCCCATGTGCTCGGTGGTCTGCTCCAGGGCGGTCATGCCGATCAGCGAGGGGCTGATGCCCGTGCTGCCGATCTCGTAGTGGCTGATCACCGCGCCGGGGGCGGAGTCGAGGCTGCGCAGGGTCGTGCCCGGAGCGCCGTAGGGCAGGCTACCGGCGTTGGACCGCTCGGCGATCGTGCAGGACAGGGAGTACCAGTTGGAGTCGAGCATCAGCTGGGCTCCGAGCGCGTTGGGCGCGATCGTCGGGGTCACGTCCCCACCGGTCGAGAAGCTGCCGAAGCCGAGCGAGGCCGTCTCCAGGCCGCTCGGCACCCCACGGTTGAGGCCCGCGAGCAGGGCGGCCGGCGAGAAGTCCGGGTTGTCGAGGGTCGGCGCGCTGAAGCGCGCGCTGCTCCACGGGCTGGGCGCTGCGGTCACCTCACCGGACTCCCGAATCATGGGGGCCACGCCCCCGGGCTCGAGCTCGAGCACCGCGACCGGGAAGGCCGAGTACATGCCGCGCAGCTCGCCGGCCTGCCAGTGGCCCTGGGGCGCCGCGGTGGCCAGCGGCGCGAGCGAGAGCACGCCCAAGGAGGCGAGGGCAGTGGGGGTGCGGAAGGGGAGTCGGGCTCGTTCGGTCGTGGGGGTCTTCATGGTGAGTTCGGGGGACGGGTGCTGGTGTTGGACCGGTGGAACGCGTGGATGGTGGAGCGCGGTTGGGCTAGCGGACGAGCAGGCGCGGATCGAGGACCTCGAGCACGGCCTTGACCGAGGCGGTGCCCGCGGCGCTCAGGTCCTCGGGCAGGAGCTCGATCAGGTCGCCGAGGGCCCAGGTGTTGTGGGGGTCCTTGAGCAGGGCCATGGTGAGGCCGTGGAGGATCGCTTCCTCGTTGCCGGCCTCGAGGCCGCGCTGGATCGCGACGTCCGCGTCGAGCCTTACCGGGCCAAGGGCCTCGGCCGCGGAGAGGTAGCCAGCTGCGCGTTGGACGCTGGCCTGGGACTCGTCCATCTGGCCGGCCTGGCGCTCGGCGAGGGCGCGCCGGGTCTCGACCGAGGCCTTGGCGAGCAGGCGCCACTGGGCGTGTCCGGGGTCGTCCGGCAGGGGCGCCGCCTCGATCCGGGCCAGGGCCTCGTCGAACTCGCCCAGCTCGATCAGCACCCAGGTCAGGTTCAGGAGCGGGCGCACGTAGGCCGGGCGCAGGTCGATGGCGACCTCGAGGTGCTCGCGCGCCACGTCGTAGCGCTGCAGACCAAAGGCGGCGAAGCCCGCGTTGATGCGCAGGACGTGGGACCGCTCGGCCAGGGCGATGCCCTCCTCCAGGCACTCGAGCGCCTTGTCGTAGCGACCCATCTCGTCGAGGAAGCGACCGGCGGCGTGGGCCGTTCCGGCGGTGCGCCCGCCGATGCGAGCCTCGAGGGCGACGACCTCCTGGTAGTCCTGGAAGGCGCGCTCGAAGTGGCTCATGCCGTCGGCCGGGCCGATCGGTCGCAGGGTCAGGTAGAGCTCGTCGGCGAGCGGCAGCTCGCGCACGTCGGGCCGCGCCAGGATGGGGATCCCGGTGGCGTCCTCGTCGGCGCGCACGTAGTGGTAGCCCACCAGGAAGTGGTCCTCGACGCTCGTCGGGGTGGGCAGGCCGGAGCGATCGACCGCGTCCGCGCCCTTGCCACCGGAGGGGACCTCGGCATAGCGCTCGGCGAGGGCCGCGGCATAGGGCGTGCCGACCAGGTCCGCGACGACCCGCATGTCCGCGGCGGCACCGGTGGGGTCCCCGTGGTCGAGCCGGAACGAGCCGCGCAGGAGGTGCATCTTCAGGGGCGCCTGGCCCAGCTCGACGCCGCGGTCGAGCAGCGCCGCCACCGCCGCCCGGTCGGCCTCGTAGCGGTACTCGCGGTTGGCCTGGCCGACGATGGTCAGGTTCGCGGGGAGCTGGCGCTCGACCTCGAAG
>JARGPD010000236.1 GCA_029212845.1 Planctomycetota bacterium
GGCCGACGCTGCCGCTCGCCTCGGACTTGCCGCCGTGGTTCGTGACCGAGAAGCTGACTGGACCGAAGTAGGTGAGGTTGCTCGAGGGTCAAGTGCGATCGGGCGAGAGCTACACTCGAACAGAGGGCGGTGGCGCAGTTCTGCAAGGGGCCCGAGCCAAACCTCCGACCTCCAAGGGGTGGGCGACACCTGGGCCCTCGTTCGGCGTCTGGTGTGCCTGGATGGCCCTGGTCGGGCAGCTTGGACGGGTTGCGGCTTGTGCGCCCGTTGGGGATCAGCCGCGAAGGGGCAGGTCGATCCAGAAGCAGCTGCCTTGGCCGACCTGGCTCTTCACGCCCACCTGGCCGCCGTGGACCACGGCCACGTTGCGCACGATCGACAGGCCCAGGCCGGTGCCGCCCAGGACTCGGCTGCGCTCCTTGTCGACCCGGTAGAAGCGCTCGAACAGGCGGTCGAGGTGCTCGGGTGGGATGCCCGGACCCTGGTCGGTGACCGTGAGCCGCGCCTGGTCGTCGTGCTCCTCGATGTCGAGCGTGACCTTGGTTCCCCGCGGCGAGTACTTGATCGCGTTCTCGACCAGGTTGCCGAGGGCTAGGCCGAGGGCGGCGCGGTCGCCGAGCACGACCGGCGCCTCGTCCTGGCGCTCGCCGCCGATCTCGATCCGGATGCCCGACTCGCTGGCTAGGGAGCCCAGGCTTCCGATCACGTCGGCGACCAGGTCGTCGAGGCGCACGGGCGCGTGCTCGATGCTGGCGCCGGCGGACTCGGCCCGCGCTAGGGACAGCAGGTTGCGCACGATCGAGATCAGCCGCTCGGAGTTCTCGAGCGCCTTCTCCGTGAAGCGCTTGCGCATCGCCGGCGGCAGGTCAGCGTCACCGCTGAGGGTCTCGAGGTAGCCGTGCACGCTGGTCAGTGGCGTCTTGAGCTCGTGGGAGACGTTGGCCACGAAGTCGCTGCGCACCCGCTCGAGGTGCTCGATCTCGGTCCGGTCGCCCACGACGAGCACGCAGCCGCCGCCCTGGGTGTCGATGATCGGTGAGGCGCGCATCTCGAGGCTCCGCGCGCGACCCCCGGGCTTGGAAAGGATCTCGACCCGCCGGTGAACGCGTTGCTGCTCGGCGAGGCAGCGCTCGACGAGCTCGAGGGCGTCCGCCTGCTGGGTCACCTCGGACAGCAGCTGGCCCTCGGGGACCTTGCTGCGGAAGTCCAGCTGCTTGAGCACCGTGCGGTTGACCGCGAGCACGCGCTGCTCTTCGTCGACGGCCACGACGCCATCGTCCATGCTGGCCAGGACCGCGCGCCGGTGGGCCATCTCGCGGTCGACGGCCTGGTCGTGGGCCTCGAGCTCCCAAGCCAGGCGGTTGGCGGCACGCGAGAGGTCGCCGACCGTCCCGACCCCACGCGCGGGCAGGCGCCGGCCGCTGCTCTCGGGGCCGATCGCGGCCACGAACTCGGTCACGTCGCGGATCGAGCGCTTCATCCGCAGGACCCATAGGATCCCCAACAGCAGCCCGAGCCCGCCGATCGGGATCGCCAGGCGCAGGACCCGCGCGCCGAGGCTCGCAGCGCGGGCGTTGGCCTCGGCCAGGGGGCTCGCGACGGCGAGCCAGCCGCCGTCGGGTCGGTCCAGGAGCACCTGCAGCCAGGGACCCGAGCCCGACTCCAGGGTCCGCACCAGGGGCCGCGGTCCGCCGATCTGGCCGGTCACGGGCACCAGGTCTTCATGGCCGGGGCTCGCGTAGGTCAGCTGGCCCGTGGAGGACGCGAGGAAGACCGCGAAGGAGCCGGAGGCCTCGTCGATGCGACGCACCAGATCGAGGGCATCGGGCTCGTCCAGGGTCAAGGTCGCCATCAGCAGCGCGTCGCAGCGCTCGGTGAGCTCGCGCCCCAGGTCCTCGTGGTGCACGTCGCGGACCCCCGAGAGGGTCGACACGGTCAGCGCGAGCCCCAGGGCCAAGGCCACCAGGATCCCGATCAGCGTGCGCCAGTCGATGCGGCCCTGCTTCATGGCGTCCAAGCTAGTCGACGGGCCGACCGATTGCAGCCTCCGCCTAGGAGGAGGCTGGCGAGCCGTCCTGGGGCTCGGCGAAGCGGTAGCCCATGGAGCGCACGGTCTCGACCAGGTCGCGGGCCTCGCCCAGCTTCTTGCGCACCGAGCGGATGTGGGCGTCGACGCTGCGGTCGAGGGCGAAGGCGGCCTCGCCGCGGGAGGCCTCCAGCAGCTCCTCGCGGTTGTAGACGCGGCCGGGGCGGCGGGCCAGGGTCCAGAGCAGGCGGAACTCGGTCGCGGTCAGGCCCAGCTCCAGGTCATCGAGGAAGGCCTTGTGGCGCGTCGTGTCGATGCGCAGCTTGCCGCGCACGATCAGCTCGTCCTTGTCCTTCGGGGTGCGGGCGCGGCGCTCGCGGCGCAGGGCGGTGCGCACCCGGGCGACCAGCTCGCGCGGGCGGAAGGGCTTCTGGATGTAGTCGTCCGCCCCGAGGCCGAGGCCGAGCACCACGTCGGCCTCCTCGGACTTGGCGGTCACCATGAGCACCGGGACGTGGGCGACGCGGTCGTCGGCGCGGATCTCGCGGCAGACCTCGAGCCCGTCCATGCCCGGCATCATGAGGTCGAGCAGCACCAGGTCGGGGACCTCGCGCAGCACGGTGGCCAGGCCCTTGGCTCCGTCCGCGACGGCGATCACCCGCCAGCCCTCGCGCTCGAGGTGGTACTGGATCAGCTCTCGGATGTCCTCTTCGTCCTCGACGATGACAATTCGTGCGTCTTGCATGCCCAGGAGCGTAGGTCCGGCCCGTGAAGGTTCGATGAAGAATAGCCGCGCTTCGCCAGCGCGGCCGGTCGCTCAGGTCCCCAGGGCGTCGAGGACCTCCTTGGCCCCGGCCTCGAGGCGCCCCTCGAGCCCCCCTTCGCAGGCCTCCTTCAGGCCGGCGAGGGACTCGTCGAAGTCCGGGGTCGCGAAGCTGTCCATCAAGAGCGCGAACCAGCCGCCTGCGTAGCCGGGCAGGTCACCCCACAAGCGCCAGGTCACCAGCACGCCCCCATCGACGTCCGCGTAGGTGATCGAGCCGTGGGTCGCGTTGGGCTCGTCGCCGAACCAGAGGTCGAACTCGATCCCGTCCTTCATGGTCGACGAGGTGATCGTCAGCTTGCCCTTGTCCAGCTTGGGACCGTCCCAGCTGTGGCTCATGCCCGCGCCGGCGGCGGGTCCCTCGTAGGTCCAGACGCACTCGGGGTCGTCCTCGGCCCGCCAGGCGGTCCACTGGGGCCAGGTGCGCAGGTCGGCGACGTAGCTGTGGATCAGCGGGCGGTCGGCGTCGATGACCAGCTCGGCCTCCGCGTCGAAGTCACCCGGCAGGAACCAGCCGGCGAGGAAGACCAGTAGCAGAAAAATTACGAAGCGCTTGGCGAAGGTCAGCATGGGAGTCCGTGGTCTTGGGGCACGAGGCGACGATTGTGCCATTCCAGGCAGAACCCTGAGAGCTTTCGGCCGTCTGATTGGATCCACCGTGGCCAATTCCGTATCACCAAGGGTGCCTATGAAGCCAAACCCCGAGCTCCTCAAGGCCTACCAGGCCACGACGTACTACGCCGACCTCCCCAGCGGGCGGGTCGCGCTCCGGATCGGTGAGCGCTCCCCCGAGCTCGACAACATCCTCGTCCAGCACGAGGTCGGCTCGTGGATCTTCATCACGGCCTGCAACCCCCAGTCGAAGCAACTGCCCCTGAAGGAGAACCGCAAGCGCCTCGAGAGCCTCGACAAGGCGCTCACCGACCGGGAGATCATCCACTTCCCCGGCGAGGGGCTGGGCGACTCGGGGGCCTGGCCCTGCGAGTCCAGCTTCCTCGCGATCGGGATGAACCTGGAAGAGGCCATCGCCCTCGGCCGCGAGCACGGTCAGCATGCGGTGGTGTTCGGGCGCTTCAACAAGCCGGCGCAGCTGGTCTGGTGCAACGAGTAGGCGCCCTGGGCCCCTGGGCCCTGCCCTGCGCTCGGACCTCGCTGCTTGGTAACGCGCCAACGGTACCGCATCAACACGGCGGGTCCCGACCGGCGAGACCAAGCGTCGGCTGACTGGA
>JARGPD010000059.1 GCA_029212845.1 Planctomycetota bacterium
CGCGTACCCGGCAGCCGCAGGTGCTGCAGCGGATCTCGGGACAGCCACCTCACCCGGGACCTGCCCGACCGGCGGCTACGACCGGCGGCTACGACCCGCGGTTACGACCCGCGGTTACGAGCCTCGCGGCGGCGATCCTCGTGGCGCCGATCCGCTGATCCCGCGGCGGACGGCAGCCGGGCTGCCGGGGCCTACTTCGAGAAGCGGAGGGCGCGGAACTCGGCGGCGGCGGCGCTGACGGCGCGCTCGATCGGCAGGCGCTCGGTCGAGCTGCCGGTCCAGATGCCGTGGCCGGTGGTGTTGTCGAGGATGAACTGGCCGTCGGCGGGGGTCTCGAAGGCGGCGCCGTGGGCGATCAGGATCACGTCCGGGTGCACCTTGCGGATCTCCTGGTAGGCGGCCTCGGTGCGCGCGGCGGTCTCCTCGATCGTCTCGCCCGAGTCGTAGCCGGTCTTGCCGCCCTTGGTCGTGCCGGCGTGGAAGCAGAACACGTCGGGGCGCGCCTGTTCGACCAGCGCCAGGCTGTCCTCGAGGTCGAAGGCCAGGCCGATCGAGACCATGTCCATCTCCTGGGCCAGCTTCAGCATGTCGATCTCGTTCTGCAGGTTGATGCCCGCGGACTCGAGCACTCGGCGGATCTCCGAGCCCTTGTCGACGTAGCTGATCGAGGGGCTGATGTTCGAGACCGACTCGACGCCCATGCGCTTGCAGTCCTCGAGCACCACGCGCATGTCGCGCAAGGGGTCGTTCGCGTTGAGGCACGCGCACACGAAGGCGTCCCCGGTCAGCGCCGGCAAGATGTCCTCGCGGGTGTAGCGCATGACCTGCTCGTTCGAGTCCAGGATCGGCCACATCATCGACATGGTGCCCATGCCGTTGGAGCGCAGGCGCGCACCCGAGAAGGTGTTGATGCAGTCGACGCCGGCCTCTTCCAAGAGCTTCGCTACGAGGCCGCTGCCGGCGCTCGAGATCAGGACGGGGATGCGCGCGTCGATCTTGGCGCGCAGCTTGGCGAGGATCTCGGAGCGGGAGGTGCGGGGGCTGATCATGGTTCTTGCGGGGGCTCGGGTGGGGGAGGTGCCGGATCCTACACGCTGGGCGCCTGCTCGCGCCCGCGCTACTCGCTCGTGTGGCGCGCGAGGTTCCAGCCGACCTGGCTCGGGCGGATGTGGTCGCCGACGGCGGCGAGCTCGGCGTCGAGCAGCTCGGCCAAGGTGGCGACCCGCGCGGCCTGCGCTTCCTCGGTCGCGTGGTCGGTGATCTCCCAGGGGTCGTTCTCCAGGTCGAAGAGCCGCGTGACGTCGCTCGTGACCGCGTCCCGCTCGTGCAGGCTGCGCAGGTACTTCCAGCGCGGCGTGACGATCGCGCCCAGGTAGCTGGTGTCGTCGTTGTGGCGCGCCGAGGTGCGGTAGGACAGCAGCAGGTGGTCGCGGACGGCGTCCGCGCCGCCGGCGATGATCGGCGCGAGGCTGCGCGCGGTGACCGTGTCCGGCGTGTCGATCCCGACCAGGTCGCACAGGGTCGGGAAGAGGTCGTGCACGTAGCACAGGGCCTGGCTGCTGCCGGGCTCGATGCCGGGGCCGCGCAGGACCAGCGGTACGCCGGCGCTGTGCTCGTAGAGGTTCTGCTTGCCGAAGAGGCCGTGCTGTCCGACGGCCAGCCCATTGTCGCTGGCGAAGACCACGATCGTGTCCTCGGCGAGACCGGCCGCGTCGAGCTGCTCGAGGATGCGACCGACTTGAGCGTCGAGGTGCTCGATCATCGCCCAGTAGCCGGCGACGTGCTCCTGCACGACGGCCTCGGTGCGTGGGAAGGGCGCGAGCTTCTCGTCGCGGATGCGCAGGTCGCCGATCGGGTAGGGGTGCTCCGGGTGGAAGTTCGGCGGCACCGGGATCGAGGCCGGGTCGTGGGCGCTGGCGAAGGGCTCGGGGGCCATGCGCGGGTCGTGGGGCGCGGTGAACGAGACGTAGAGCAGAAACGGGTCGGCCTGGGCACGAGTCCCTTCGGGGTCCGCGCCCGCGGCGGCCCGCGCTGCGAGGAAGCCGATCGCCGCGTCGGCGAAGAGCTCGCTCGAGAACTTGGCGGCGACGGTCCGGTCCGCACGTGGGTACTCGCCGGTCGGGTCGAAGGCATGCACCGGCACCTGGTCGTGGTCGCTCATGCCGCCGAAGAAGATCGCGTCGCCCCCGTCGAGCCCGCGGCGGAGCGAGCGAGGGCCGTTGTGCCACTTCCCGGTGGCGAAGGTCTCGTAGCCGGCCGCGTCGAAGGTCTCGAACAGGGTCGGGTAGGCGCAGACGCCGCGCTCTTCGTCCGGAACGGACCAGCTGCTGGTCATGCCCAGCGGCAGCTCCTCGAAGTGCCTGCCGGTGTGCAGCATCGCGCGACTCGGCATGCACACCGCGCCGTGCACCGAGCCCGCCACGTAGGCGCGCCGGAAGGCCAGGCCCTGCTCCGCGAGGCGGTCGAGGTGCGGCGTCTTTAGCACCCCGTCGGCCCAGGCGCCGATCGCGTCCTGGCGCTGGTCGTCGGCGAACAGGATCACCACGTTGGGGCGCTCCGAAGCTCGAGCCTCGGCCGAACCACCCACGGGAGTGGAGGCACAGGCGGGAAGCAGCGGAAGGGCGAGCAGGCAGGCGCGGAGGGAGGGGGGCAGCATGCCCCAAGTATCACCATCGCCGCCCCGATTGCCAGCCAGGCGACCACACCGAGCCGACCCCGCCTGCCTGGACCGACGGTCCGACGGTCTGCGGTTCTGGGGATCGAGCGAGCGAACGCTAGGATCAGGTCATGAAGTCGAACCTCCTTGTTGCCTCGCATGCCTTCGCAGTCTTCGTTGCGCTCACCTGCCCGCCCTCCCCCGCCCAAGGCGCGCGGGACCAGGCCGTCGAGGTCGAGCTGCACAGCGAGCCCGCTCCGCCGACCGGGGCGACCGGTCCGGACTGGCTGCTCGATGGCGCCGACTATGGGGCCGGGCTCTGGTTCCACAGTCCGGACCCGACGGCGCCCGCGGGCTCCCTGGCGGCCGCTGGCGCGAGGAGCCTGGACAACGGGTTGGTCCGGCGGACCTGGCTCGCGGGCGACAGCGGGGCCTGCGTCGAGCTACAGAACCTGACCACGGGCGAGACCCTGCTGCGCGCGG
The DNA here is from genome assembly GCA_029212845.1 of Planctomycetota bacterium. Classification (GTDB taxonomy): domain Bacteria; phylum Planctomycetota; class UBA1135; order UBA1135; genus JARGPD01. Next base: position 3,140 of record JARGPD010000059.1, read on the forward strand.
TGCAGCCCGAGGCGCGGCTGCTGCTCGACGGCGAGGAGGTGCGCCTCGGCGGCCTCGTCGGCCAGCCCAACCGGGCCTTCCTCTTGGACGAGTGGCTCGAGGACGGGACCCTCGCCGCCGACCCCGGCGCCTGGGTCGTGAAGCGCACGGCCGACGACCGGATCGAAGAGCGCGCGCCGCGCACGCCGTGGAAGCGCGTGCGCCACCACGCGCCCGACGTCGTGTGGCCGCCCCAGGGCGCCTACTACGCCGTCACCTTCGTGCCGCCCGCGGGCACCGCCGCCGCCGAGCGATTCCGTGGCGTCGAGGTCACGGTGCACTACGAGCTGTACGACGGCCTGCCGCTCTTCTCGAAGTGGCTCACGCTGGACAACGCTGGCGAGCGCGCGATCGAGCTCGACCGCGTCACCGTCGAGGAGCTCTCGATCGTCGAGGGCAGCAACTGGGTCGAGACGCGCGGCTCCCTGCGCCAGCCCGCGCCCGCCGGCCTGCACGTCGAGACCGACTACGCCTTCGGCGGCTTCGTGCCCGAGAACGCCATGCGCCAGACGGTGCACTGGAGACCTGAGCCCGAGTTCACGAGCCAGGTCAACTACCGGCTCGAGACCCCCTGCCGCCTGGTCGTCGAGCCGACCTATGGCCCCGACGTGATCCTGCAGCCGGGCGGGTCCTTCGAGTCGATGCGCGCCTTCGAGCTCTTGATGGACTCGACCGATCGCGAGCGCCGCGGCCTCGCGCGCCGCCGCATGCTGCGCACCATCGCCCCCTGGGTGACCGAGAACCCGCTCATGCTGCACGTCGTCAGCACCGACCCCGACACGGTCCGCACGGCCATCGACCAGGCCGCCGACTGCGGCTTCGAGCTCGTCAGCCTGTCCTTCGGCAGCGGCCTCAACATGGAGGACACGAGCGCGGCCAACCACGCCAAGTTCCGCCAGCTGGCGAGCTATGCGGCCGACCGGGGCGTGGCGCTCGGCGGCTACTCGCTGCTCGCCAGCCGCCGCATCCAGCCCGACTCCGACAACGCGATCAACAAGGAGACCGGCGAGCCCGGCGGCTCGACCTTCGGCTTCGCGCCGGCGCTGGCGTCCGACTGGGGCCAGGCCTACTTCGCGGCCCTGCGCGCCTTCTTCGAGGAGACCGGCTTCCTGCAGTTCACCCACGACGGCAGCTACCCCGGCGACACCGACGCCGCCGCTCGTCCGCCTCTGCAGCGCGGCTTCGACGACAGCCAGTGGGTGCAGTGGAACGTCATCCGCGACTTCTACCACTTCCTGCGCGAGCGCGGGGTCTACCTGCGCGTGCCCGACTACTACTACCTCAGCGGCGCGAACGAGTGCGGCATGGGCTACCGCGAGGTCAACTGGTCCCTGCCCCGCGCCCAGCAGGTGATCCACACGCGCCAGAACATCTACGACGGCACCTGGACCAAGACGCCCTCGATGGGCTGGATGTTCGTGCCCCTGACCCAGTACCACGGCGGTGGCGCGGCCGCGACGATCGAGCCCCTGGACCAGCACCGCGACCACTACGAGCGCATGCTGCAGAGCAACCTGGCGCTCGGCGTGCAGGCGGTCTACCGCGGCTTTCGGCTCTTTGACACCGAGGCCACCCGCGCGGTGGTCAAGCGCAACGTCGACTGGTACAAGGCGCACCGGGACATCCTCGAGAGCGACGTGGTCCACGGCCGCCGCGCCGACGGTCGCGGCCTCGACTGGATGCTGCACGTGAACCCCGCCCTCGACGAGTGCGGCATGCTGGTCGTCTTCAACCCGCTCGACCACGAGGTCACCAAGACCCTGCGCGTCCCGCTCTACTACACGGGGCTCGATCGCATGGCGATGGTCCGCTCGGCGGACGGGCCGCTCCCTTTAGAGCTGGCCTACGTGCAGGACTTCGACATCGAGATCTCCTCGGCCGCATCCACCCAGGACCCGATCGTCGAGTGGGGCTGGCCCATCGCCCGCGACTACACCCTCGACCTGCCCGTCACCGTCCCCGCCGGCGGCATGGCCTGGTACAGCTTCTCCAAACCCTGATCGCAGGTCCGCACGCCGGCTGACGAGCCCCAGAGCTTGGCCCCTTGGTCGCTGCTCGACGTGCTCTTTGGGGTCCCACGCGGCGTGCGGTCAGGCGTCTTCCCTGTGGTGTGGCGACCCAAGGTCCGAATCAGGGCGCCGACTCGAGCTGCTCCACCGCGCCGGGCCCATAACCCGCGCGCCGCAGCCGCGCCTCGAGCTCGGCCACGTCGGTGTCCGCCGCGTCGTAGTCGATCGTCACGACAGCCGCCTCGAAGTCGAGCTCGACCCCGTGCACCCCGGGCTTGTCGTTCAGCGCCTGGTCGACACGGACCCGGCACCACACGCCTCAGGTCAGGCCTTCGATCTGGATCGCGACCCGGCGCGGGTCCTCGGGCGCCCGGTCGGGCAGGTAGGCCAGGATCAGGGGCGCGAGGGCCAGCAGCGCGACCAGCGCCGCGCCGATGCGGACCCGGCGCCCGGAGCGACCCACGCTCGACCGCCGCATCTCGTTCCGCTCGCGAATGCCTGCCATGGGACCGGTCTACGGGCTAGGTCCAGGCACGTTGGCGTCCGGGCGCATGGGAACGTGGCTCGTACTCGGACGGCGAGGGGGCCGGTTGCGCCCGAAGGGCTGTCCTCCGCCGATCCCGTTCGTACGGAAGCTCACCCTGCGGTCTGCGACCGTACCCGTGCTCGCAGTCGCTGACGCCATGGTCGCACAGCGGGGCCCTCCTTCGCCATGCGTGAACGAGCCACCGGCGGTACCGGTGCACAGGCCTCCAAGGGAAGGCCTCCGTGGGCGCCTGTTCGACGGGACGAAGAGCCCGAGCGCTGGGACAGATTCGAGTTCGAGCAGAGAGCCCAGGTCTCCCTGGTTGCCGAGTTGTTCTCCCGGGGCCGCTAGCGCGGGAGCAGGTCGCGCATCCCGGTGGCGAGGTCCTGGCCAAGGCGCACGCAGCGCGCGAGGGCGCCGGCGAGGCGCGGGTAGGTGACCTCGTGGGGCCGGCGGCGGATGGCGCGCAGCAGCACCGCGGCGGCGCGCTCGGCGCTGACCATCAGCGGCCGGACGTCGCCCTTGGCCATCTTCGTGTCGACGAAGCCGAAGCGCACGTTGGTGACCGCCACGCCGGTCCCGCGCAGGCGCGCGGCCGTGCAGCGCAGGTAGCTGGTGTAGGCCGCCTTCGAGGCCACGTAGGAGGGCGCGTCCGGGACCAGCAGGCGGTCGGCGATGGAGGACAGCCCGAGCAGGTGGCCCCTGCCGTGCGCACACATCGAGGGCAGCAGCTGCTCGACCAGCTCGACCAGGCTGACCAGGTTGGTGCGGAGCGTGTGCGCTTCGCCCGAGAGGTCCTCGCCACCCGCCCGATGGCGCTCGATGCCCGAGCCGACGCCGACACAGTGCACGACCACGTCGAAGGGACCGCGCGCCGACCACAGCTCCGTGAGGGTCCTTGGGTAGGACGGATCGTTGACGTCGAGCTGCTCGTGGAGGTAGTCGCCCGGTAGGGCCAGGGCGCTGCGCGAGAGCCCGGTCACGCTCCAGCCCTGCGCCAGGAGCGCACCGGTCAGGGCGCGCCCGATCCCGTCGGAGTTGCCGACGAGCAGCGCGCGCCCCGTGGCCACCGAGGCTGGCGGCTGGCCCTCCAGCCCCCGCGGTGTCACTGGATGACGCCGCAGTAGGGTCCCGACAGGTAACCCGATCCGACGTCGAGCCCCTGGGCCCAGACCTCCAGGCCGAGGGTCGCGGGCCCGATCTGGATGGGCAGGCTGATCGCTCCCGCCCCGTCGAGCGGGAGCTGGAGGGTCACCTTCGGCGCGAGCTGCAGGATGCCGAAGGGCGTCCCGATCGGTGCTTGGCCGGCCATGGACCAAGCTAGCACGAAGAGCCCCGAGGGAGAGCCGCCGGTGATCGACAGGGTCGCGACCTGGCCCGCGACGAAGTTGGTGAGGTCGATCGCCGCGCCGCCGAGGCGCCTGTCGTGGAGGTAGACGTCGTGCTTGCCGTTCTTGTCGTTGTCGACCCCGCAGGCGGCCAGGTTGTCGAAGCCGACGAAGCGACCATCCGGCGAGATCGAGCAGGACCAGTTCGACGAGCCGCAGCTCCCGCCCTCCGAGTCCGAGCTGCCGAGGGTGGTCAAGCCCGTTGCGCGGTCGTGCACGTACACGAGCCGTGGCCAGGCCAGGTAGCCCGCTAGCTCTCCGAGCCCGCGGAAGGCGACGTGCCGGCCGTCATCATCGATCGAGGGCAGGGAGGTCGTGAGCCCCGGCGGCTGCTGGCCCTTCGAGTCGAGACTGACCAGCTCCCGCAGGCCCGACTCCAGCTCCTGGGCGACCACCACGGTCCAGAAGTAGGGCCCCGGCGGCAGCAGGCTCGACGCGGTGGTCACGTAAGCGACCACCTGCCCGTCGCCCGAGATCGCGGGCGCGGCCGACCCGCCGTTCCCGGTCAACCCGCTCGAGTCCACGCTGAGGCAGGTCGTCTGTCCGCTGCTCCGGTCGCGCACGAAGACGTCCCAGTCGCCGTTGCCGTCGCCGGGCGCGAGGTTCGAGGACCGCGAGGCGAAGGCCACGCGCGAGCCGTCGGCCGAGATCGAGACGGCCTCGCTGTAGCCGTTCGAGGCTACCCCGCTCGTGCTCACGTCGAGCTGCTCGGTCGCCTGGGCGACGCGATCCCGCAGGTAGACGTTGGTCACGCCGACCTTGCTCCCGGGCACCAGGTTGGTCGCCCAGCTGGTGAAGACCACGAAGCGCCCGTCGTCGGAGATCGAGTGGACCCGGCCGATGTCGATCGACGAGTCCAGGTCGGCCTCGGCCCCGGAGGTGCTGACGCTGACGCGCTCGGTCAGCCCGGTCAGCCGGTCGCGCACGAACACGTCGACGGCGCCGTTGGTGTCGCCTGGCACGAGGTTCGTGGCGGCGCTGGAGAAGGCGACGTAGCGACCATCGCGCGAGACCGAGACGGCGTGGCTGTCCTGGTCGGCCAGCACGCCCGCGCTGCTCTGGCTGACCAGCTCGGTGACGCCGGCCACGCGGTCCCGCACGAAGATGTCGTCCACCCCGTTGGTGTCGCCGGGCACCAGGTTGGGCGCCTCGCTGACGAAGCCGACGAGCGCGGCGTCGGTCGAGACGGACGGGCTGTGGCTGCGGTAGCCATAGAGCGTGGCGCCGCCGCTCGGGTCGACGCTCTCGAGGGTCGTGACCTGCAGGGTAGCCTGACCCAAGGCGCCGCTCGCGAAGAGGCCGACGGCGAGCGCGACCCAGGTCGACTGCCTGGGGCGACGGGGAAGCGTGGGCTTGGTGTGCATGGCGCGAGGCTCCACTTCGGGGTCCGGGGAGGGTGAGGACTCGAGGCTACCACGGGACCTCCCGTACGGGCCCCGAAGCACTCGATCCTGGCTCCAGGCGGGATCGGAGGGGGGCCGGACAGGGTCTCCTTGCCGCCCGGAGTGCTGCCTGGGGCTCAGAAGGCCCCGGCCAGGTCGACCGTCCAGACCCCGCGCGTTCCGTGCTGCCAGCGGAATTCGTCGCTGCGCAGGATGCGCGCGAGCCGCAGGTGGACCGGGCCTAGGCGCAGGCTGAAGCCCACGCCGACCTCGCCGACGAGGTCCTCCTTGGGCACCGAGTGGCTGTCCTTCGACGAGTTCCCATCGAGGAAGAGGTTGTGCTCGACGAGCCGCAGGTTGCCGGTGAGGAAGACATGGCCGAGGCGCTCCTCGCCCGCGGGTGAGCGCAGGCCGAAGTCCCGCGGCAGGTCGCGCCCAAAGCGCAGGGTGCCGCCCAGGTCGAGCCCCGTGCGCGGGCTGCCCAGGCTCCAGTCGGCGTGGCCGAGCAGGTCCAGCTGCTCGCGCTCGCCGAGCTCTTCGAAGGCCAGGCGCCAGTCGTTCTTCCCCTCGAGCTGCAGGGTCGGCTCGTCCCGCAGCTGGTGCTGCCAGCCCTCGACCGGCTGCAGCTCCCAGAAGGAGTGCCACTCGGTCTGCACCTGCTTGCCGAGCGCCGAGGGCCCGACCAGGCCCAGGTCCAGCACGAGGCTGTTGCGCTGGTCACGGCGGCGCGCGTCGTCGCCATCGAGCCGCACCCGGTCGACCGCGAGCCCAGCGTGCAGCCAGGCGGCGAAGGGTCGGTCGCGCGGCTGCAGCACGCTCGTGCTGATGTCGACGGGCGTGTAGATCAGCTGCCCGATCCGGTAGCGCAGCCTGGTGTGCGTGGCCGCGTCCGGGTCGAGCGGCCAGGCCAGCAGCCGGAGGGCCTTCGAGTCGGCCAGGTCCGCGAGCAGCTCGGGCGCCTCCTCGACCGGCTGGCTCCACCAGAGCTCGGTGTTGTGGGTGTAGTCGTGCTCGAGGTCACCGAGGTCGTTCGCGAGGCGCAACCCGACCGTGCGCTCGGTGGACGAGCAGGCGGCGAGGGCGAGCGCGAGCAGGGCTGATCGGGAGGGCGACACGGAGGCTTCGGACAAGAAGGGAGCCCAAGCTAGTCCCGGGTGGGGGCGCGGGCCACCCACTTGGCACAAGAAGGCGCGCGAAAAGTGCGCCTTCTAGCCGCGCCTGCTGATCAGCACGAGCGCCGTGTCGGTCGTGCGCGCGATCTCGAGGGCGATGCTGCCGAACAGCTTGTGGCGCCGGCTGACGCGCACGAGGCCGAGCAGCACGAGGTCGTGCTCGTCGGCCATGCGCGCTAGGGCGACGGCGGGCCCCTCGTCCGCGGGGGTGCGCTCGGCGACGACCTCGACGTCGCCCGTGCTGCCGAGCTCGTCGAAGGCCAGCTCGCGCAGCTCGTCCCTGGCGCGCTTGAGGTCGCGGTCGCTGGCCTCGGCCCCGAGCAGGCGCACGTAGGTCACCGTGATCGCCGTCGTGCGCTGCAGGCTCCCGAGCAGCCGCGCGCGCAGGGCGTCGTGGCGCCCGCCGCCGGCCACCGGGACCAGGACCTTGCGGACGCCGGAGACCATCCAGCGGTGGGGGGCGCGCAGGACGACGACGTCCGAGTCGAGCTCGCCGATCAGGCGCTCGAGGCTGCGCTCGCGGTTCAGGCCATCGTCGGTGGCGGGCAGGCCCAAGAGCACGCACTCGCAGTCGTGGCGCCGCGCGACGCGCTTGATCTCGGGCCAAGGGTCGGCCGCGATCGTGGTCAGGGTCGTGGGGTAGACGTCGTGCTCGAAGGCCGTGGCGAGGGCCTCGCTCAGCACATCCCGGGCCGCAGCCAGGGTGCCCTCGGCGTCGTCCTTGGGCGGATGCACCACCGACAGCAGCATCACGCGCCCGACCACAGGCGGCGCGAGCGAGTCGGCGAGCGCGATCATCGAGCCCGCGCTGGCGGGGTTGGCCACGGGCACCAGCACCAGCGGGCTGCGGCCGCGCAGCCGCGCGAGGTGCGGGTCACGGCCTTCGGCCGCCGCGTCGACCACGCCTGCTTGGCGCCGGAACTGGGACAGGTACAGGCCGCCGCCGAGGGCGAGCCAGGCGAAGCCGAGGGCGCCTGCACTGGGCTCGGCGATGCCCTGGTAGATCGCGAGGGCCGCACAGGACAGGCCGCCGAGCACCGGGATCACGGGGGTGCCAGCGAGGGGCACGCCCTCGGCCGGGCCGCCGCGCGCGCGGGCCAGGAGCGCCGTGCCGTGGGCCAGGGTGAACGAGACCAGGAAGACGAGGCTGGCGACACCACCGGCGGTGGCCACGTCGTCGACCAGCAGCATCAGCAGGCCGGCGGCGACGGCGCCGGCCCAGACCGCGCGGGCGGGCGTCCCGTAGCCGGCGTGGATGTGGGCGAGCTGGCGCGGCAGGGTCCGGTCGCGGGCCATGGCCTGGGCCACCCGCGAGGCGGCGAACAGGTTGGCTTGCAGGGCCGAGAGCATGGCCAGGATGCCGACGACGATCACGAGCCAGTAGCCGAAGGGACCCAGGAACTCGGTGGCCGCGATGGCGACGACACCCTCGGGGTCGAGCCGCGCGAGCTCGGTGATCGAGGCGCCCTCGGGCACGCCGACCAGGCCGACGATCAGGAGCAGCGGCAGGTAGATCAGGAGCGCCGCGCCCAGGGACAGCAGCATCGCGCGCGGGATCGTGCGCGCGGGATCGCGGACCTCGCCGGCCGCGGCCGCGATCAGGTCGAAGCCCTGCAGGGCGATGAAGGTCACGCCCATGGCGCCGAACAGGCCCGCCGAGCCGCCCGCGAAGAAGGGACTGAGCCGCGGGACCAGGCTGCCGGCCTCGGCCCCCGCGACGGCGGCCAGACCACCGGCGATCAGGACCGCGAAGAGCACCACCTTGACGACGTTGAGGACACGCCCGCCGCCGCCGCTCGTGCGCGCCAGGCTGATGGCGTAGCCCAGGGTCGCGAGGGCCGCCAGCAGCCGCTCGAACCAGGCCTCCACCAGCCAAACCGGGCCGGGCCGACCGAGGGCCTCCAGGAGCTCGGCCAGGCCCATGGCGAGGAAGGCGCCGAAGCCGAGGGCGTACAGGACCGCCGCAAGGATCGACGCAAACCACACGACCCAGCCGACCAGGAAGGCGCTCTCGACCGAGAGGACCTTCTTGGCGAAGGTGTAGCTGCCGCCCGACTCGGGGAAGCGGCTGGACATCTCGGCGAAGCTGAGCGCGGTCGCCACGGCGATCACGCCGTTGAGCGCGAAGGCCAGCACGGCCGACGGCCCGGTCAGCGCAAAGGCGGCGCCCGAGATCGCCAGGATCCCACCACCAACGATCGCCCCGACCCCGATCGCGGTCGCGCCGAACAGGCCGATCGTGCGGCCGTCGCGTGGGGTCTCGGAGGTCACGCCGTGATCCTAGCAGCGTGACTCGCCGAGGCGCACGGGCCGAGGCGATTGATCAGGCCCGGCGGCCCGAGCTCAACATCCCGGCAGCACGCAGGGCGGCAGGAAGGGCGCGATGGTGAAGCAGATCGGGTTGGTCAGGCGCAGGGGGCCGACGGGTCCGATGTCCATGCGCGCGCCCTGGGAGAAGACCGTGAGCCCGACCAGGGCGGGCGAGCTCGGCAGGGCCGTCTCGAAGTAGGGCGTCGCGCTCGCGGTGGGGCCCGAGCCCAGGGAGAAGGCCGGCGCGCCCAGCATCAGGGTGCCGAGGGTCGCGTCGAGGGGCACGAAGGCCGAGCTCGGCGACCACCACAGGAACCACATGCCGATCGCGCCAGAGGGGCCGACCCGCAGGCGGATCGGGCAGCCGGGGACCGCGCTCCCGCAGAAGGTCAAGGTCGCCGGGGCCGGGGCCACCGCGGTCACGTCCCAGATGTTGCAGGTCACGCCGCCGAGCTTGGCGGTGAACCGGTAGGGCTTGCCGACGTATTGGTTCAGGTCCAGGGTCGTGCTCTTGACCAGGGCGCCGTTGCAGGCGACGAGGTGCGTCTCCTCCTGGCAGATCGAGGGCTGGGTCGCGGGCTCGAGCACGGCGGTGAACGTGGCCGACTGGGCCAGGCCGGGCGCGGCGAAGAGGGCGAGGGTGACGAGGGTGCGGGCGAGCATGGCTCCTCCGAGGTGGGGCGGGTCGAGGGTCTCTACCTTATCTATGGACCATAGAAGGCGCCGGTTGCGAGGGCAAATCCCGGGCGCATCCCCGCGCGGCGGCTTGCTAGACTCGGCCCATGACCAGCCCCAACCGCGCCAGCTTCCTGCTCCTCCTCGCCCTGTTCACCGCATCCTGCGCCGTCGCGCGCCAGCGCCAGCACGAGCCGATCCTGGCCGAGCACGTCGAGGCGCTCGAGGTCGGCGACCCGGCCACCAAGGTGATGGAGCTGCTCGGCGCGCCGACCGAGGTCGTGCAGCTCGGCAAGCGCACCGCCTACCGCTACGACTTCACCCAGACCAAGAGCGCCGGCCTGTTCCTGGTCGTCATCGGCTTCTTCAACCAGGACACCGACCAGGACCGCGTCTGGGTCTTCCTGGACGAGTCCGACCACGTGACCCACGTCGGCTCGACCCTCTCCGCCGACGAGGCCGAGTACTCGATGCCCTGGTCGGAGTAGCCCGATGCCGACCCGACCCCTCGCGGGTCTCGCTCTGGCGCTGCTGTGTGCCTCCTGCGTGACCTACGACTACGACCGCTTCCGCCGCAACATGGAGCTCGAGCCCGCGACCTTCGCGGAGCTCGTGCCCGGCGAGTCGGACCTGACCGATGCCCTCGCCGCCCTCGGCGCGCCGGTCCGCGTCTGGGAGCCGCGCCCCGGCGCCCTGGCCCTGGTCTGGTCCTGGTCCGACCGCAAGACCGAGGGCTTCAGCATCGCGGTCCCGACCAGCGATGCGGTCGACGCCAGCTTCTCCTGGCGCGACACCAGCGACGAGGACGAGGGCCTGCTGCTGGTCTTCGACGAGGACTGGCGGCTCGAGACCCTGCGCCGGGGCCTGGTCGGCGAGGTCCTGCAGGGCGTGCGTCGCGCGCGCCTGGTCGAGTAGCCGAGTCGAGCGTGGCGCACCGGAGCGGCCCACCCCTTCCCGCGCCCGACGGTTCGGTCTACGGTGCGTGCTCGAACGCACGACCTCCACCCGGACCCACCATGCTCCACCCGATCTCCATCGCCGCGGCGGGCCTCCTGGCCGCGGCCGCGATCCTCACGACCCCCGACGACTTCCAGCGTGAGCGCGGCCGCGACAACGACGCCATGAAGGACGCCCTCGAGGGGCGCCGCCCGCCGGCCTTCGTGGCGCGCGACTGGAAGAACGTCGACGCCCCGCTCTCCTTCGACCAGCTGGTCGGCCAGGTCGTGCTGGTCGACTTCTGGGGCACCTGGTGAGGCCCGTGCCGCGCTTCGATGCCCAAGCTGATCGAGCTGGCGGCGGAGCGCAAGGACCAGGGGCTGGTCCTGATCGGCATCCACACCGAGAACAACTGGGAGGCGATGGCGGCCTACGTCGACCAACACGGGATCGAGTTCCCGGTGTGCGTCGACGCCGAGGGCACCATCGCTGCCTGGGGCGCGGACTCGTTCCCCGACTACGCGATCGTCGACCGCCAGGGCATCCTGCGCGTGGCGGACCTGGCCAACGGCGGCGTCGAGCACGCGGTCGAGGTGCTGCTCGCCGAGGACGACCACCTGTCGGCGGCCCTCTCTGCGGCCCTGCCCGCCGAGGGTGAGTCCCAGTCCGCGGTCTTCGAGGTCCGCAGCGAGGACAGCGTCGTCGGCAAGCTGACGATCGGCTCGAGCTTCGGGGTGCTGGACGACGCCCGCATCGTCACCTTCGCCCAGAGCTTCGAGCTGCACATGCCGGACTCGCCCCAGCTCAGCCTCGGCAAGCTGAGCTTCGCCGGCGCGCTCGAGCTCGGGCCCCAGCTGACGCCCAGGCACCTGACGGTCGAGGCCGGGGACGGCCGCGTCGAGGCCGACGTGTCCCGCGACGGGCCTGAGTTCGTGGCCGCCTGGGGCGGCGACCAGCCTGAGTCGCGCTTCCCGGTCGGCACCCTGGTCGACGGGGCGCTGCTGGTCCTCGCGCCGGGCCTGCCGGCCGAGCAGGGCTTCGCCTTCGAGGCGCCGCTCTACTCGCTGGAGGACCGCGAGCTCGAGGGCGTGCACCGGGTCGAGAACCGGGGCCGCGTCGACCTCGAGCTCGACGGCACGAGCCGCAAGGCGTGGCACTGGGTCGTGACGGACACGCAGGCCGAGACCACCGACGTCAAGCTCGAGTTGTGGGTCGCCGACGGCGAGCTGCTGCGCATCGACTTCGACGGCAAGCAGCTGGTGCGGGTCGCGGACTAGCGCCGCCCCGGGGGGGCGCGCCCGACTTGTGGCGGACTGCTGGTAGTCGAAACGGGCTCGGTGGTGTACGAAGGTGCATCCCCCCGTCCGCGCAGCCCCCCTGAGCCCTCCCCCCCCAGGCTCCTGGCCATGCACCAGATCCTCCGTGTCGCCCTCACCAGCCTGTTGGCTGGGCTGATCCTCTGCCTGCCCGCCGTGGCCACGCCTGGCCCGGACTCCACCGTCGAGGAGCTCCTCGACCGGATCGTGGACGAGGGCGACAAGGTCGACGGCAACGTCTTCGACCAGCTGGCCAGGATCGGCACCGACGCGGCCTTCGAGGCTTCGGTGAAGGCGATCAAGGCGGTCAAGAAGGAGCCCAAGCTCAACCGCGCCTACAAGGCCCTGGCCCTGTACAGCGGCCAGAGCCAGGTCGACCGCGCCCTGGCCTTGTTGTCGAAGGACGCGCACCGGCACCAGCGGGCGTTCAACCGCCGCGCCGCGACCCGCGGCCTGGTGGCCTTCGGCGAGCGCGCCGAGGGGCCGCTGCTCGAGCTCGTGCGGACCCACAAGGACGACGAGGTCCGCCGGCTGGCGATCTGGACCGCGCTCGAGCCCCTGGCCGCGTCCGGCGACCCAGCCTCGCTCGAGCTGGTCCTCGAGTGGGCCAACCCCTCGGTGAGCAACCGCCACGGCCAGCTGACCCAGGCCCTCGCGGGCTTCGGTGCCGATGACGTGGTGGCGCGCATGCTCGAGGTGATGGTCGACCAGCGGGCGCACCGCGACTGGCGCGAGCTGATGCTCGAGCGCTTCGCCGAGGAGCCCGGGCGCGCCATCGACCAGGCCCTGGTCGAGCTGGTCGAGGGCAAGGACCTGCACCTGGGCCTGCTGGCGGTCGAGTGCCTCGGCGAGCGCGGGACGACCCAGGCCGAGGCGGCGATCCGCAAGCACCTGAAGTCCAAGGACGGGCCGATGCTGCGCGCTGCGATCGTGGCCCTGAGCCAGCTGGTCGACGAGCGCGAGCCCTGGCGCGAGGAGGTGACCGCCCTCGCCCGGGACCGCCGTCCCGCGGCGCGCATGGGCGCCGCGGTCGCCCTGACCGAGCTGCGCACGGGGCCGGACCTCGAGCTCTTGTACGAGCTCGCGAAGGACACCAACCAGGCCGTGCGGCTGACCGCCCTGCGCGAGGTCGCGAGCTTGCGGCGACCTGACGGCGTGGGGCTCTTGATCGAGCGGCTAGGCGTGGAGACCGGCACGGTCGAGCTGCAGATCGCGATGATGTTGCGGCTGATGACCGGCGAGGACCACGGCGCGAGCGCGCGCTGGAAGCTCTGGTGGAAGGCCGAGGGCGAGACCTTCGAGCTGCCCGACTACGACACCGCGCTGATGCGCGAGCACCGTCGCGAGGCGCGCCGGGAGGAGGGCGGCACCCAGGCCAGCTTCTACGGCCTGCGCATCATCAGCGACCGCGTCTGCTTCGTGCTCGACACCAGCGGCTCGATGGCCGCCGCGGCGAACCTGCCCGGCGAGCGCTCGACCACGAAGGGCAAGAGCGCGAGCACGCGCATCGAGGTGGCCAAGTACAAGCTGGCCGAGGCGCTGACCAGCTTCGCCGACGAGGACCTGTTCAACATCGTCTTCTTCGACACCGACGTGAGCCCCTTCACCGACGAGCTGATCGAGATGACCGCCAAGGCCCGCGCGGCCGCCCTGAAGTACGTCAGCAAGCAGGTGCCCGGTGGCGGGACGGCGGTCTATGACGCCCTCGACGCGGCCTTCGACGACGAGCGCGTGGACACGATCTTCCTGCTCACGGACGGCGCCCCCAGTGCGGGCCGCATCGTCGACCCCGACCGCATCGCCGAGGCCATCGCGCGCCGCAACAGCACGCGCCTGGTGACGATCCACTGCATCTCGATCGGCCAGTCCTCGGCCCTCTTGCAGCGCCTGGCGCGCGACTCTGGCGGCAGCTACGTCGAGTTTCGCTAGGTGGGGAGGCGACGCCAGGGGGCACGGATCCGCTAGCAGGCGCTATGCTCCTGCCCATGCGAAACCTGATCATCCTCTCGCTCCTCGTCTGCGTCGCGTGCCCCGGTGGCAGCGACCTCGGCACCGAGCTGTCCCGTGACCTGGGAGATCACCAGGCCACGATGTTCCACACCGCCAGCGTCGACGCCGAGCTGGCCGACGCGGTCCTCGATGCGCTCGTCAAGGTGAACTACAACTTCCGCGGCGACCGCCCCGAGCAGCTCGACCGTGTGAACGGCCGCCTGGTGCTACGCCTCGCCAACGACAACGAGGATGCCATCGCCGAGGTCCTCGCGAACGGCGAGGACGACGGCAACGTGATGTACATGCATCAGCTGGCGCGCGAGGTCTCGAAGGTTGCAGGTGGTGAACCGGTCGACATCGTCCTGTGCCACTTGACCGTCGATGAGCCGTACTACACCGTCGCTTGGACGGAGCTGTAGGTATGCACAGCGAAGACCAGGCCGGCGGCGACCGCCCGCCGCTCGAGCGCGACCTCGGGGAGCAGCCGCTCGCCGCGATCCTCGCGGCCAAGCAGCTGACCGCCAAGGACCTGGTCGCCGCATCCGCCCAGGGCCTGACCTTCAAGATGGTCTCGCGCGGCTGCAAGGGCCGCCGCCTGACCCCCAACGTGAAGGCCAAGCTGGTCGCCGCCCTGAATGCGGCCACCGGGGACGAGTACAAGCCCAAGCAGCTGTTCACCTACTGAGCCTGCCCCTAGCTTCCCATGCGCAGCATCAAACCCGGCCGCGGACCCTCCCTCGTCAGCGCGATCGGCAGCGTGATCGCGCTCGTGCTGGTCGCCGGCTGGATCGGCCTCGCGAGCTCGATCGGCGCGCCGCCGTACTTCCTGCTGTTCGGTTTCGCGATGATCGTGATGATCCTGGTCGGTACCGCGGTGAACCTCTACAACGCGACCGCGAAGAACCGGATCAGCACCTTTGACATCACCTCGGAGGACGAGGAGAGCGACCCGGTCGCCAGCGCCCTCGGCCGGGGCTCACGCCGCACCTTCGGACGCTCGAGCTCGTCCGGCCGCGGGTCCGCCCACGGCAGCGAGCGAGGCGGCCACGGCGGCACCGCGGATGACGAGCAGCGTGACGCCAAGGACCACGGCGACGCCGGCGCCCGCCGCGGCCAGGCACCTCAGCACTTCGACGCCACCTACTGCCCCTACTGCGGCGTCGAGGTCCAGCCCGACTTCGAGTTCTGCCCCAGCTGCGGCAAGGACATCTGAGCCCGCCGCGCGGGGCCGCAGCCCCCGAGCCACGCTCCCCCGGCCGTCCATGCACCTGATCCGTCCCTACTCGCCCGACGACTGGGCCGCCGTCTGCCGCATCCACGACCGCGCACGGCCGGACGAGCTGGCCGGCTCCTTCGACCCGCGCGCCTTCGTGCCGCTCGCGGACGACGTCGAGGCCGAGCAGCTGAAGGCCTGCGACATCTTCGTCGCCGAGGTCCCGCGCTCGCAGGCGTCCAGCGGGGGTGGGCGCCCTGGGGGCGGTGGGGCCGACCCTGTCGAGCGCGCCGCGGTGCAGCTCGAAGTGGCAGCCTTCGTGGCCGTCGATGGGAGCTACCTCGCGTGGCTCTACGTGGATCCGGCGCACTACCGCAAGGGCCTCGGCCGCGCGCTGCTGCGCTTCGCCCTCGAGCGCCTGGGCCCCGACGCCTGGACGATCTCGTGCGGGCACAACGAGCCGGCCCTCGCGCTCTACCTCTCGGAGGGCTTCCGCGTGGTCAAGCGCTCGACGGGCAACAACGCCGGCTACGAGGGCCCCACGGTGCGGCTCTCGCTCGAGGGACCCGGACCGGTCAGCTCGAGCTGACCCTGAGCCGTCCCAAGCTCTGACCCAAGAACGGCGATGCTCCCCGGCCGGGCTGCGATAAGCTCAGGCGCCGAGAGCACCCCGATGCCCGATTCCCCGAACCGAGACCCCGAGACCGACGAGCCCGCCCCCGGCGAGGACTCCTCGGACGGGGTCCTGGCGGCCGAGGCCCTCGACGGGGACGCCCTGGCCCGGGCCGAGGTGGAGCGGCGCCTCGGGTGCGTGCCGCGCTTCCTGGGCTTCCGCAACAAGCGCTCCGGCCGGCCCTTCGGCCACGAGGAACTCTCGGACCTAGCCCAGGACGTGTTCGTGCTGATCTGGTCCAAGCTGGGGGGCTTCGAGGGGCGCTCCAAGCTCGAGACCTGGGTCTACCGGATCTGTGCCTACGAGTTCCTGAACGCGCTGCGGCGGAAACAACGCCAGAATGCTCGAACCGCCGACCTGGGACCCGACGCAAGCATGGACGACATGGCCCAGCCAGCATCCAAGCAACCCGATCCCAGCCACTTCGAGGGGCTCCACAAGGCCATGGGGCAGCTGCCCGCGGACGAGGAGCGAGTCCTATCCATGAAGCACTACGACGACCTGACCTTCGCAGAGATCGGCCAAGCGCTCGGCCTGTCGACCAGCGGCGCCAAGCACCAGTACTACAAGGCGATGGAGCACCTGACCCGCCTCCTGCGGGCCAATCGAGGGAGCCGCGATGAGTGACGAAGACCAGCTGGACGTCATCGGCCGCATCCTGACGGGCGAGCTCGACATCGAGTCGGACGAGGCGCGCCACTTCCTGGACACGGTCGAGGGAGCCGCCGAGCGCCTCGCGGAGCTGCGCTCGGTGCAGGACCTGCTCAGCGAGGACGCGAGTGAGTTCGCCACGGCGATGGCCTTCGAGGAGGAGCCGCGGCCCCAGCCCACGCCCACGCCCCAGCCGGCCTCGGTCCCGCGCCTGCTGCCCTGGCTGAGCCTCCTGACCGCCGCCGCCGCGGTCGTGCTGCTGCTGCAGATCCTCGGTCCGAAGGACGATCCGGTGGTGCCCGCGGGGACCGGCGTGATCCTCGGCACGGGCATCCCCCTCTCCGAGCTGACGCCGCAGGGGCCCGGCCAAGGCACCTATGCCTTTGGCTTCACCGCCGACTATGATCAGGAGCTCACCGCCGAGGCGTTGGTGTGGCCCGAAGGAGTCGACACCGCGACGCAGGCGCCCACGACCCTGCGCTTTGACGGCAAGACATGGAACCTGACTCCCGAAGCCGAAGCCGGCCTGCCCGACGAGCTGCAGTGGCAGCTGGTCGTGATGGACGCCCTCGGCGATCCGATCGGGGTCTCGACGCTGTTGCACGCCTCGCGCTGAGCGCGCTCCTCGGCCTCGCGGCCCTCGCCGGGCCGGCCGCCGCGCTCCAGGACCCCGGCGAGGAGAGCCTGGCCGGTCGCTGGGAGGCCTGGGAGCAGGCCGACCGCGGCCTGGCCGATCAGCCGGATGGCCTCGAGCGGCGGGTCGACCTGGCAGGCGAGCTGCTGCAGCACCTCGACGCGACGCTGGTCGAGCTCGATGCCCCTGGAGGCCTCGAGGCGCACTGGGGGCTCTTGCCCCGCCTCGCTCGCCTCGCGAGCATCGAGGACAGCCTGCAGCAGCGCGTCGCGTCCAGCGGTGCGATCGGGCGCTGGCGCAGCGCGGTGGTCGGGGCCGGCTTCGGGACCTTCGTGATCGGCATGGAAGAGGGAGCCGTCGGAGCCCTCGCGGGCGCGGGGCGCTACGACGAGGCGAGCGCCTGGATCGAAGGCTGCATCGAGGCCTATGCCGAGCTGCCGGCCTGCGCGGCCTACTACCGGGTCCTGGCGGCCGATGTGGCCCGCCTGCAGGGGCGCTGGGACGTAGCGATGGCGGCCCTGGGCCAGGCCGACGCCTTTCTGGCGACCCAGCCCGAGGAGCCCTTTGACCCGCTCTTGTGGGCCGCGCGCCGGCGCAGCCTGGGGACCTGGGTCCAGCTCGAGATGCAGCTCGGGCGCATCGACCGGGCCCTGCGGTACTCGGCCAAGGAGCGTGCCTTGGCCGAGCGATCGGCAGAGCTCGATCCGAGCGTGGCCGTCGACAGCGCCCGCTTCCGCTACCTGGACCTCCTCGTCAGCACCGGGAGCTACCAAGCCGTGCTGGACAAGGCCGCCCCCGTGCTGGCCGCGGGGGGACTGAGCGCGAAGGCCGAGCACGACCTGCGCTACCTGCAGGCCATGGCGTGGACCGGGCTCGAGCTGCGCGACCCGAGCCGCGAGCCCCGGGCCCGCGCCGAGTTCGAGCAGCTCCTAGCCGACACCTCGCCGAAGCAGCTCCGGCGCGGCAGCCTGCTCCTGGGCCTGTCGCGGCTCGATCGCGCGGCGGGGGACCTCGACGGGCTGGCCGAGCGGGTGGCCGCGCTCGAGGACCTGCTCGCGGGCTGGGGCGGGAGCGCCGCGCAAGCGCCGCCCGCGCGGCTCGTCGCCGCTAGCCGCGCCACCGCCGCGGCCCTCGCGCGCCTTCGCGGCGAGGATGCCGCCAGCCTCGAGCGCCACCTCGAGGGGCTCGAGGCCTCCTTCGTGGAGCTCCTGTCCGGTTGGTCGGTGGCCCCGGAGCTGACCGGCGGCATCGGCTACCTGCACGACACGCGCAGGCGCACCCTACTCGGCGAGCTGATCGAGCTGGCCGTCGCGCTCGACCAGCCCGAGCGCGCGCTCGACCAGCTGCTGGTGATCCAGGCGCGCGGGGCCCTCTCGCAGAGCCTCGGGGCCGAGGCGCCGGACCTCGCCAGCCTGCAGGCGGCGCTGGTGGGCGACGGTGGCCTGCTGATCTACCTTCCGACCCTGAGCGACACGCACCTCTTCCTGGTCGATCGCGAGGGCATCGCCACCTTCCGCCTGCCGGGCGACCGCGACCTGCGCCGCCTGGTGCGCAAGGCGGACCTCGACGTGCTCGCGGGTCGCTCCTCGGGACCGGGGCTCGACGACTTGGGCAGAGCGCTCTTGCCAGTCGGGGCCGTGGCTCGGATGGAGTCTTGGACCCACGCCTACCTGACCGGCGCCGAGCTCCTCGAGCAGCCCCACTTCGCGCTCTTGCCCTTCGGCGACAGCACCCTCGGCCGGGAGCTCGGCCTGGCCGCGGCGCCCTCCCTGCCCCTGGCCGCGCACCTGGCGCAGGGCCGGGCGCCGGTCGGTCCCGTCGGCCCGCGGGCCTTCGAGCTGTTCCTCGGACCGCCGACCGCCGCGGCGGCGCCGGAGGCCTACCGCCAGCTCGGGTCCCTCGACCTCGGCCAGGCGACCTGGGACGCGTTGACCGACGGCCTGCCCGCGGCCGCCGCCTCCAGGCACCTCGGGGCCGAGGCCAGCCGCGCGGCGCTCCTGGCCGCCGACCTCGGCCAGGCGCGGGTCCTGCACCTGTTCTGCCACGGCATCCACGACACGACCCAGGACCAGCCGGCGGGGCTCGTGCTGGCTGGGACGGACGAGGACGACGGCCTGCTGCGCTGGAGCGCGATCGCCGGGCTGCAGGTCCCCGAGCTGATCATCCTGGCCGCCTGCGGCGGGGCGCGCAGCCCCGGTCGCCAGGGCGAGGACGGCGTGCAGCACCTCGGTGGCGCCTTCCTGATGGCCGGAGCCCGTGCCGTGCTGCTCTCGCGCGCCGACCTCGAGGCGGCCTCGACCCTAGAGCTGACCGCCGACTTCCAGCGCTACTTGGTCGAGGGTGACTCCCCGATGGAGGCCCTGCGCCGCGCTCGCAACGACTACGCCGAGGCCCACGGCAGCGAGGTCCTGGTCTCGTCCCTGTTCCTGCTCGGCGCCGCCCACGAGCCGCTGTTCGTCGCGCGCCGGCCCGGCTGGCTGCGGCGGCACGCGCTGCTGCTGGCGCTCTCGGGCCTTGGTGCGGGTGCGCTGGGCGTCGCGGTGCTCCGTCGCCGCTGAGCCGCGCGCAGCAACGAAGACGCCCGGCGCATGGGCGCCGGGCGTCTTCGTTGCCAGCGGACCTTGGTCCGGTCAGTTGGTGCTCGTCGGCGTCTCGCAGGTGTTGCCAAAGACCGGTCGCTGGTTCCCGGGGAAGGGTGGGACGCGGTCCGAGCCCTGCCATCCACCTTCATAAGAGCCGGCCGCGGGGGAGTTGCAGTCGGTGATGGTGAAGGTCTCGGAGGAAGTCCAGGTGTTGACGAGCTCTCCGGAGACCAGGTCCGACTCGTCGAAGGTGTAGGTGGCGTGGATGGCGGGTGCCACCAGGATGTCGTTGGAGTTCTGGGGCCGCACGAGCACGTGCAAGCGCTGGGTCCCGTTCCACAGGATTTCGGACGCCGTGGCGCCGCCGATCGAGACCTCGACCGTGTAGGTGCCGGCGCCGTTGGTGCTCACGCTGGGGCAGTTGGAGTAGGACTGGGCGGTCATGACGCCTGTGCTGATGTCCTGCAGCCAGGTCGAGACCTGGAAGTTGTCGAGCGTCGAGGACGGGTCCTCGAAGGTGGCCTGGGTCGCCAGGTAGCCGTCGTCGATGTCGTTCTCGCAGATCGAGGTCTGGGCTTCCTGGAAGCCGTGGGTCGTCGTGCCCAGGGTCACCGCCGCCTTCTGCTCGTTGTAGAGCAGGAACATGTCGCGGCTCGCGCCCGAGGCCAACAAGAGGTCGGTCTTCCCGTCGAAGTCCAGGTCCCCGAAGGCGACCGGTGCCACGTTGTTCTGGC
Organism: Planctomycetota bacterium; assembly: GCA_029212845.1. Taxonomy (GTDB): domain Bacteria; phylum Planctomycetota; class UBA1135; order UBA1135; genus JARGPD01. Next base: position 23,372 of record JARGPD010000059.1, read on the forward strand.
CGCCGAAGGTGGTGCCGGCGTTCCAGCTGAGGAGGCTGCTGGCCGTCGAGACGAACTGGCCGCTGCCATTCGGATTGTCGAGCACGACGAGCTCGTCGTTCGAGCCCAGGGTGAAGGCCAGGTCGTCGGCGCCGTCGCCGTCGTAGTCGCCGGCCGCCATCGACAGGGGGTCGGGCTCGGGGAACAGGATCGTGTGGAACGGACCGGCTCCGGCCTCGAGGGTGGTGAGGTAGATGCTGCCGTTCAGGGCCTCGACCAGCCAGGCGAGCTGGTCGTCGCCGCCGCCGTTCCGGATGCGCGCGATCTTGCCCGGGTCGGCCGTGTTCCCGCGGACGTAGCAGGGGGCGCTGCTGCCCTGCTCGTAGATCTTGAGGCCGGCGCTGTCGGTCACGGCGACCTCGAGGGCCGCGCTGCCTTCCCAGTCGAGGGGCAGGATGTCGGTGGCCGTCAGCCCCAGGCTGAACCCGGTGCCAGCGGTCCAGACCCCCGTCCCATCGCCGAGCAGCACCAGGATCTCGTCGCGGTCCTCGTTCAGGGCGATGATGTCCTGGTCGCCGTCGTTGTCCCAGTCGCAGCCGTGGACCTGCTTGGCGTTCACGAAGTCGCCCTCGATCAGCTGCAGGCGGTTGAAGGTCTGGAAGACCGAGTCGAACATGCTCAGGCTGAGGCCGTCCGGACCGACCGAAGCCACGGTTCCATAGCTCGCCAGTGGGTTGACCTCGTGCAGGATCGTGAAGTCGCTGGCGGTCAGCGGGGTGCCGCCCCAGGTCGAGATGGTCGTCGGCGCCGTCATCGCATCGATCATGTAGCTGACGACCAGGCGCGTGCCGTCGAGCACGACCGCATCGGCGGCGCCGTCGATGTCGAAGTCAGCTAGCGCAGCGGCGGTGAAGTCGCCCCCGCCGGCGAAGCCGCTGGGGTAGCGGATCGTCTCGGACGCGGGGATGGCGGACTGGGCTGCGGTGAGCGAGGTGAGGGCAGCGAGCGTGAGGGCGGTCGCTGCGAGGGAGCTTGCTGGATGCATGGTGCTTGAAGGCGAGGGACGTGAGGGACAGGGAGAGGCTAGCGGACCTGCTCGCGTCGCGTCGCCAGAGTTGGTCGGTAGAAACTTGGGAAAACTTGCTCGGCGCCGGGTCCTCAGCCCCAGGAGGGCGAATGCGAAGAAAAGCCGAGCGGGGACCGACCGCCTTCCTTGGGCCGACACGAACAGGGCGCACCCAGGGAGTCGACCACGGCTCGCAGCTCGCGGCCCTCGCCTCGGCAGTCCCCTGGGGCATCGGCCCGAGGGAGGGCAGGGGCGAAGCGCACCTCGCACTGTTCAGCGCTTCGCCCCGGGAGAGGGCAGCTCGGCTCGACCTCGCCCCGCACCTCGGCCAACAGCCCTCGGGGGGCGAGGCAGCGCCTCTCCCCCGACGTCACCCATCGCACTTCCATGTCGCACATCCCCAGCCCCCGCCGAGCCTTGCCCGGCCTGGGTACCCGGAGACCGGCGAGCCGAAGTGCGGGGCAGCATCCACTCGAAGTGGCGCCCGCCACCGACTTGCTTGGCGGCCGCCTGGGACGAGTGGGGCACGCAGCGATGGAGACCGGGTGAGAGGCAACACTTGGCACTCGCGCTGGGGGGGCTGGGGTCTTTGGCCCCAGCTCCCTTTTCTTCAACGACGCCGCAGGCGAAGTCGCCGACCGAGCCCGTCGCCGCGCGGCCCGTGCCCGCCACGTGGTTGCTGGCGCTGAGGACGGGAAGCTGCTGGCTCTTGTCGGCGCAAGCCCAGAGGTGCCCACCAGCCTTCGCCAGGCACCGGAACGCGCCTGGCTGGGTGGTGTTGGCGCGGGCTGCCGTGCATCCGACTGGCGCCCTGCCTGCTAGGCTGGAGCGCTGCACCAGCTGACACTGGCGAGGCAGCTCGCTTCCATCTCGACGCCCCCAGGCCGTGATCGCCATGTTCCCACTCGCCCTGTTCGTCTTGCCGCTCCAGTGGGGCGCCGATCCCGTCGACCCGGTCGACGTCCTCTCGCCAGGCGGCGCCCTGCGCCTGCACGTCGAGTCCGTCGAGCGCGACGGCGAGGGGCCCGGCGTCTACTCCCTGTTCGAAGGGGACACCGAGCGCTGGCGCGCCGAGCTGCCCTTCCACCTGAGCGACATCTGGCTCGGGCCCGACGGCGGCGCCTTCGGCTGTGGCGTGGCGCACTCCCCCGAGACGTACTTCGAGCTGGTCGTGGCCCAGCTCGATCCAGAGGGGAAGGTGCTCTTCGACGAGCGGACGACCATGCGGAGCCCACGCGCCATCCACGGATCGCCGACGCCCCAACCCCGGGGCCTGGTCCCTGACCCGGCCAACGACAGGGTCTGGGTGCGGGTCTTTGACGGCTACGCTCCCGACGGCTTCGAGTCGTGGTGGGGCTACCGGCTCTCCACGGGCGAACGCATCGGCGCGATCGAGCCCGAGCGTGACCTGCGCGCCCCCTTCCAGCAGGGTAAGCGCTCCCTTCGAGTCGATCAGGCCTGCCCGTCCCAGGCACGGACCTCGTGCTGATCCACTGGTGGGTGATGGACTTCGGTGATCGGTCGCGGGGGTACCGGGCGGAATCGGGCGCCTTCACCTTGATGGACCCGCAAGGCGCATTCGTCTGGGGCGTCGACCTGCGCCTCGACTACACGGTCGAGCCCGAGGAGGGCGGTGAAGAGGCCGACGATGCCCTCGCGCTCGAGCTGCAGGCAGAGGACCTGATCCTGGGTGTTCAGCCGGGCGGCATCTTCGAGGTGCGGCACGTGCGCACGAACGAGCGCGTGACCTACCAGGCGCGCCGCGACCAGCACACCTGGGTGGTGGACGAGCTCACGCGGCTGCCGTGGGTCGAGCCTGGGCCGGACCCCTCGGCCCCCGCAGCGATCGAGCACGTCGAGGTCTCCCTCGAGCTGCTCGATCGCGGTCCCCTCGCGGACTCCGAGCGCGGCCAGACCGCGCTGCTGCAGGACGCCCGCGCCTGGTGCATCGAAGAGGACGGGCAGCTGCTGGTGGTGCGCGAGGGCTCGGACGGCGGCTTCGTGCGCAGCCGACATGACCTCGAGTCAGGAGCCCACGAGCCCGCGGCACTGCCC
>JARGPD010000060.1 GCA_029212845.1 Planctomycetota bacterium
CTGCCGCTTGGGCGGCGGTTGTACCAAGCGGCGAGTTCACAGTCGGAATGGGGTGCCCAAACTGCCAAGTGAGGCTAGGCTCGACTGGTAGCCCGTGCTCGCACCTCGCGCACTTCCTGCACCCCTTCCCAAGAGACCTCCATGCGCACGCTCCTCGCTCTGACCCTGCTCGCACCCCTTGCAAGCGCCCAGTCCAACTGCCCGACGCTCTTCGACATCAACCCGTTGGGATCTGCGCCGTTTGGGGCGAGCTCGACCCCCAGCGCGCTGACCGTTCAGTCCGATGAGCTGGTGTTCTTCCGCGCCGACGATGGGGTCCACGGGTACGAGCTCTGGTCGGTCGGTCCGATCGGCTCACCCGCCCTGGTCAAGGACCTGAACCCGATCACCAACGGCTTTCCCCGGGACTTGCATCCCCACTGGGATGGCACGCAGTGGCGGACGTTCTTCTCCGCGCTCGGGGCGAATGGCTACGAGCTCCACGTGACGGACGGTACGGCGGCCGGGACTCACGAGGTCGTGGACCTGATGCCCGGTAGCGCTGGAGGCATCTTCTGGAACAGCGAGGTGGACCCGATGGGCTCGCTGGATGGTGAGGTCTATTTCCCGGGCCAGAGCCCGCAGGCTGGTGGCTTCGAGCTCTACGCCTCGGACGGGACCGCTGGTGGGACACGACTGGTCAAGGAGTTGAGCCCGGGTGCGGACTCCAGCTACCCGCGGCGCTTCGTTCCGCTGGGCGGGAAGCTGTACTTCATCGCGCTGCAGCCGGGGCCCAGCCCAAAGCGCCGCGCGCTCTGGAGGACCGACGGACAGGCCGCGGGGACGCACCAGCTCGCGTCCTCCGACCAAGGGGGCACGTCCTTCACCGACATGACTCCTGTGGGGTCGGTGTTGTTCTTCAACGGGCGCTTGGGCGACGGCTCCCTCGGACGCGAGCTGTACGCCGCGCTCCCGGACGACAGCGTCGTCTTGGTCGACGACCACCTGCCCGGCGCGCAGAGCGGCGACCCGGAAGGTCTGACGGCCTTCGACGGAAGGCTGGTCTATGCGGCCTCGAACGGCTCGGGCATGGACCTGATGGTCGTCGATCCCGCGACGCTGCTGCCGCAGTCCATTGGCACGGTCGCTGGGCCAGAGCTCTGGATGGTGCCCGGTGACCAGCACCTCTACTTCGGCGGCCAGCTGGTGGCCGGAGGGGGCTACCAGCTCGGGCGCTGGGACGGCACCAACCCTGTCGAGTTGGTCGTCACCCCCGGGCTCGTGTTCGACGTCAATGCCTCCGGCGTCGCGGTGGGGGACGATGTCTTCTTCCGCGGTCGGGCCGTCGGAGGGAACGACGAGCTCTTTCACCTGGATGGGGAGACCACCATGGTGACGCAGGTCTGCGCGAGCGCCACGATCGGCACCTTGCCCTCGGAGCTGCACCTCATGGGCAGCTCGCTCTTCTACGGTGCCTTCATCGACGGGGGCGGGTACGAGCTCGCGCGGCTGGATCTCTTGGAAGCTGTCAGCACAGACCTCGGTCCCGAGAACACGCCGGTCGCGCTCAGCGCGACCGCGCCACACCTTGGTGGCACGGTCGAGCTGAAGGTCGACGGAGCTGGCTCGGGGCAGCCGGTCGTGCTCGGCTGGAGCATCGCCACCTCGGCCTACAGCACGCCCTTGTTGGCGCCCGGTGCCGCCGCCTGGCTCGACCCGATCTCCTTCCAGATCTTCGCGGTGGTGGTCGGCGGAGCTCCTCAGGTCGTCACTTCCCCCGTCCCCTCGACCCCTGCCCTCGCGGGGTTGAAGCTGCACGCACAAGCCTTCGAGCTGCCCTTCGCCACCTTTCCCGCGCTCGCTTCGAACGGCGTTGCTCTGACGCTCGGGAGCTGACCAGCACTGGGTCCGGAAAGGTCGCGACCCCGCGCCTTCTGTCATGAAGGCGCGGGGTCGCTGCACTCGGCGCGTCGGGCTCAGCCCTACCGCAGGAACTCGGCGCCGTAGCGGCCGTAGCCGTCGAGGTCCTCTTCGATGCGCAGCAGGCGGTTGTACTTGGCGACTCGGTCGGATCGGCAGGGGGCACCGGTCTTGATCTGGCCGCAGTTGGTGGCGACGGCTAGGTCGGCGATGGTGGTGTCCTCGGTCTCGCCCGAGCGGTGGCTCATGACGCAGGTGTAGCCGCTCTTGTGAGCCAGGGCGATCGCGTCCAGGGTCTCGGTCAGGGTGCCGATCTGGTTGACCTTGATCAGGATCGAGTTGGCGACGCCCTGCTCGATGCCCTGGGCGAGGCGCACCGGGTTGGTGACGAACAGGTCGTCGCCGACCAGCTGCACGGACTTGCCCAGCACGTCGGTCTGGTGCTTCCAGCCGGCCCACTCGTCCTGGTCCAGGCCGTCCTCGATCGAGAAGATCGGGTACTTGCCGCACAGGTCCTTGTAGAAGTCGGTCAGCTGCTCGTGGGTGTGGCCCTTGCCGTCCAGGTAGTAGAGCCCGTCCTCGCGCAGCATCTCCGAAGAGGCCACGTCGAGGGCGATGCGGATGTCCTCGCCGGGCTTGAGGCCGACCTGGTCGACCGCCTCGAGGATCAGCTGGATGGCCTCCTCGTCGCTGCCGAGGTCCGGCGCGAAGCCGCCCTCGTCACCGACGGCCGTGGACAGGCCGCGGGCCCTGAGGATGCTCTTGAGCGCGTGGGTGACCTCGGTGCCCATGCGCAGGCCCTCGGCGAAGCTGTGGGCTCCGAAGGGCATCACCATGAACTCCTGGATGTCGACGTTGTTGTCGGCGTGCTCGCCGCCGTTGAGGATGTTCATCATCGGCACCGGCAGCACGTTGGCGGCGGCGCCACCGACGTAGCGGTACAGGGGCTGGCCCGTCTCGTCGGCGGCGGCCTTGGCGACCGCGAGCGAGACGCCCAGGATCGCGTTGGCGCCCAGGCGGCTCTTGTTGTCGGTGCCGTCCAGCTCGCGCATGGCGCCGTCGACGGCGGCCTGGTCGAGGGCCTCCTCGCCGATCAGCGCGTCGACGATCTCGGTGTTGACGGCCTCGACGGCCTGCAGGACGCCCTTGCCGAGGTAGCGGTCGCCACCGTCGCGCAGCTCGTGGGCCTCGTGGGCCCCGGTGCTGGCGCCCGAGGGCACGGCTGCTCGTCCGAAGGCGCCACTCTCGAGGGCGACGTCGACTTCCACGGTGGGGTTACCGCGGGAGTCCAGAATCTCCCGCCCTGCGATTGCGATGATCTCACTCATAGTGGCGGACAGGATATCCGCCCCCAGGTGCCGGGGCTCCAGGATCCGCGAAATGGCCGTCGGAATGGGCCCGGCGAGGTCAAGTCCACCGCCTGGGACGGTCGAGGAAGGGGGTCCGGCGCTCCTACGAGGGAGGCCCACGCCGGTCCCCAAGCTGACCCCGAGAGCAGACTCTCCACCAAGCCCATGGCCATGCCGTTGACCAAGGAAGACGTCCAGAAGCGTCTGGACGATCTGACCTCCTTCCCGACCACGATCCTGCGGCTGATGTCGCTGGACATGGACTCGGACGACGCCATGGCGCAGATCGTCAGCATCACCGAGACGGACCCGGCGCTGACCGCGCGCCTGTTCAGCATCGCCAACTCGGCGGGCTATGCGCCCGAGGTCGAGATCACGAACCTCGGCCAGGCCGTGGCCCGCATCGGCGGCCGCCGCGTGGCCGAGCTGATCTACTCGATCGCCCTGATGCGGCTCTTCGAGCCCACCAACGCCGAGGAGCGCGAGCTCTGGACCCACGCCCTGGCCACCGCCGTCACCGCGCGCACCCTGTGCGGCGTCTGGCCGTCGGTCGCCGTCCCGTCCGAGGCCTACCTCGCCGGCCTGATGCACGACATCGGCCGCTTCATCCTGCTCAAGGGCGTGCCCGAAGAGCTGCAGCGCGGCGACGAGTTCGGCTGGTTCTCGTCGACCGGCCTCTTGAGTGCCGAGCGCGACGCCATCGGCCGCGACCACGCCGAGCTGGGCTACGAGCTCTGCGAGCGCATCGGCCTGCCCATGCGCATCCGCACCGTCGTGCGCTACCACCACCACTTCGGGCGCCAGTACTTCGACAAGGTGCCCGAGGCCGAGCGCGACCTGGTCGGGCTGGTCCAGATCTCCGAGTTCTGCGCCTCGCTCCTGTACGCCAAGCCCGACCCGCTCGAGCTCGAGGCCGACCAGCTGCTGCACCTGCTCGACCGCCGCGGCGAGCACCTGTTCCACGTCCAGGCGATCGCCACCCTGGGCGAGCTGGCCGAGCAGCTGCCGCGCATCGACCGCGAGGTCAGCGCCCTGCTCGAGAGCATGGGCTTCTGAGCCGGACCCCCGCGGGGTCCTAGGGCCACCCGGGGACCCAGGCGGGGCCTGCGCGGGCAGGACCAGAGCCATAGGAGGGGCGTGGGGCCCCGCGGACGCTATACTCCGCGCCTGCCCCCGAGCACCTCCCCATGCCTCTCAAGCGAATCGCGATCCTGCCCAACCTGGTCACCCTGGCCAACGCCTTCTGCGGCCTGCTCGCGGTCTCGCGCGCCATCGACGCCCTGGCCCTGGCCGAGGCCGGCGACCCCGCCTTCTACCAGAAGATGGAGTCGGCCTGCTTCCTGATCTTCCTGGGCATGGTCTTCGACGCCCTCGATGGGTGGGTGGCCCGCCTGGCGCGGGTGACGAGCGAGTTCGGCGCGCAGCTGGACTCGTTCAGCGACCTGATCACCTTCGGGATCGCGCCGGCGATCCTGGCCAAGGTGCTGATCGAGCACGAGGGTCCGCTGATCGGCTACGACGGCAACCCGCGCCTGCACTTCTTGGCCGCGGCCGCCTTCACGATCCTCGCCCTGCTGCGCCTCGCGCGCTTCACCCTCGAGACCGAGCCCGACCCGGAGGACCACAAGGTGTTCAAGGGTCTGCCCTCACCCGCCGCGGCCGGCGCGATCACCTCGTGGATCTGGATGTTCCTGATCCTGCGCCGCCCCGAGCTCGAGGGCCAAGGCGAGGCGCGCACCCCAGTCGGCGTCGCCATGGGCTGGATCCAAGGCTTCGACTGGTCCGGCTTCCTGTCCTGGTGCCCGATCCTGCTGGCCCTGTGGCTGCCGATCCTGGGCCTGCTGATGATCTCGCGCATCCCCTACGCCCACGGCGCGACCCTGATCTCCGAGCGCTCGAGCCCCTTCTCGGCCTTGGTCGTCGTGGTCTTCTGCGGCTTCCTCCTGTACCTGGCGCCGGTGCCGGTGCTGTTCCTGGTCTTCAACGGCTTCGCGGTCGCGGGGCTCGTGCGCCGCGTCGTCCAGCGCAAGGGCTCCGCCGCTTGAGCGAGCCCTGGAGCACCTGGACGGCCGTACCCGAGGGGCACGCGCTGATCGCCCTCGGCTCCAACCTCGGCGACCGCCGCGGCCAGCTCGAGGACGCGGTCGAGCGCCTGGAGCTGCACCCCAAGGTGCGCCTGCTCGCCGCGTCCAGCCTGCACCGCACCGCGCCGGTCGGCGGCCCGGTCGGCCAGGGCGAGTTCCTGAACGGCGTGGTGCTCGTGCACACGAGCCTAGCGCCCGAGCAGCTGCTCGAGCTCTTGCACGACATCGAGGCCGACCACGGCCGCGAGCGTGTCGTCCCCAACGGCCCACGCACCTTGGACCTGGACCTGCTGCTGCACGGCGACCTGCGCCGCGAGCCGCCGGGCCTCGAGCTGCCGCACCCGCGCCTCTGGGAGCGCACCTTCGTGCTGGGCCCCCTGGCCGAGCTGTGCCCCAACCTGCGGCAGGCGCCCGGCGACGTCACCGTCACCGAGCGCCTGCTCGAGCTGGCCAGCATCGGCGCCCCCAGCTAGGAGCGCCGGGCGGCGCTGCTAGTCGAAGCTGTAGACGTCGCCGCTGCCGCTCATGCTCAGCTTGACGCGCGGGTTGCCGCGGTAGCCGATGTCGCCGCTGCCCTCGAGCTGGATGGTGAGCTTCTCCGAGGCGCTGAGGCGGATGTCGCCCGAGCCCTCGAGCGACACGCTGGCCTCGGTGGCCAGGAGCGCGGCTAGGTCCAAGTCGCCCGAACCCTCCAGGCTGGCGGACAGGCGCTCCACTCGGCCGGCGACCGCGATGTCGCCCGAGCCTTCCAGCTTGACCTGGAAGGCCTCGGCGTCGAGCCCGCGCACGATGATGTCGCCGCTGCCCTGGAGCGTGAGCGCGCCCAGGGCCGGCACGGTGGCGTGCAGCATCAGCGGCATGCTCATGCGGTAGGAGCCCGAGTCCAGGTCGACGTGCAGCACACCGTCGCGCACCTCGGTGCGCACGAACTCCAGCAGGTTGTCCTCGCCCGAGACCAGCACGCTCTGCTCGGCGCCCTTGGTGACGGTGATGTCGAGGTCGAGGTTGCCCTCGAGCGAGATGCGGTCAAAGCTGGCCAGGGCGCGCGGGTCCTCGGCCCGGGTGCCCGAGCCCTTGTGGGTCGGCCCGTAGCTGTTCTTGGAGCTGTGGGTGCTGAATCCGCTGCGCAGCGAGGTGCCGGAGCCATCGATGGTGATCAGGCACGAGGACAGGCCCAGGGACAGGGCGACGGCGGCGAGCAGGGCGTAGGTGGGGTGGTTCTTCAAGGTGGTGCTACAGGGTGGGCGGGGGGCGGTTCGAAAGGACTTATTGGGCGTGTCCCCCCGTCCATTTCCGCTTCCCCATGGTCTCCCCTCAAATACGTTCCGACTCCCCATCCGGTGCCGAGCAGCTGCGCGAGTACCTCGCCGAGCTGCCCGTCCTGCCGACCCTCGTCTCGAAGCTCGTCTGCCTGGACATGTCCCGGCCGTCGGCCTACGACGAGGTCGTCGCGATCGCCGAGGAGGACCCGACCTTCGCGGTGCGGATCCTGTCCCTGGCCAACTCGGCCGCCTTCGCGCCGGTCCAGGTGATCGAGAACATCCCCCAGGCTGTCGCCCGCATCGGCGCCTGGCGCTTGACCGAGATGGTGTCGTCGATGGCGGTCATGGACGTGTTTGCGCCGCGCGACGACAGCGCCCGCGACCTGTGGGCCCACAGCGTCGAGACCGCGATCGGTGCGCGCTCCTTCGCCAGCGCCCTGCCCGGCGTCGACCGGCAGGCGGCCTACCTGTTCGGGCTCGTGCATGACCTCGGGCGCTCGGTCTACCTGCGCGCCGAGGCCGTCGCACCAGAGCTCTTCCGCGGCATGACGAGCCCCATCCTGGGCCGCGACCAGCTGTCCTCCCGCGGGGGCCTCGTGACCACCCGCGAGCTGGCCCTCTTGGGCTTCGACCACGCCGAGGTCGGCGCCCAGGCGGCCGAGGTGATCGGGCTCACCCCGAACCTGGTCGAGCTGATCCGTCACCACCACGACGAGCTCGCCCAGGAGCGCGACCTCTTGGCCGCCGTGCAGCTGGCCGACACCCTGTCGGTCCACGTCGCCCATGGCCAGCTCGATCCCTACGACCCGGACCCGGCCGCCATCGCACGCTGCTACCCGGAGAGCTGGGTCCAGGCCGGTGTGCAGCCGCTCGAGCCCGAGCGCCTCGCCGAGCTCCTGCCGCGCATCTTCAGCCAGGCGCGCACGCTGGTCGACGGCCTGTCGAGCTAGGGCGGCCGAGCCGGCGCGAGCGGCGCAGGGCCCGAAGCCCTGCGACTTGGACCTAGCTCAGGGTCCGCCCAGCCGATCGCACGCGATCGTGGCGCTCAGTCGCCCAGCCTCAGCCGCACGCCATTGCTGGTCACCGCGGGCAGGCTGGCCCCGGGCAGGTACCAGGCCTGCAGGTTCAACAGCTGGCCTTGCAGCCCGGGCACCGCCGGAACGGGCAGGGTCATCGACGTGCTGCCGGGCGCCAGGGGACCCACGATCCAGAAGCTCGGCAGGTCGAGCCAAGCCACGCTGCCCGGCAGGGTCACGAGCTCGTAGGCCACGGGCGCGGGGCCGCTCGCCACCAGGAAGCCCACGGAGCCGGCGGGGCCATCCACGGCGCGCAGCTCGAAGCTGGCGCCGAGCACCGGCGGGCTGGCGCTGAGCTTGGGGCCGCCGCCCGAGAGGCCCAGGTCGGCGGACAGGGCGCGCGTGTCGAACAGCTCGTACAGGGCGTTGCCGACCAGCGGGTCGGAGCCGATGGTGAACAGGCGATCCCCAAGCATCACGAGCTCCCGGGGATCGCCCGAGGCGCTGCCCGACGCCAGGTCGCTGACTAGGACCGTGCCCGCCGCGGTGCCATCGCTGAAGAACAGCTCGGACCCGTCGACCCCGTCGTCGCCGCGGAAGTAGACGCCACTGCCAGCCGGCATGCTGCTGCCGGTGAAGGCGTAGTCCAGACCAGAGTCCGGGCCCGGCCACAGATCGAGCACCATCGAGGTGCCTGCCGCGGTCCCATCGGTGGTCCAGAGCTCGCGCCCGGCCCCAGGGGTGTCGGCGCTGAAGAACAGCGTGTCGCCGACCAGCAGGAAGCCCGAGGGCGTGCTGTAGTCGGGTCCGGGATTCAGGTCCACGAGCATGCTGGCCGAGACCCCGTCGTACATCCAGAGCTCGGTGCCGAAGCTCGGGGTGAAGGCGGAGAAGTACAGGTGATCTCCGCTAGCCAAGAGCTGCGACAGGAAGCCACTGGATGCCCCGGGGATGGTGTCGGCGATCAGCTGCGTGCCCGCCGCCGTCCCGTCGGTGATCCAGAGCTCGTTGCCCGTGGTGGCGGTGTAGGCGGTGAAGGCCAAGCGATCGCCGACCCGCGTGAGGTTGGTCGGGCCGGAGCCGGTGCTCGGCTCGAGGTCGATCACGAGGCTGACGGCCTCGGTGGTCAGGTCCATGCACCAGAGCTCCTCCCCGTGGATCGTGTCCTGGGCGTCGAAGTAGACCTTGTTCCCGACCTGCATCCACTGGTTGGGCTGGATCGACTGCTTGCCACTGGGGATCGCGAAGACCTCGATCGGACCGGTGACCGACCCGTCGGACTTCCAGACGGAGAGCCCGCCGGCCTGGCCGACGCCGAGGAAGTACACCCAGCCGCCCGCCGCGAACAGCCCGCCTCGGACGCCGCTCTTGGTGCCACTGACGAGGTCGATGACCATGTTCGTGCCCGCCGGGGTGCCGTCGGTGTGCCACAGCTCGCGACCGGTGGGGGCCGACTCGGCGGTGAAGAAGACGTCCTGGTGGCCGCCCACCCAGGCCTTCACGAAGTCGCTGGGAGAGCTCGAGAACTGGTCGACCTGGATGTTGGCGAGCATCGTCGCGCCGCCCACCGGATCCCAGACCCAGGGCTCGAGCCCGAAGGCCGCGGTCCCGCCGCGGAAGAGCAGGCGCTGGTCGTCGACCGGGAACAGGTCGAAGAGGCTGCCGTTGGGGATCTCGGCCGGCTCGAGGTTCGCGAACAGGCTCGTGCCCGCGGCCGTGCCGTCGGTAGACCACAGCTCGCGCTCGTCGAGGGTGGCCTCGGCGGCGAACAGCGCCAGACCGGGGGCGACGACCGTGATCCAGTCGGGGAAGCTGCTGGACCCCCCCGGGAAGATGTCCTGGACCAGCTGCGTGCCGACGGCCGTGCCGTCCGAGACGTACAGCTCGTGTCCGGTCTGCACGTTCTTGCCTTCGAAGAGCACGCCCTGGCCGAAGCCGATCATCTGGCCTTCGAGGGTGATGTCGTCCAGGCCGATTCCGAACTCGATGATGAGCTCGGTCTGGTTGCCGACCACCTTCCACAGGCCCGACACCTGCGCCTCGGTGATGCACTGCAGGTACACCGTCCCGGCGGACGCGGTCATCTGGCTCGCACTGGTCATGCGCTCGCTGGTGGTCGAGTGCAGGGGGGTGGCCGCGAGGGTCGCACCGTCGACCTTCCACAGGCCGTTGTGGAAGGGGCCGCTGCCCGCGCCGAAGTAGAGCTCTCCGCCGAACTCGATCGCCGAGGCCGCGAAGGTGCCCGGGTTCAGGCCGTCGCGGTCGGTGCCGGGGTGGATGTCGAGGACCAGCTGCGTGCCCGCGGCCGTGCCGTCCGTGGTCCACAGCTCCCAGCCGAGGGCGCCGACCTTGGCGGCGAAGAAGGCCCTGCCGGCAACGAAGACGAAGCGATCGATCGGCGTGTCCGTGCTGCCCGGGTTGAGGTCGCTGACCAGCTGCGTGCCCGCCGCCGTGCCGTCGCTCTTCCAGAGCTCCTTGCCGTGGACCTTGTCGTCGGCCGAGAAGACCAGCAGCCCGCCGCTCGGGTCCGCCGCCAGGCTTGTTGGTAGGGAAGAGCCGGGGCCCGGATCGATGTCGAGCACCAGGTTGGTGCCGGCGCTGGTCCCGTCCGAGCTCCAGAGCTCGACCCCGGTCGCGCCGTCGGTGGCGGTGAAGTAGAGCTTCCCGCCCATGCCGACCAGGTCGCCCAGGATCCCGTCGCCGGGTCCCGGGAGGATGTCCTTGACCTGGAAGGTGCCCGCGGCCGTGCCGTCGGTCCGCCACAGCTCGCGCCCCTCGGCCGCGGTGTCCGTGACGAAGTACAAGAGGCCGCCGGACGCGGTCAGGTTCGAGGGCAGCGAGTGCTCGGGGCCGGGCACGATGTCCAGGAACAGCCCCGTCCCAGCGGCGGTGCCATCGGTGCGCCAGAGCTCGAAGCCGGTCGTGAGGGTCTGGGCCTTGAAGTACCAGTGTCCACCGAACTCGGTGAAGGAGCGGCCTTGGTAGGGGCCGACCCCTGCCGGCAGGGACCCTTCCGGGTCGGACCCGATGGGCGTGCCGGTGGGGTCGATGTCGACGACCAACGTCGAGCTCTGGCCCTGGGCGGTGGGCAGCAAGGGCGCGAGTGCGAGCAGCAGGAACGGGAGCGTGTGGCGAGCCATGGGAAGCGTCTGCAAGGGGGATCGAAGCGGGTGCGAGTCCAGCGACCCCCTCAGTGTACTCCATGGGTAGGGATCCCAGGGGCATGGCGCTGGGATCCGTGGCGCCTGGTTCCAGAGTGGCGGCCCACTCGAAGCACGCGGTCTAGCCCGGCCTCGGGCCGAGCCTCAGTCCACGCGCAGCTCGTCGAGGAAGAACCAGGCCGGGCCGCCGGCGCCGAGGTGCCAGGCGGGGCAGGTCTCGAGGGCATCGACGGTCAGGCGCAGGGCACGGATGGGGCGGTCGGTGGGTAGGGCGATGTCGAAGCGGTGGGCCTCGTTGGTCCGCTCGTCGACCTGGTGGGTCAGGGTGCCGAGCAGGATCCAGGTTTCGGGTGGGGCGCTCGCACCGCCGGCTGCGTCGGCCTCCCTGGGGGCCGGGATGCGCGCCTCGACGGTGATCGAGTGGGGCAGCCAGACCCACGAGCGCGGCTCCTGCAGGGCGCTGAAGGAGAGCTGGGTGGGCGCGAGGCCTGCGGTTCCCGTCGCGGCGGAGTCACGGCTTGGCCCGAGGTCGAGCACGAGGGACGCGTCGGTGCCCTCCCAGCCGACCCAGTTCTCGCCATAGGCGCGGGTGACCGGGGCGCTGCCCGGGCGCGCGCCGGGCAGGCCATCGACGAGCCGCGAGACGTCGCCGCCCGCGTACTTGGTGCTCGGCGCGGGGGTCGCCGTGAGGGGCGCGCCGAGGGCGCGGTGGTTGGGCAGTGCGGGGTCGAGCAGGGCGTCCCAGTCGGCGCGGTACCGGTCGAGGGTCAGGTCGTACTCGCGCAGCTTGGGGATGCCGACGGCCGCGCAGCCGGCGAGGAATTCATCGACCAGTGCCGCGATCTCGGGGCGTGGTCGGAGCTCTCGCCTGGCGCCGGGCTCCCTGGCTCCTGGATCGTCGGGGCCAGCATCCGCGCCATCGGGGCTTGCGGTGCCAAGCTCGACCCACTCCCAGATCCCGCCCGGCCGGGCGCCGCGGCGCTTGGCGATCTCGAGCTCGGCGTACATCAGCGGTAGGCAGGCGGTGCGCACACGCTCGAGGCGGCGGTCCGCGTTGCGGAGTGGATCGAGCTCACCTTCGTCGAAGCGCAGTGGGTCCTGATCGCGCTTCCCTAGGGCTGCACGGGGCTTCCCAAGCCCTTGGGCCAGGGCCCAATCGGGAGTCGTGGCCCGCACGTCGAGCTCGGCAGCCGCGACGGCCGCGTCGAGGTGCTGCCAGGCTTGCTCCCGCACCTCGTCCCGCAGCCAGGTCTGCGCGGCCTGGGCCGGGTTGCCGTACAGCACGAGCTCGTCGCCCGAGGCCTCGAGCTCGTCGTGCAAGAGGTCGATGTAGGCGCCAAGGTGCGGGGCAGCGGGGCCGTAGAAGCCGGCCAGGAACTCGTCGATGGTGGCCTCGACGTCGGTGCTCGGATCCCAAGCCAGCTTGGCGAGCAGGTAGCAGCGCAATTCTGCGAACTCCGTGCGCTCGCCGTTGCCCTGCAGGAAGACATGCTTCACGCCGGCGTCGGCGAACCAGCGCACGTTGGGGCCGAGGGTGCGCAGGTTGGGGAAGGGCGCCACGGGGCTCGCGAACTGCACCTCGTAGTCCCACAGGAAGATGTCATCAGAGATCGCGGACCAGCCAGCGAGGTCGGCGGGGAAGCTGCTGGTGGGGTTGGTGGCGATCGGCCGCGCGCGGTCTTCTTCGATCGTGCACAGCATGATCGAGACGTTCTCGCGCGGTCGCAGGTTGGCCGGCGGCTTACGCGAGTACTGGTAGGCGAGCGTCGAGACGATGCGGTCCGGGAAGCGCTCCGCCAGGCGGTTCACGAAGGTCAGGAGCGAGCCCATCTGCGTGCCCTCGGCGGCGTCGATCGCGGCGCAGGGTCCGCAGGTGCAGGCGTCGTAGTTGTCCTCCTGGCTGAAGGAGATGTACTGCACGCCGGGGTGCTCCGCGAAGGTGCGCTCGAAGCTGGCGACGACCGCATCGAAGACGTCCTCGTTGGTCAGGCACAGCTGGCTGGGTGTGCGCCGGTCGCCGACCAGCGAGAAGTACTCGGGGTGCGCCTCGAAGTGCTCGGCCGGATCGACGTGGTGGAAGAACGAGTGCACCCAGCGCGGCGCCCACAGGCGACCGACCTCGTCCTGCACGCGGTCGAGCTTGTGCCAGTCGCGGTAGTCCGGCTCGTTGGCGGGACCGTAGTTGACCTGCCGGAACCAGATCGGTGGGGCCTGAACGATCAGCAGGTCGGTGGGGACCTGGGCGATGGGCTTGTTGAACAGCTGCATGGCACCGGGTGCCCAGAAGCGCACGTCGAGCTGCTCCTCGGAGAGCTCGGTGACGGCGTTGAAGATGCCGCGCGCAGCCGTCGGGCCGTCCTCCTCGGCCCCAGCTAGCAGCACCAGGTCATGATCCTGTGCAAAGATCGCGAAGCCGTCCTCGCCAAGGGCATCGCGGTCGATGCCTCGGCTCGTCGCGTAGGCCAGACCGGCTGTGGTGTCGCCGATCAGGATGCGACGGGGCCCGGCGAAGGGCTCCCGCGCGATGGGGACCTCGGCACCCGTCGTGAGCAGGAGCATGAACCGGAAGATGTTGGCTGCTGCACGTTCGGTCTCGCTGGGCTGGGAACGCAGGACGATCGTCCAGTCGGATGCGGCGTAGGCCGCGAGGGTTAGCTGGTCAGGGAGCAGCTCAGCAGCGCGCGCGCGCTCGAGGATCGCATAGGTGGCAAGGGTCGGTAGCCGCCGGGAGGGGTAGCCGCTGCCGGGAACCCAGGTGAGCTGCTCCGACGTCCGCTGGATCCGTTGGCTGGCGAGGTCCGCACCGAGCACCGCAGAGCCGCTGGCGCGCTCGCCGAGCCGCGGACCGGCCTCGACGAAGCTGCTCGGGTCGAGCCAAGCGGGTCGCTCGCTCAGCTCGACCGTGCCCGTGACCTCGACGCACCCGCGGTCGTCGACGGGGCCGAGCTTGGTCGCGATGAAGGTGTTGTCCGCGAGGCGGCTGCCGGCCGGGCGGCCGAAGCGGTCGGTGAGGTAGTGCTGCAGGCTGGGGTAGCGCGAGGCCCAGGGCTCGGACTCGATGGGCATGGCGAAGAGGCGCTTGTGCAGGGTCGAGGTCGCGGGATCCGCGATGTGCTTGGCCATCCAGCCCACGCCGCGCGCGTCGAAGCGGATGCCGAGGTCGCACTCGATGAAGGTGTTGCCGTGGATGTCCAGGTCGCGTCCGCCGCCGACGAGCATGCCCCAGTGGGCGCGCCAGATCAGGTTGTCCGTGACCTCGATGCCGCTGGCCATGTCGTCGAGGTAGATCGCGTTCTGCCAGCGGCCATCCGTGCCGCCGAGGTGGTGGATGAAGTTCGCGGCGATGCGCGTGCCGTGCATGGTCCAGTCGCGGCCGCAGTAGATCGCGCCCGAGTCGCCGGTCTCGCGCAGCACGTCAAAGATCTCGTTGCCCTCGATCAGGTGCTCGTTGCCGCCGAAGATGATCGCCGAGTGGGGCGCGTGCCCGAGCTCGTTCCCGAGCACCTGCTGGCCGACGCCGCCGAGCTGCGCCGCCGGCTGGTAGGTGCGGTAGAGGCGCCCGAAGTAGCGGATGCGCGACTGGGACAGCACGTTGTTGCCCGGCATGAGGCTGGCCCGGTCGCCGCCGTTCAGGTTGACCCCGGTGGCGCCGATGTCGGCGAGGTCACAGCGATAGACGCCGTTGTTCGTGCCACGCAGTCGGATGCCGTCCGTGCCGGTGTTCTGCACCACGCAGGACTCGACGCGCACGCCGTCGCAGTCCGTGGCGACCAAGGCCGCGCCGCGGGTCGCGCCGAGATGCAGGCCGCTGACCTCGATGCCGCGGCTGGCCTCGATCGAGAGCAAGGGCTCGGCGAGGCTGCTGAGGATCAGCTCGGGCGGGTGGGCCTCGTTCGAACCTCCTGCGTCGCCCCCTTCGGCCGAGTCCGAGCGCCCTGCCGAGCTTGCGTCCTCGCCCTCGGGCAGCCAGACGAACAGCTGGCGGGCCGCCCGGTCGAGGTGGTACTCGCCCGGCTGGTCGAGCTCCTCGATCAGGTTCGTCACGTAGAAGCTCGTGCCGGCCTTCAGGCCGTAGCGATGGGGGCCAGCGAGCTGGATGCTTCCGGCGGCCACGTCGACCTTGGCGATCGGCAGCTGCTCGTCGGCCCAGTCGTGGAACCAGTAGCCCATGGCCCAGGGCTCGTCGGCGCTGGCCCAGCGCGCCAGGCGCTCGC
Organism: Planctomycetota bacterium; assembly: GCA_029212845.1. Lineage (GTDB taxonomy): Bacteria > Planctomycetota > UBA1135 > UBA1135 > JARGPD01. The sequence goes on from JARGPD010000060.1 coordinate 14,986, forward strand.
GGGACACGCCCTGAGGCCGGAAGACGCCGCCGCGGTCGGGGTCGGTCTCGCGCTCGGCCGCGGGGATGTCGGCGGCTCGATTGCGCGGGATCGAGCCGGTGTCGAGCACCTCGCCGAGCTTCGCGAAGCCGTCGTTGGGCCAGCGCGCGGGGGTCAGCGCCTGGCCGTTGACGAAGACCTCGCTGCGCACGGGCCCCCCGGCCGAGCCCACGCCGCGCTGCCCCGGGCCGACGAGCGCGAGGCCGTGGGGCAGGTCCAGCCCGCGCACCGCGGCGCGCGCCGCGTCCGTGGGCAGGCGCGCGAGCCAGGCCGCGTCGCGCGCCGGGTCGAGCGCACGCGCCTCGGCCGCGTCGAGCCGGCGCCCGCCGATCAGGCGCGTTGCGCCCACGGGCTCCGAGGTGAGCAGCAGCCCGCGGTCACGCTCGTCGAGCACGAGCCCGCGCTCGAGCTCGAACGTGCCGGGCAAAAGCTGCAGGATCGGGCGCGGGCCGTCGCCGTCCCAGGGCAGGGCGCCGCTCGCGCGCAGCAGGTCGCGCGCTGCTTCGATCGAAGCCAGGGGCCGCTCGGCGCTGCCGTCGCCGCCAGGTGCGGCGTCCGGGGCGACGAAGACCTCGGTGGCGCCTTGGACCTCGGGCGCTTCGGCCCGGGCAGGGAGGTCCTGGCCACCTGTTGCCTGGGCGCTGGCCGGAAGCGGGCAGGCCGCGGCGCTCGCGACGAGCGCGAGGGCCAGCTGGACCAGGTGGGCGGGCGAAGCGACGGCGGACGAACGGCTCATGGGCCCATCCTACGGCTCACGAAGCCGCGCCGATGCCCGCACTCAGCGCCACTCGCCTGCTGCGAGGTCGAATCGTACACGCCGCTTGCCGTCGGTCGGCCGCGCGTTGGGGTCGTCCTCCAGCGTGACCGGCAGCTCGCCCTTCACGATGGTCTCGAGCGGGCGGTCGGCGACCTCGAGGTGGTCGCCATAGAGCGGGAACTCGAGCTCGATCACCCCGTCGAGGACCTCGACCCGGCCGTGACCCCGATAGCCCGGGAAGTCGCTCGCCGAGAGGCCCGGCAGCAGCTCGGCCTCGAGGCCCTCCGGGTGGGAGCGCAGCAGGGTCAGCGCCAGGTACCCGCCACTTCCGGCGGACCGCGTGACCAGCAGCAGGTCGTCGACGCGGTCCCCGTCGAGGTCCGCGAGCCAGGCCGCCTCCAGGCCGCCGTCGCGCTCGAGCACGAGCTCGGTCTGGGGCTCTTCGTCGGGCGACCGCGGGGCCACGACCATGGTCCCGATCGAGTGGCCCTCGCCGGCGGGCACGCGCAGGGTCACGTCCAGGTCGCGGCTGAGCAGGAGCTGCTCCTGCCCGGGTTCCAGGCCGAGCTCGAACAGCTCACCGCGGACCCCGGCGCGGGCCTCGGTGGGGTCGAAGAGGTAGATGCCGAGGGCGGCAAGCAGGATCAGGCCGGCGGCGAGGCGCAGCGAGTTGGACCAGGTGAGCATGGGGCCATCATGCCGAACTCGGGTCACGGAGCGGCACGCCGCGGCGAGCGGAAGCCAGCGCGGTCCAAGCTCGATCTGATCGAGCCGCAGCGGGCGCTACTCGCCCTTCGCCGCGGGCGCGAGGCGCTCGAGCTTGGTCACGCGGCCGGCGACGTTCCAGTCCATCACGTACAGGTCGCCCTGGCTGTCGAAGCGCGCGCAGTGGGGCGCGGTGAAGGCGCCCTGGGGCCAGGCCTGGGGCGGCACGCCGAAGTTGGCGTGCTGGCTGGTGTCGGGGTTGTCGCCGAGCTGGGCGACGACGTTCAAGTTCGTGTCGAGCAGGGTCACGCGGCCGGCGAGGTCGGCGACGGCGGCCAGGCCGCCCGTGAATTGCAGGTGGCAGGGGCGCCGCAGCATGCCGCTCTTGGCGTCGGTGCTGCCGAGGTAGTCGCCCGTCAGGGAGAAGCGCGCGATGCGGTGGTTCTCGCGGTCGGAGACCAGCAGGGTCGTCTCGGGCGGCGTGAAGAGGCTGCGGCGGTAGGGCTTCTCGTCGAGCCACAGGCCGTGGGGCGTGCGCAGGTTGGCGAAGCCGTCCCCGGGACCGCCGAACGAGTCGAGGTAGCTGCCGTCGGCTGCGAAGCGATGGATCCAGGACAGGCCGTAGCCGTCGGCGACGAGGATGTTGCCGTCGTGGTCGACCGCGACGCTGGTCGGGCGGTAGCGGCCGGGGTCGTCGTACTTGCCGCTCTCGGTCGGGATGCCGAGGCGCAAGAGCACCTCGCCGTCGAGGGTCGTCTTGAGCACCTGCTGCTTGGCGGTGTGGGCGACGTACAAGAACTGGGTCGGCTGGATCTCGTCGACCCCGGGCTCGATCTCGACCTCTGTGAACTCGGTCACGATCGTCAGGCCGTGCACGCCGGCGCCCCAGTCCTCGCCGAAGCTGCGCTCGAGGGTGCCATCGGGCGCGAAGACCAGCACCGCGTCGCCGGTGTCGGCGCTCAAGTAGACGCGATCCTTGGCGTCGACGACGATGCAGCCATGGGTCGCGCCGAGCCACTCGCGGCCTTCCGGCAGCTGCAGCCACTCGGAGTTCCAGCGGAAGCGCAGGTCACCTTCGCCCAGGATCAAGGGCTCGGCGGGCACCGGCGGCCGCTCCCAGCTCGCGTCCTGGGACGCGCCCGGGGGATGGGCGCTGTCGTGGGAGACGTGCGGCAGGACCGAGAGGATGGCGAAGGCGGCGAGGGTGTTGAGCATGGGTCCGTAGGAAGGGCGGTCGTGGGGGGCGCGGCGCTCGGCGGGGATCGCGGTGCTCGGCGCCGAGGCGGGGATGGGGTGGCCCTAGATCGGGGGGGCAGGCGGGGTCGTGCGCGGGCTCACTCCGCGTCGAGCTTGGCCAGGAAGGCCTCGGGATCGTCCCAGAAGGTCTTGGGGCAGTTGGTGCAGCAGAAGCCGATCAGGCGGCCTTCGAAGGCGACGGTGTAGCGCGGGTCGACCGGCGTGCCGGAGACGGGGCAGGTGGTGTTCTCGGCGACGAGGACGGGAGCGTCGATGGTGGCGTTGGTGGTTGCGTCGGTGGTGGTGTCGGTGGCCTTGGTGAAGACGACCTCGGGCTCTGTCTCGAGGGGCTCGGCGAGGGGCTCGCTCGCGCCGGTGATGGCGAGCCCGGGGCGCAGGGCGGCGAGCTCGGCGAGGTCGGCTTCGGTCAGGCCGGTGCCCCAGAGGTGCACGGACTCGAGCTGCGGCAGGGCGGCAAGGTGCGCGACGGCGCCGGGCGCGAGCCGCGTGCCGGCCAGGTTGAGGTGACGCAGGTGGTGGGTCGCGTCCGGCTGGAACGCGCCCGCCTGCGTGGTGGGCTTGGAGGCCAGGGCTGCGAGCGGACCCAGGTCCAGGGGCGGGCCCCCGAGGTTGCGCAGCTCGAGGGTCTCGAGCCCACCGACCTCGGCCGCGGCCTGGCGCAGCACGAACAGGTCCTCGAAGGTCAGCGCCTGGCCGAACAGCACGACCTCGCGCAGCTGGCGCGGACCGCCGGTCAAGACCTCGACGAGGCCACCGGCCGAGGGCGCGAAGGCGGTCAGGTTCAGGCGCACGGGCGGCGCGGGGTCGGCGCTGGCCGGGCCGAGGGGCGCCACGCCGATCTGGCGGGAGGCGAGCCGGCTGGCGAAGGCCTCGAAGGGCTCGTCCGCGTGGGCGGCGACCTGCTGGGACCAGGCGGCCCGGGCGGCGAGCAGGTCCTCGGCGGAGGCGCTGGCGCGGGTGGTGGAGTCGGCGCTGCCGGTGTCGGCCTGACCGGCCGTCGGAGGTTGGGTGGCGGGTTGTGCCCCTTGGCCCTGGTCACCCTGGCCACCTGGCGTGGCCGGGACGGGTGCGGGGGCTTCGGGGGTGCCTTCGGTCGTGGGCACCTCGTCGGCGAGTGCGGCCACCCAGGCTTGGATCAGGGCGAGCTGCTCGGGGCTCGGCTGGCGCTTGCCCTCGGGCGGCATGTGGTCGTCGTGCTCGAGCGGCAGGGCGATCGCCAGCAGCAGGGGCGAGCTGCGCCAGTCCCCGGGCGTGAGGACCGGGCCGTCCTCGCCGCCGGCCAGGGCGCGCTCCAGGGTGTGCAGGGCCAGGCCGCCCTTCTGCTTGCGCGGGCCGTGGCAGTTGGTGCAGAGGTCGGCCAGGACCGGTCCTACGTCGGACCAGGTGGGGTGCAGGCTGGGCAGCTGGGTCGGGGTGAGGCCCGGGACCGTGGGGCTGCTGGTGTCGGCGGAGCCCTCGGCCGCGCTGGCCAGGCTGGAGCCGGCGGCCTCGAGCCCGGAGGCTAGCGCTTCGGTGTCGGTGGCACCTGTCGTGACTGGCGTGCCCTTGCCGGTCGTCCCATCCGCCGAGCTGCCCGCTGCCTGGCCCGGCCCTTGGACCGGCAGCTGCTCGGCAGCCTGACCCGCAGCGGGCGCGTCCACCGGACTCGCACCACTCGCCTCGGAGGCACCACCCACGCCGCCGTCGGCATCGGGCTGGGCTGCGGGCGCTGGCGCGTCGGCCTTCACCGCCGCGTGCCAGGGCTCGAACAGGAAGTCCTCGCCGTGGGTGATCGTGGCGCCGAGGTGCGAGGCCGCGACCATGGTCGCGAAGCCCAGGAACACCAGCGCGCCATAGGCCCGGGTCTTGCCCCAGTAGGTCAGCGCGATCAGCACCGACAGCACGGCGACGGCGATGCCCAGGTTGCGGTGCCACTCGATGCCGACGTAGCCCTCGGTGTGCAGGAACCAGCCGCTGAGCGCGACGACCGGCGCGGTCAGGAACAAGAGCAGCACCAAGAGGCCACGCGTGCCGTCGCGCTCGCCCTTCTTGCGGCGAACGATGCCCCAGACCTCGGTCGCGAACAGTAGGGTCAAGAGCCCGATGGGCAGGTGCAACAGGACCGGGTGAAGGCGCGCGACGACGTCGGTCCAGACGAGCGCGCTCCAGTCCAGGGCGGCGAAGTCGGGCAGGGAGGCAAGCAGCATCGGAGGAGGTTCGTTGGGCGGAACGGAGTCGGGGAGTCGGGCGGGCGCAGGGGCGTCCTAGGTGATCAGCTCGGGCACCACGCGGCCGAAGACGTCGGTCAGGCGCATGTCGCGACCCTCGGTGCGGTAGCCGAGCTGCTCGTGGTCGAAGCCCAGCTGGTTCAAGAGCGTCGCGTGCAGGTCGTGGACGCTGACCGGGTCGCGCACGATGTTGTAGCCGTAGTCGTCGGTCGCCCCGTGCACGATGCCGGGCTGGAAGCCGCCGCCGGCGACCCAGGTCGTGAAGGCGCGCGGGTGGTGGTCGCGGCCGTAGTTCTCCTCGGTCAGGGTGCCCTGGCTGTAGACCGTGCGGCCGAACTCGCCCGACCACAGGACGATGGTGTCGTCCAGCAGGCCGCGCTGCTTGAGGTCGCGGATCAGGGCCGCCTGGGGCTGGTCGACCGCGTCCGACTGCAGGCGCAGCTCGCTGGGCAGGTTGCTGTGGGCATCCCAGCCGCGCATGAACAGCTGCACGAAGCGCACGCCGCGCTCGGCCAGGCGCCGGGCGAGCAGGCAGTTGGCCGCGAAGGTGCCGGGCTTCTTCACCTCGGGGCCGTACATGGCGAGGGTCTCCTCGCTCTCGTTGGAGAAGTCGGTCAGCTCGGGCACCGACATCTGCATGCGGTAGGCCATCTCGTACTGGGCGACGCGCGTGGCGACCTCGGGGTCGAGCGTGCGCTCGGCCTCCTTCTCGTTCAGCGCGGCGACGAGGTCGAGGAAGCGCCGGCGGTCGATGCGGCTGACGCCGGCGGGGTCCTTGAGGTGCAGCACCGGGTTCGCGCCGCTGCGGATCTTGCAGCCGGCGTGGATGCCGTCGAGGAAGCCGCTGCCCCAGAAGCGCTCGCTGAGCGCCTGGGTGTTGCCGAAGCCCTGGCTGATCAGGACGACGAACGCGGGCAGGTTCTCGTTGGCGTTGCCGAGCCCGTAGCTGCACCAGGCGCCGAAGCTCGGCCGGCCAGGTTGCTGGGTGCCGGTCTGGAAGAAGGTGATCGCCGGCTCGTGGTTGATCGCGTCGGTGTGCATCGAGCGGATGAAGCACAGCTCGCGCGCGACGCCGCCGGTGTGGGGCATGGCCTCGCTGACCCAGGCGCCGTCCTGGCGGTTGGGGTAGCGGCTGAAGCGGAACAGGCTGGGCGCCACGGGGAAGCGCGTCTGGCCGCTGGTCATGCCGGTCAGGCGCTGGCCGTCGCGGATCGACTCGGGCAGGTCCTCGTCGAAGCGCTGGCGCAGGCCGGGCTTGTAGTCGAACAGGTCCAGGTGGCTGGGCGCGCCCTCCATGTGCATGTAGATCACGCGCTTGGCCTTGGCCGGGAAGTGCGTGCCGCTCGCGAAGTTCGCGCCCAGGCTGGCGGTGGTGGAGCCGAGGCCCGCGCCGCGCGCGGACTCACCGGCGAACAGGCCACCGAGGGCCGCGCGGCCGAGCACGCCGCCGGTCGAGGCGAGGGCGCCAGCGCCGCCAGCGGCCAGGCCGAAGAAGCGCCGCCGGGTCACGAGCAGCTTGCGCTCGTCGATCGGGCCAGTGGTGGGGTCGGTCGTCATGGCTCAGCCCTGGGTGATGGTGGCGTGCAGGTTCAGGATCGCGCTGGCCACCAAGGTCCAGGCGGCGAGGGTCGCGTCGGTCGGCGTGGGGATCCCGAGGTCGGCGACGTCGGGCTGCATCAGGCGCTCTTCCAGGGAAGGCGCGACGCCGACGGCCAGGATCCCGGCGGCATCGTCCGGTGACTCGGCGAAGCGCGCCTCGAGCTCGTCGAGGGTGTCGAGCAAGAGCCCGAGCTCTTCGGTGTCCGGCAGGCGGCTGGTGCAGCGGCGGTACATGCGGATCAGCGCGGGCGCGGCGCTGCCGCCGCTCTCGACCCAGCTGTTCTGGGCCAGGACCCGGGCGGCCTCGACGTACTGCTCGTCGTTCCACAGGACCAGGGCCTGCAGCGGCGTGTTCGTGCGGCCGCGCTGGATCACGCAGGACTCGCGCGTGGGCATGTCGAAGGTCAACAGCGACGGCGGCGGCGACGCGCGCTTCCAGTAGGTGTACAGGGTCCGACGCCAGAGCTCGGACCCATCGCCCTGTTGGAACTCGCGCGTGTTGGAGTTCAGCATCGCGACCTCCTTCCACAGGCCGCTGGGCTGGTAGGGCTTGACCGACGGGCCGCCGAGCTCCTCGACGAGCAGGCCCGACACGAACAAGGCCGTGTCGCGGATGCCCTCGGCATCCAGGCGCCGGCGCGGGTAGCTCGAGAGCAGGGCGCCGTCGGGGTCGAGCTCGGCTGCCTCGGGGCGGCCGTGCGAGGACTGGCGGTAGGTCTTGCTGGTGACCATGGCGGTCAGGAGCGCGCGCCGGTCCCAGCCGCTGTTGACGAACTCGACCGCGAGGTGGTCGAGCAGCTCGGGGTGGCTGGGCCAGGTGCCCTGGTAGCCGAAGTCGGCCGAGGTGGAGACCAGGCCGCGGTCGAAGATCAGCTGCCACAGCCGGTTGACCGCGACGCGCGGCACCAGCGGGTTGTCGGGCGCGGTCATCCAGCGCGCGAGGTCCAGGCGCGTGGCGCGCTGGCCGCCTGGGACGAGCTCTTCCCAGCCGCCGTACTGGGCCAGGAAGCCGGGCACGCCGGGCTCGACCGGCCGATTCGGGTCGGCCTTGTCGTACTCGCCGCGATCGAGGATGTAGGCCTGGCGCGGCATCGCGCGCTCGCGCATCACCATCGTGCGCGGGATCTCGGACTCGAGCTGGGCGGTGGCGGCCAGGAGCTCGGCCTGCTTGGCCAGACCGGCGGCGTACTCGGGCGAGCGCGCCAGGCGCCAGCTGTGCAGGATGCGCTCGTCGAGGGACGCGGGCGGGGCCGAGTCGGCGGACCCAGCCGCGCGCAGCGGCCCATGGTGGCTCGTGTCGACCACGGCCGCGACCAGGTCGCCGACGAGGGCCTCGGCCGACTCGAGCGCCTGGAAGTAGAAGCCCGCGTCGCCGCCGGTGTTGATGACCTTGAAGACCAGGGTGTTGCGGCCCGGGGTGAGCTCGATCGTCGCGCGGTCCTGGTCCGGGGCGACGCCGCGGGGGACCTCGCGGGCGGCGACCTGGGTCCCGTTGACGAAGAGCTCGAAGCCGTCGTCGCTGCCCAGGCTGACCTCGAGGCTGCGCGCGGTGGGGGCGTACAGCTCCTTGGCGACGAAGTGGAGGTTGGTGCCGCCGGCGAGCTTGGTGGCCACGCCGTCGGCGAAGTCCATGCGGTAGGTCCAGCGCTGGGCGCTGCCGTCGGGGCCGGTCCAGTCGGCGGTCGGGTCGAGGGCCGTGTCGGTCTCGATCTCGAGCTGGGTCTGGTAGGCGCCGACGGCGGACTCGAGCGGGAAGGGCCCGGCCTGGTACCAGGCTCCGGCGGCGACGGGCAGGCGCGCGGCGCCGGCCTCGGACAGGCTGGCGAGGCCGATGCGCACGTTGCCGAAGGCGTGGGCCGACCAGATCGACTCGAAGCCCAGGCTCACGACGACCTCGGTGCCGCCCTCGAAGCCGAAGGGCTCGGCGCTGGTGAACAGGGCGCTGCGCTCGTTGCCGTCGGTGTGACCGGCGATCGCCCAGCCCGTGTTGTGGCGCGCGTCGAAGGCACGCAGGATGCCGTAATCGTCGTTGGTCTGGGCGTGGCTGGCCCAGGCCCAGGTCAGGTCGAGGGGCTGGCGCACGCTGGGGTCGGCGACCGAGACGGCCTCGGCGTGGATCGAGGTCAGGACCGCGTTGCCGTTGTCGGAGCGACCCGGCGCGCCGCCGACGAGGCTCGGGTGGCCGAGGGCATCGAGCTGCAGGAGGCGCAGGTCGGTGGCGTCGGTCCCGAGGGTGATGTGGAAGACGTCCGTGGGCGGCGCCTCGCCGACGGCGAGCAGGCTTCCGCCGGGCTGCTCCTCGAAGGTGGTGCCCGCGTCCGAGGTCGCGGCGCCGAGGCTGGTCTCGGCCCAGGTCAGGCCCAGCTCGGCGGGCAGGGCGCTTTGGAACTCGGCCAGGGCCACGAGGTCCTCGGCGCTGGGGCTGGTCTGGGCCTCGCGCACCTCGGCGAGCTCGGCGGCGAGTTGCTCGCGCTGCTCGACCTGCTCGGGATAGGGCGCCTCGATGAAGGGCTCGTAGGCGCGGTTGGAGTCGCCGGTCTGGGAGTAGAGGCCGGGCTCGTCGATCGAGTTGTAGAAGGCGAAGAGCTTGAAGTAGTCCTCCTGGGTGACCGGGTCGAACTTGTGGTCGTGGCAGCGCGCGCAGGCCATGGTCAGGCCCAGGAAGACCGCGCCGGTGGTGGCGGTGCGATCGGCCGCGTACTCGACCAGGTACTCCTCGTCGATCGCGCCGCCCTCGTCGGTGGTGACGTGGTTGCGCTGGAAGCCGCTGGCGATCTGCTGGTCGAGGGTCGCGCCTGGCAGCAGGTCGCCGGCCAGCTGCTCGGTGAGGAACTGGTCGAAGGGCATGTTGTCGCGGTAGGCCTCGAGCACCCAGTCGCGCCAGGCCCAGATCTGGCGGCCGTTGTCCATGTGGATGCCGGACGTGTCCGCGTAGCGCGCGTGGTCCAGCCACGGGCCGGTCAGGCGCTCGGCCATGCGCGTGCGGTAGGGCTCCTCCTCGAAGATGCGATCGACCCAGGTGCGCCAGACGAGGTCCGTGGCGTGGGGGCCGGCGGCGAGGGCCGGCTCGTAGGCGACCAGGAAGGCGTCGAGCTCCTCGAGGGTCGGGGGCAGGCCGGTCAGGTCGAGGAACAGGCGGCGCAGGAGGCGCGCGGGCTCGGCCTCGGGGGCGAGCTCGAGCCCGGCGGCGGCGAGGCGCGCCGAGACGAAGGCGTCGATTGCCTCGGCGCCGCTGGTGTCGCCGCTGCTGTGCGGCGGGACGAAGGCCCAGTGCTGCTCGTACTCGGCGCCCTCGTCGATCCAGCGCCGGAAGGTGTCGAGCTGCTCGGCGGTCAGCTTGGGCTTGTGCTCGGAGGCCGGGGGCATGGCCTCCTCGGGATCGTCCGTGGTCAGCCGGTAGAACAGCTCGCTGTCCTCCGCGTCGCCCGGCACGATGGCCGCGTAGCCCCCGCGGTCCTCGGTCGCGAACTCGAAGGTGTCGAGCCGCAGGTCGGCCTCGCGCGTGGTGTGATCGGGTCCGTGGCAGAGGTAGCACTGCTCGGACAGGATCGGGCGGATGTCGCGGGAGTAGCGCACCGGCCCGGGGTCGCCCTCGGCGGGGGACCTCATGGCAAGCGGGGCGGCGACGAGGACGGGGGTCGAGGCCGCCAGCCAGAGCAGGCTGCGACCGAGCGTGGGGGGGAGGCGCATGTCACCACCCATCCTAGGCGCGCCGCCCGCCTAGGTGGAGACCCTTATAAGGGTGTCGATTGTCTTCGCGACCGAGCGGATCCTGGCCCAGCTCCCAGCCGCAGCGGCCGCACCTCGGGCTATGCTTGCCGTCGCCATGCTGCAGCCCCAACGACTCGTTCCGATCCTGCTCGTCCTCGTCGCCGCCTGTGGGGGAGCCGAGGCCCCTCCAACGGCCGCCCACCCGGCCCCGGCCTTCGCCCTGCTCGACCACGTCGAGGGGCTCGGTGCCAACGCCGGGGAGGTCGTGCTCGCCGATGACCTGTCGGGCTTCGACGGCCAGGTCGCGCCGGCTGGCTGGACCCTGTTCACGCGCTCGGACAAGCAGTCCGCCCCGGGCGCGCGGGTCGTCAGCCTCGTGCGGGCGGTCGAGACCCTGCACGGGGACATCGACTTCCACACGGTCGTCAAGGCCGGGCCCGTCGGCCTGCGCGTGGCGCGCCTGCCGGCCGACCTGGGCCCGATCCCCGACGCCGAGCCCGGCTCCGACGAGCTGCGGGCCTGGCTGGTGCGCGGCGCGACCCGCGGCGACGCCCGCGAGGTGCGCGTGGAGTCCGGCGCCGAGGGCCCCCAGGACGCCTGGTTCCCGGAGAAGGCCGAGCGCCCCGAGCAGCTCTCGTCGCGCATCCTGGTCGCCATCGACCTGACCGTTGGCGTGTCCTCGGTCGGCGTCGTGGAGGTGCGCCGGCGCCCGTCCTTCGAGGTCCAGTACCAGAGCGCGGTCTACGGCGCGCCGTCGTTCCGCGACCAGCCCGTGCGTGGCCGGGTGAACCTCGGCGGCGACCACCGCATGGCGCTCGTCGTGCCCGGCGGCACCAGCGTCGCGGCCGACCTCGGCGGCGACTCGCACCTCGCCGAGCGCACCAGCGTCCAGCTGGCCATCGGCGCCCTCAGCGGCGTCGAGCCCGGCGAGCTGGTGCCCCTGTCCGGCCGCCTCGAGCTCGTCGCCGACGGCGCCGTCGTCGCCAGCCAAGCCTTCACCCTGGACCCCGCGACGGTCGCAGCCGACCGGCGCTGGCGCGGGGGCGAGGTCGCCCGCACGCCGGCCCCGGGGCGCGGCGGCGCCCACGATGCCCCCCAGCGCCGGGGGGGCGCCCCGGAGCGGCGGGCGCACCCGGGGGGCGCCCCCGGC
>JARGPD010000061.1 GCA_029212845.1 Planctomycetota bacterium
CACCCGAGCCCAAAGCCCGCGCGGCGCCTGAGCACAAAGCCCGTGCGGCGCCTGAGCACGAGCCCGTGCGGCGCCTGAGCACGAGCCCGTGCGGCGCCTGAGCACAGAGCCCGTGCGGCGCCTGAGCACAGAGCCCCGCCGGCGCCTGAGGCGCAACCTCGCGACTAGCGATCTCCCAGCGGTAAGGGAGCGTTAAGCTACGCCCATGTCCCTCGTCCACCCGACCCCCGTGACCTTCGAGAGCCCGGCCGGCATCCTCGAGGGACTCTACGGCCCGCCCGAGGCCCCCGAGGGCGTCGTCGCACCGCCCGCCGCCGCCGCGATCCTGTGCCACCCGCACCCAGCCCACGGCGGCACGATGCACAACACCGTGGTCTATCGCGCGGCCAAGGCCCTGCGCCGCGCCGGCCTGGCCGTGCTGCGCTTCAACTTCCGCGGCGTCGAGGGCTCCGAGGGCACCCACCACGGCGAGGGGCTCGAGGAAGAGGACGCCTCAGCAGCCCTCGACTACCTCGCCGCGCGCCACCCGGACCTGCCCCTCTGGGCCGGCGGCTTCAGCTTCGGCGCGCGCACGTCCAGTGGCCTCGCGGTCCGCGAGTCACGGATCCAGCGCTGCCTCTTCATCGCCTTGCCGGTCTCGGTCTACGAGTGCAAGCCGATCGCCGAGGTGCGCCAGCCGAGCTACCTGTTGTTCGCCGGTGACGACGACTTCGGCACCAGCGCGGCCCTGCGCCAGAACTTCCCGGGCCTAGGCCCCAACCTCGAGGTCGACGAGATCCCGGGCACCGACCACTTCTTCCGCCACAAGACGCCCGAGCTCGAGGCGCGCATCCACGCCTGGGCCGAGCGCTCCCTCGACGCGAGCTGACCCGAAGGAGCCGAGGCCACGCCCAGGTCTCGAGCCCTCCACGACCTGGGCCGACCCAAGAACCCGACATGAGCGCCGAAAGCTGCTATCCCGAGGGCGTCTGCCCGACCCTGCGCATCGTGATGATGCCGCGCGACACCAACGCCGCTGGCACCATCTTCGGTGGCGTGATCCTCTCCCACATCGACCTCGCGGCCGCGGTCGAGTCCCACAAGTCCCACGAGGGCAAGCTGGTGACCGTGGCCATGGACGAGATCGTCTTCCGCGCGCCGGTGCTCGTCGGCGACGTGGTCAGCTGCTACACCAAGACCCTGAAGACCGGGCGCACCTCGGTGCAGACCGACGTGCAGGTGTGGAGCGAGAGCCGCTTCGGCTCGGTCGAGCGGCGGCTCGTGACCGAGGCGGTCGTGACCATGGTGGCCGTCGACGAAACGGGCAAGTCGATCCCGCTGACGCCGCCCAAGGTCTGAGCGAAGGCAGCCCGGCCGAACCCGGTAGGCGAGCGCGCGCCCTAGCCGGCTGCGCCTGCGCCGACGAGGTTCTCGCGCAGGAAGCCGATGATCGTCTCGATGACCTCTTCGGGGGTCGAGGCGCCGGCGTGGATACCGATGTGGGTCTTGCCCTCGAACCAGGCCATGTCCAGGTCGGGCACACCCTCGATCCGGTGGGTGGGGGTGCCATCCTTGGAGCAGACCTCGGCCAGCTTCTTGGTGTTCGAGCTGTGGGGCGAGCCGACGACCAGGATCAGGTCGCAGTGGGCGCCGAGGTGGTCGGCCTCTTCCTGGCGCTCGGTGGTCACGTGGCAGATGGTGTTGACCACCTTCACGTCCTGGGACTTGGTGACCAGGACCGAGACGATGTCGCCGGCCTTCTTGGCCACCAGCGTCGACTGCATGACCACGCCGACACGCTTCATCCCGGGCAGGGCCTCGGCGTCCTCCTTGGTCTCGAGCACACGCGCGGTGCCGCCGGCGTCCTCGACCGCGCCGACGATGCCGATCACCTCGGGGTGGCTCGGCTTGCCGATCACGAAGACCTCGTAGCGCTCGTCGAGCAGGGCCAGGGCCTTGCGGTGGATCTTGGTCACCAGCGGGCAGGTGCCATCGACCACGGTCAGGCCGGCGTCGATCGCCTGGCGCTTGGTCTGGGGCGGCACGCCGTGGGCACGGATCACGAGGGCTGAGCCCGCGGGGGCGTCGTCGACCTCCTTCACCGAGGTCACGCCGTGCTCCTCGCGCAGCTTGTTGACCGTGTAGTTGTTGTGGATCAGATCGCCGTGGGTGAACACGGGGCGCGAGTCGTCGCCCGCGGCCTCGACCGAGAGGTCGATGGCGCGCTCGACGCCCCAGCAGTAGCCGGCGCTGTCAGCGACCTCGATGGTGACGCTGCCGTCCCTGGATTTCTCGTAGCGGGTCATGGGACCAAGCGGGCCGTGAGGCCCGTGGGATCGTTGGTTGTGCCTTGCGGAGCAGGTTGGGGGGAGCGTGCTACTCGTCGATGGTCTCGACGGGGACGCCGAGCTTCTCTTCGACCTCGGCGCTGATTTCCTTCAGGCGCGTCGCCGTGATCGCCTTGGTCTTCGCCCAGGGAGACTTCTTGGGCGAAGAGATCTCGACCTTGGCCGGCTTGATCGCCTCCAGGGACTTGATCCAGCCCCGCACCTCGGAGGGGGTGGAGTTGTCGATGTCGCCGCGGACGAAGCGCGCCCGGATGACTAGGTTGCCGAGGTCGAGGCGCGCGAGGGTCGAGTTCACGCGCTTGAGCACCTCGCCCTTCTCACTGGTCATCGCCGAGTAGGTCTTCTGGGTGCCCGCCTCGAGGCGCAGGGTGACCTCGTGGAAGTAGTCGAGGGCCACGGCCCGGCCGGGCGAGTCGATGAAGCGCGGGTAGCCGACCAGGTGCAGGCGTGCCTTCGGGAACCACTTCTTGGCGATGTCCTTGAGGTTCTCGGAGATCTGCCGGAAGTCCTCGTGCTCGAGCGGATCGATGTCGCCGCTGACCATGATGGTCTTGACCTTCTTGCCATCGCGCGAGAGCTCGCGGATGGTCGAAGCGATGGTCGTGACGATCACGGCCTGGGAGAGCAGAACGCCGGAGCGGAAGGACTCCTGGCACGGGGTCACGAAGAGCGTCGGGCCGAGGTTCTCGACCTCGGTGGGGCCCGTGACGATGCTTTCGCGAAGGGATGTGGACATGTAGGGTTCCGGTGCTTCCGCCGTGGCCGGGCGCGGCCTCCCTGGCGGATACGTGGGTGCGGAGCGGGCCTGAAGGGCCACATCGACCTGCCTGGGCAGGACGTCCGATCCTTTAATAGTAACCAATTGCCCGTCAAGCCCCAAGCCCAGTCCCGCTCGCCAGGCCTGCCAGGCCCACCAAAACCCGCCCCAAAGGGTCAGGAGGGCGATCGAGGAGCGCAGGGGATGGGCCGCGACCAGGATCAGGTAGCGCAGGAGCAGGGGACGGTCCAGGGGGGCCCCGAAGGGCCCGTCTGAGCCCAAGGAGACCACCGAACCCAGCCAGGCCAGGCATCCCCAGACCAGGCATCCATGGAGGGCTTGCATGCCAAGAGGACGCCCGGGAGCCCCGGTGGTGACACGCGTCCCTCCGAAAACCCGCCCCTCAGTCGAGCTCGCGCCAGCCGGCCATGCCGTCCAGCACGTTGACCACGTCCCGGAAGCCCTTCAGCTCCATCCAGCTGGCCAGCTGGCTGGAGCGCCACCCGCCCTCGCAGACGATCGCGTAGCGGCGACCGGGATCCAGGTCGCCGATCGAGACCGGCCCCTCGTCCTCGTGGATCAGGATCGCCCCTTCGATGATCCCGTCCTCGAACTCGCGCGGGTGGCGGATGTCGAGCACGATCGGCGGGGCCTCGCCGACCAGCTCCAGGGCCAGCTGCCTGGCGCTCATCAGCGGCAGGGTCGCCGTCTCGACCGCGGCCAAGCCCCCCGGCGGGTCGAAGCGCGCCAGGTCCCGGTAGCCGAGCTCGGTCAGGATCGCGGCGGCGCGCTCGGCCTCGTCCTGGTCCGTCGCGCGGATCGCGATCGGCTGGTCGAGGTCGGGCACGTAGCTCCTGGTGCGCCCTTCCAATTGATCCCAGCCAAGCTGGATGTTGAGCGCGCCGGGCGCGTGGCCCGCCGCGAAGGCCTCGGGCAGGCGCAGGTCGATCACCAGGCGCGCCTCACCCGGGGCGGCCGGCTCGACCGGCACCCGTGCGGCGCAGGCGGCCAGCACGAGCCCGATGACCAGGGCCAGGAGCCGGCCGGCCAGGCCACCTGCCGACAGCGGCGCCTTGCTGGCGCGCGGGCGCTGGAGGGCGAGGCTCGTCACGCGGGCTTCTTGCCGTGGATCCAGAGGCTGCCGGCCTCGCGGTAGGCGCACCAGGTGGCCCAGTCGGGGAAGCTCGGGCTGGGCTCGAAGTCGGCCGGGTCGCCGGTGCCGCGGCTGTCGATCACGCGGCGCGTTTCGGCGTCCTCGAAGCCGGCCTTGGTCAGGTGCTCGCGCCAGTCGGCCTCGGACAGGTACAGCATCGGCGTGCCGACGGTGTCGGCCCAGCCGGCGGTGGGCTCGTTCTCGGCGTAGAAGTCGACGACCAGGTCGATGCGGCCGCCGGGCTTGAGCACGCGGAAGGCCTCGGCGAGGGACTTCTCGAGGTCCGGGGCGTAGTAGATCGCCTCCATCGAGAAGACGTGGGTGAAGGCCTCGTCCGCCAGGCCGAGCTGCTCGAACGGAGCCACCTCGTAGCGCGCGCGGATCGTGTAGGAGTGCAGCTCCTCGGCGCGCTTGATCATCTCGGGCGCGATGTCGACGCCCACGGCGCCGGCCCCGGGCGCGGCCTTGGCCAGCATGCGCGTGGCCCAGCCGGTGCCGCAGCCGAGGTCCAGGGCCTGGTCGCCGGCCTTGATCTCGAGCTGGGGGATCACTTGGGCGACCACGTCCCCGTGGCCGACCTCCATGCGTTCCCCGCGGCCGCTCTGGGCCCAGGAGTCGAAGGTCTTGGCGAGGTGGTCGTGGGGCATGGTCATGGGGGGGCGGGTGGCGGTCGGGGTGGCGTAGGAAGGCGAGCATTCTAAGCGGGGCGAGCCCCGGGGGGGAGTCCCGGGAAGGGGAGTCCGCCGGGGCCCCGAACGGGGCTCTTGCGGGCCTGGATCCACTACACTTGGCTCCCATGCGCCAGCGACTCACCGCCTTCCTGCTGCTCTTCCTGTCCGCCTGCGCCTCCACACCGGGGCCGGTGGGAGCCGGGGAGCCCGGGTCCACATCGACCCCTGCTCCCACCCACCCCGAGCTTGCCGCCCAGCTGCTCGAGCTCGCCGAGCGCGACCAGGCCGCTCGGGGGGCGCTGGTCGAAGCCATGTCCTCGCCGGTCGAGGGCGGCGGGTTCCAGCTGGACCCAGGGCAGGCCGAGCTCCTCAGGGCGGTCGAAGCCATCGATGCCGAGTCGACCGCCTTCCTGCGGGGCCTCGTCGCCGACACGGGCTGGCCGACCTAGGACCAGGTTGGCCGCCGAGCGGCCGACCGGGCCTGGCTCCTGGTCCAGCACGCCGACGCAGCGCCCGCCTTCCAGGCCGAGGTCCTGGCCCTGATGGAGCCGCTCGTCGCCGCCGGTCAAGCCAGCGGGGCCAACCTGGCCTACCTGACCGACCGCGTGCGCTGCGCCGCCAAGCAGCCCCAGCGCTTTGGCACCCAGTTCGGCAGTGACGCCAGCGGCGTCGACCGACCCCTCCCGATCGAGGATCCCGCCGGCGTCGACGAGCGCCGGGCGTCGGTCGGCCTCGAGCCCCTCGCCGAGTACGCGCGCCAGATCTCCGAGGTCTACGGCGCCGAGGCCAGCCCCGAGCCGCTCGAGGCCTTCCCCGACTAGCCCGGGTCGCGCCTAGCTCGGGTCGCCGCCGCGCGCCCGCACGATGTCCTCGAGCAGCAGCGTCATCGGCTCGAGCACCGTCTCCCAGGAGTAGCTCTCCTCGACGAAGGCGCGCGCCTGGCGACCGAGGGCCAGGCCCTCCTCGGGGTTCGCGATCAGGCGGCAGCAGGCTTCGACCTGGCTGGCCACGTCGTCGGCGACAAGGAAGTCGCGACCGGGCACGCCCTCGACACCCTGGGTCGCGTTGGTGGTGCCGACCACGGGCAGGCCCTGGCCCATGGCCTCGAGCACCTTGTTCTGGATGCCGCGGGCGATGCGCAGGGGCGCCACGCCGAGCTGGGCGCGGGCCAGCCAGTCGCGGGTCTCGTCGACGAAGCCGGTGACCTCGACGCCCGGCAGGGACGCCAGGGACAGGATCTCCTTCGAGGGCGACGAGCCGACGACCGAGAAGCGCGCTTCGGGGTGCCGGCGGCGGATCTCGGGCAGGATCTCGCGCGCGAACCAGACGCAGCCGTCGACGTTCGGGAAGTAGTCCATGACCCCCGTGAAGACCATGTGGCCAGGCTCGGGGGCGTTGTAGCTGGGGTTGAAGTGCTCGAGGTCGACCCCGTTGCGCTGCACCCGGCAGGGGGCGCCGGGGATGCGCTCCTCGAAGATCGCCAGCTCGACCGGCGTGACGACCATGTTCATGTCCATGGCGCCGCACATCTTCCGCTCGAACTCGAGCAGGGTGCGCGCCTCGCGCTTGTAGATCCAGCTCATCGGGAACTTGGTGAAGCCCGCGTACTGGGCCCACTTGTCCGAGTCGAGCTCGCACACGAACTGCACCCGTGGCTTGTGCGGGTGGGGCAGCAGGAAAGCGCCCATGCTGGAGGAGTACGAGAAGGCCAGGTCGCAGTGCTCGATCTCGCGGTCGACCACGCGCTGCAGCTCGGCGCTGCCGTAGACCCCCAGGGTCAGGGGCCTGTTGCCCAGGAGGAAGGGCAGCGAGCGCAGCTTGTTGCGTCGCATGTCCAGGTCCACGGTGTGGATCGTGAAGCCCTTCTGGCGCAGGGTCTCGGCCGCCTCGAGGTCGCCCTCGTTGTGCGCGAAGGCCACGATCGTGACCTCGTGCTTCTTGGCCAGGTGGCTGATCCCGCGCCAGGTGGTGATCTTGTCGCCACGGACGGGGGGGTAAGGGACCCTTTGGGAGATGTAGAGGATGCGCACGGGAGGATTCTAGTGTGGCCCTTGCCGGGCTTAGGGCGTGCGGTGTGAAATCGCGCGGGCGGACTTCCCACCAAGGGAGCGCACCTCCACCCCCTCCCATCCCATGACCTCTGGCTTCGACGAACAAGAATGGCGCGAGAGCGCCAAGGACGGACCTTCCTTCGAATTCGAACCGACCGAAGGCGGCCCCGCGCCGGTTCCGGACTTCGAACCAGCAGGAACCCCGCCGGACCCCTTCGACGAGGGTGAGGACGAGGCCGCCCAGGCCCACCGCGCCGAGTGGCGCTCGGCCGAGCCGCCCCCGCGAGAGGAGCAGGCCTTCGAGCCGCGTCCGAACCGCGCCGAGGCGCGTCGACCGGGCATGCCGACCGAGGAGGAGCGCAACTTCGCCATGGCGGCCCACGCCGCGGGCGCGGTCGGGGCGCTGGTCTCGGTCGGCGCCGTCGGGTGGCTCGTGCCCCTGATCCTGTGGCTGGTGAAGAAGGAGGAGGGCGGCTTCGCAGCCGAGCAGTCCCGGGAGGCGCTCAACTTCCAGCTCACGATGTTCATCCTGGGTGTGATCGGCGCGGTGCTGACCTGCATCGGCATCGGCTTCGTGATCATCCTGCTGGTGTGGATCGCGGAGATCGCCTACTCGATCATCGGTGCCATTCGCACCCACAAGGGCGAGCGCTACGAGTACCCGGTCAACTTCCGCCTGATCGGTGGCCCCCTCGCCTGAGGCGTAGGCCTCCTGACCCCACGAGGCTCGCCGGTCGACGGTACGGTGTCGCAGATCGACGGTACGGTGTGCGATACCGTACCGTCGATCCGCGAAGCCGCGGCGGGTGCTAGCGGCGGGTGCTAGCGGCGGAGGTTGAGGAACTCCTCGGCCTCGTAGGCGTCGACCTGGACGATGTCCTCGCTCTCGCGGCGCACTTCCGCGAGCAGGTCGCGCTCTTCGGTCGAGATCAGGCCCGCGGCGAGGGCGCGCTCCTCGAGGGTCGCGACGGGCTTGCGGTCGAGCTTGCCGTCGGCGACAGCATCGCGGATGCGGGTCGAGATCGGGAGGCCGGCGAGGGCCTTGTCCAGCACGGCCTCGAGGCGGCCGAGGCCGGGCTCGGTCGGGTTCGGCAGGTACACGTCGGGGGAGAGGTGCTCGCGGGCGGGCCCGTCGAACAGGATCCCGCGGGCGACCTTGGCGCCGAGCCGGTCCGAGGGCAGCGACATGCGCGGCCCGAAGGGGAAGACGATCACGCGTAGGAGCGCGGCCGCGGGGCGCACGGGCAGGTTGCGCAGCACGCCGTCGAGGGCCTGCTCGGCCTCGTACAGGGCGGTCTGGGCCGCCCAGCGCATGTAGGCCAGGTCGCGCTCGGGGGCGCCCTCGCGCAGGAAGCGGTGCAGGGTCGCCGAGCCGATGTACAGCCAGGCCAGCACGTCGGCCAAGCGGCCGGTCAGCTTCTCCATGCGCTTGAGCTCGCCGCCGAGGGTGCCCATGGCGACATCGCTGGTGATCGCGAAGGAGGCCGACAGGCGCGTCAGCTGCTTGACGTAGTAGGCGGTCGGTCCGTTGACCGGCGCGCTGGCGAGGTGACCGCCGGTCAGGCTCAGGAGCGCCGAGCGCGCGCCGTTGACGAACACGAAGCCCACGTGCCCGAAGAAGGCGCGGTCGAAGGCGACCATGTCCTTGGCCTCGGCGGCCTGGACCTCCTTCTGGGCGAAGGGGTGGCAGCGCAGGGCGCCCTGGCCGAAGACGATCATCGAGCGCGTCAGGATGTTGGCGCCCTCGACCGTGATGCTGATCGGCGCGCCGGTGTAGCCGGCGGCGAAGATGTTGCGCGGGCCGCGCACGATGCCTGCGCCGCCGACGATGTCCATGCCGTCGTTGAAGATCGAGCGCATCGACTCGGTCATCCAGCGCTTGCAGATCGCGGTCAGCACGGCGGGCTTCTCGCCCGCGTCGATCGCGCCGACGGTCAGGCGCCGCATGGCGTCCAGGTAGTAGGTGCTGCCGGCGATGCGCGCGAGCGGCTCCTCGATGCCCTCGAAGCGCCCGATCGCCAGGCCGAACTGCTTGCGCACCGAGGCGTAGGCGCCGGCCGCGCGGGTCGCCATCTGGCCCCCGCCGGCGGCCAGGGACGGCAGGGAGATGCCGCGGCCCGCAGCCAGGCTGTCCATCAGCATGCGCCAGCCCGCGCCGGCGTTGCGCTGGCCGCCGATGATGCAGTCGAGTGGCACGAAGACGTCCTTGCCCTGGGTCGGCCCGTTGAAGAAGGGGATGCCGAGCGGGTCGTGCCGCTGGGTCGCGATCACGCCAGGCAGGTGCGTCGGGATCAGCGCGCAGGTGATGCCGTAGTGCGGCCTGTTGCCGATCAGGCCGTCCGGGTCCTCGAGCTTGAAGGCCAAGCCCAGCACGGTCGCGACGGCGGACAAGGTGATGTAGCGCTTGTCCCAGTTGAGCCGGATGCCGAGCACCTCCTCGCCCTCCCACTGGCCGCGGCAGACGACGCCGTTGCTGCGCATCGAGGCCGCGTCGCTGCCGGCGGTCGGCTCGGTCAGGGCGAAGGCGGGCAGGTCGCTGCCGTCGGCGAGGCGCGGCAGGTAGTGGTCCTTCTGCTCCTCGGTGCCGTAGTGCAGCAGCAGCTCGGCGGGGCCCAGCGAGTTGGGCACCATGACGGTCACGGCCAGCACGGTCGAGCGCGTCGAGAGGCGCGCGATCACGGCCGAGTGGCCGATGGCGGAGAAGCCCTTGCCGCCGTAGCGGGTCGGGATGATCAGGCCGAAGAAGCCGTGCTCCTTGAGGAACTGCCAGACCTCGGGCGACAGGTCGCCGGCCTGGTTCACCTCCCAGTCGGTCAGCATGCCGCAGAGCTCTTCGACCGGGCCGTCGAGGAACGCCTGCTCCTCGGCCGTCAGGTCCTTGGGCTTGAAGGCGAACAGGCTCTTCCAGTCGGGGTCGCCGGAGAACAGCTCGCCGTCCCACCAGACGGTGCCGGCCTCGAGCGCGTCCTTCTCGGTGTCGCTCATGCGCGGCAGGATCGGCGCGATGAGCTTGAAGACCTGGGGTGTGATGAGCGCGCGCCGCAGCGGCGTCGGGCCGAGCACGACCACAGGCAGGGTCCAGAGCAGGAGCACCCAGAGCCAGGAGCCGCCGAGCGCAGCCGGTCCGCCGAAGACCGCGACCAGGACCAAGAACCAGGTCGTGGCGGCGGCGGGGAAGGCCTTGTTCAGGTACAGCAGCGCAAGGCCCAGGACTAGGGCCAGGGCGAAGGTGGCGAGGATCATCGTCGTCGGTTCGGGAGGTCGGCGCGGGGCTGCGTCGAGAGCGGCAGAGTGTGCCCCTACCTTGGGACCCCGGGAGGGGATTCCCAAGCCTTTCCGCCGCTTACGGTGCGTCCGGGTCCCGGCGCCAAGACTCGCGCAGGTCGAGCTCGGCCACCGCACCTGCCATTTCGGCCTCGCGGCGGGCCTCGGACCAGGCGAGGTGCTGGCCGAGGCGCGTGCTGAGCTCGGGCAGCTCGGCCCGCGCCCTGCCCGGCGAGAGCAGCCCGAAGTCCGTGCGCCGGAAGAGGAAGTCGACCAGACCGAGGCAGTCCTCGTCGCGGGCGGCGTGGTCCAGCTCGCCCAGGCGCGTGGTGGCATCGAGCAGCCGCGACTCGCCGGCGACCCGGCGCACCCCGGCCGCGCCGGCGCCGTAGCGCGCGTCCCAGGCGATGCCGAGCGGGGCCAGGTCGCGCACGCCGCCGCTGGCTCCCAGGCGCGACCAGGCCGGGCGCGGGACGGGCCCACCGAGAGCGCCCACGAGGGGCAGCTCGCGGGTGGCCGAGGTGCGGCCGCGCTGGCCGAGCTCGAGCTCGGCGGTCAGCCGGTGGGCGAGCTTCTCGGCTGCGGCGCGGTAGCCGGTCAGCTTGCCGCCGGCGATGGTCAGGATGCGGCCCTCGCGCTCGATGCGCTCCTCGCGCGAGCGCTCCGAGGGCGCGGCACCGTCCGGCGGCGCGAGCAGCGGGCGCAGGCCCGACCAGGTCGAGATCACGTCGTCGGGGCCGAGGTCCGAGCCCGGCGCGAGGGCGCGCGCGGAGTCCAAGAGGTAGCGCACCTCGGCGCCGCTCGCCCGCGGCCGCTGGCGCGGGTCCGCGTCGAGGTCGGTCGTGCCGACGACGGTGTGGCGCGGCCAGGGGATCAGGAACATGACCCGGCCGTCGACGGCGGAGGTGAAGATCGTGGCGCCGTCGGTGGGCAGGTGCTCGCGCGGGACCACGATGTGGGAGCCGCGCGAGGGAGCGGTCCAGGCTGGGCCACCGAGGCCCGCGACCGCGCGCAGCTCGTCGGTCGCGGGTCCGCCGGCCAGCACGACCGCGCGGGCGCGCAGCTCGATGGCGGCGCCGGCCTCGCGGTCGCGCAGGTCGCAGCGCACCTGGCCGCCCGCCTCGTCGGTCGCCACGAGCTCGAGCCGCGACAGGCAGGTCGCGCCCTGCTGACGCGCGGTCTGCACCACGGCCAGGCCCAGGCGCGCGTCGTCGGTGGCGGCATCGAGGTAGCTGCCGCCGCCGACCAGGCCGCGCGTCTCGATCTGGGGCAGGCGACGGCCCATGGCCGCGGCGCTGCGGCGCGCGGGCAGGCCGAGGGCGCGCGGTGTGGCCAGGGCGGTGTACAGCCAGAGTCCGGCCAGCAGCTTGGCGCGGCCGATGCGGTCGCCGCGGAAGACGGGGAAGTGGAATTCCTCGGGCCACACGTAGCCAGCGGCGTTGCGCAGGAGCAGCGCCCGCTCGAGGCACGACTCACGCACCAGGGACAGCTCGAACTGCTCGAGGTAGCGCAGGCCGCCGTGGACCAGGCGCGAGGAGGCGCTCGAGGTCGCCCCGGACCAGTCGCCGCGCTCGGCGAGCACGACGTCGAGCCCGCGGGTGGCGAGGTCGAGCGCGATGCCGGCGCCGGTGATGCCGCCGCCGACCACGAGCACGTCGGCGGTGCGCGCCTCGAGCTGCTCGAGCTGCTGGGCGCGGCGCTCCAGCGGACTGCGAGTCTGGGTGGGGAGGGCAGGCATGGGCCCATGATCGGTCCCGCGACCTGCAATAGGGAGCCAATTTGCGCCGGACCATGGAGCTCGACAACTTGGTGTTGAGGCCCGAGCCCCCGAGTCACCCCACCCAAGCCTCGATTTCGACCTTGGTGGGCTCGCTGGTCAGCGTACCTTGATGCGCGCCTCGTCCCCGCAACGCTACGAACCCCGCCCCGCCCCGAGCCGATGACCGACAAGCCACAGCGCCTCAAGAAGCAGTTCTACGCGCGGGAGCTCGTCCGCCTGCAGGCCGAGCTGGTCAAGCTCCAGGAGTGGGTCAAGGCCGAGGGCCTCAAGGTCGTCGTGATCTTCGAGGGCCGCGATGCCGCCGGCAAGGGGGGTGTGATCAAGCGCATCGCCCGGGCCACCAACCCGCGCGTCTGCCGCGTGGTCGCCTTGCCGGCGCCGACGGAGCGCGAGCGCAAGCAGTGGTACTTCCAGCGCTACGTCGCAGAGCTGCCCGCGGCCGGCGAGATCCTGCTGATGGACCGCAGCTGGTACAACCGCGGCGGCGTCGAGCGTGTGATGGGGTTCTGCACCGACGAGCAGCACGAGGAGTTCCTGCGCTCCTGCCCCGAGTTCGAGCGCCTGCTGATCCGCGCGGGGGTGATCCTGATCAAGTACTGGTTCTCGGTCAGCGACGACGAGCAGGAGCGGCGCTTCCAGGCGCGCATCGACGACCCGACCAAGCGCTGGAAGCTCTCGCCGATGGACCTCGAGGCGCGCAGCCGCTGGGTCGAGTACAGCCGCGCGAAGGACGTCATGTTCGCGCACACCGACACCGCAGAGGCGCCGTGGTGGGTGGTCGAGGCCGACGAGAAGCGCCGCGCGCGGCTCAACTGCATCGCGCACCTCTTGGACCAGATCCCCTACGAGGACCTGACTCCCGAGCCGATCGAGCTGCCCCCGCGCCAGGCGAACCGGGGCTACGTGCGCCCCCCGATGGAGCAGCAGCGCTTCGTCGAGGACCGCTACTAGGCCAGGCGTCCGACGAAGGTGTGCCAGAGCCCGCGGACGCGCTCCTCTTCGATCACGAGCCCGGCCTGCTGGATGCAGGCGCGCGTCTCGCGCGAGTGGTGCACCGGGCAGCCGCTGAAGGCGAACCAGCCCCTGGGCTCGAGGCGCGCGGCGAGGTCGCGCGCGTGCAGCGAGATGATGTCCGAGTAGATGTTGGCCAGCACCACGTCGAAGCGCTCGCCGTCCTCGAGCACCTCGAAGCCGCCGAGGCGGAAGTCGGCGCGACCGGTGAGGCCGTTGTCCTGCATCAGCTCGGCGAAGTGCGAGGGCGCGCCGGCGTCGATGTCGAAGCCGAGCACGTGGCCCGCGTCGAACAGCAGCGCGCCGGCGGCCAGGATGCCCGTGCCGCAGCCCGCGTCGAGCACGCGCTCGCCGCCGGCGAGCCGCTCCTGCAAGACCTTGAGGCAGGTGCGCGTGGTCGCGTGGCGGCCGGTGCCGAAGACGCCGCCGGGGTCGAGCGCCAAGCGCCGGTCGCCAGGGCGGAGCTGGCCGTCGAAGTGGCGCGGCACCACGGCCAGGTCGCCGCAGCGGAAGGCGCGCCAGGTCTTCTTCCAGGAGTTGGCCCAGTCCTCGGCCGGCAGCGGCTGGAAGCGCAGCGGCATGTCCTCGAGCTCGGGCAGGCCCACGCGACCTGCGAGCTCGTCGAGCGCGCGCCGCACGCCCGCGCGCAGCTCGTCCGTGTCGAAGTCGCTCGGCACGAAGCTGCGCAGGTAGCCGAAGCCCTCGGGTGCGTCGGGCGTGGCGAAGGAGCTCGGCCCGAAGGCGACCCCGGTGAAGGGCGTGGCGGCGAAGAGCTCGGCGACCAGCTCGCCCCAGCCCTCGGGCACGACCACGCGGACCTCGGTCCAGCTTCGGGGAGACGACATGGGCGGGATGATAGCGCCGCCGCCGGTCGCGCGGCTCAGCGCTTCTGCTTGTCCTTGGGCGTGCGCGGCTTGTCGCCCTTGAGCGGGTAGGTGTCCTGGACCCAGGCGCGCCACTCGTCCTCGAGGGCTAGCACCTGCTTGCCGAAGACCTCCTCGAGCACGTCGCGGCCTTCGCGCTTGTCCTTGAGCGCGCGCTGGATCGGCATCAGCTTGTCGGGGGCCGTGGCGACGATCCAGTCGTAGAAGCTCCAGCACAGGGCCTGGTCGGGCAGGGTCATCGCGCCGGTGTTCATCGGCAGGAGCCGCGGCAGGACGCGCTGGTCCTCCTTGTCGAGGCGCTTGCGGATCGGCGCGCGCCACTGGCCGCCGTGGTAGTCGAGCGGCACCGTCGCCTCTTCGATGCAGTAGTTCACGCTGCGCTCGTGGATCGCGTACTCGTACCAGTGGGCCGAGCCGGCGTCGAAGAAGCCGCCGCCTTGGTCGCCGGTCCAGACCATGTTGATCAGGTTCGACAGCAGCATGTGCGTGGCGTTGTGGGTGAACAGGCGGCGCACGCCGGGCACGGTGCTGAAGTTCTTCTCGGTCCACACCGAGAAGACGGGGTTCTTGCCGAGCAGCTTGAAGTCGCCGGTCGAGGACGACAGCAGGAACTCCTTCATGACCGCCGTGTGGTCCTTGGGGTCCTCCCAGATCCACATGCGCATCTGGCTGAAGTAGTCCTCGCGCGTCAGGCCGAAGTGCTCGGAGATCATGCCGGCCGCGGCCTCCACGTCGTGGGCCACGAGGTGCATCGTCAGGTGCGGGTCCTTCTTCTTCTTGCCGTCCTTCATGACGGGCACGTCGACGATCAGCTCGAAGTGCGTCGTCTCGACATGCGGCACCGGCCGCCCGAGGAACGAGCTCATGCGGTCCTCCGAGAGCCACACCTCGATCTCCGCGCGGCGCTCGGGGATGAGCTGCGAGTCCGGACCGCCGTCGCAGCGCTCGCAGTCGACGAGCAGGGTCCCGAGGCAGTCCTCGCAGGCGGCGATCACCGAGCAGAACTTGACCTCGGCCTCGAAGGCGTGCAGCTCTTCGCTGTGCTGCTTGCAGGGCACGACGCCGCGCTGGTCGCAGCGCCGGCAGCCCTTGTCGTCGGGCGCGGTGCTGGGGCCCGGCTCGGCGGTCGCCGCGCTCGGCGGCGCTGTGGGCGGGGCGAGGTGGGCTCTTGTGGGACCCGGGGAGAGGAGCAGGAGCGCGAGGGCGACGGTGGTGAGTTGGACCAGCATGCAACCCAGCCTAGGCCGAAGCTCGGGGGGCGCCAGTCGAATCGCGGCTGACCGCGCCCCGGCTGCGCCTCGGCCTACTTCTTCTCGCAGCGGGGCGTGTCGGTCAGGCGCCACAGGAACCAGGCCGCCACGCTGGCCAGCGGGCGCCAGACCTGGCCGCGCTCGGCCAGCTCGTCCGGGGTCGGGCGCAGGTCGAGGCCGTCGAGGATGCAGAGGCCCTCCTGCACGCCGAGGTCGCCGACCGGCAGCACGTCGAGGCGGCCGAGCTTGAACATCAGGAACATCTGGGCGCTCCAGACGCCGATGCCGCGCACGGCGACGAGCCGGCCGATGACCTCATCGTCGTCGAGGCGCGCGGCGGCGCCCAGGCCCAGGCGGCCGTCGTGGGCGCGCTCGGCCAGGTCGGTCAGGGCGCGCAGCTTGGGCCGCGAGATGCCGCAGGCGCGCAGGCTGTCCTCGTCGAAGGCGAGCAGCTCGGCGGGCTTGGGGAAGCCGCTGCCCGGGGTGAGGCCCACGGCGCGGCCCCAGATCGTCGCGGCGGCCTTGCCCGAGAGCTGCTGGTAGACGATCGCGCGGGCGAGGGACTGGTAGTGGCTCTCGCGGCGGCGGGCCGGCGTGTCGGGGAAGCCGGGGAAGGGGGCGAGCTCGCCCATGGCGGCGCCCAGGATCGGGTCGCGCCGGGCGAGGGCGCGGAGGGCGGCGGGCGTTGGGCGGTTGGGGGTCGGCATGCAGCCAGCTTATCGGGGCCCTGCATAGAAGGAAGGACGCCGGGTTGGCGGCGGCTTTTCGGGAGGTCGCCTGTCACCAGGGGCGGGGCCGAGCGTCCTCGTTGTGTCCACCGGCACCTTGGCCGGGGACTCTCAAGACCTCTGACCGGAGCGACCACCGTGCTCGACATCCCCAAGCTTGCCCTGCTCACCCTCGCCGCCTTCCCGCTGGCCGCCCTCGCCCAGGACGGCACCTCCGGGGGGCCCTGCATGCAGCTCGAAGCGGTCGTGAGCGCGACCAAGAGCACCTACGTCATCGACTGCACCTGTGCGGGGGGCACGGTCGTCGGCGGTGGCTGGGTCGACCTGCCCGGGGTCAGCGGCGGCGGCAGCTACGAGGCCCCCAAGGGGCTCCTTTGCGAGTCCTTCATCGTGCTTGCCGGGTACGACACGCCGGTGCCCGGCGGCACGACCACGGTCGAGTGGGTGAAGGACGTCTTTGACCAGCTCTACCTCTCCGACTGCGACACCTCGGGCTGCGGGCGCTTCCTCGGCTTCCTCTGGTCGGTGGGCGGGTCCCACTGCAGCCTCGGCGCGCCCATCCCGATGGGCTCCCACGGCCACTACAAGCTGACCGGAGAGCACTGCGTCGAAGGCGGCGAGCCACCGATCCCGAGCGTCACCGCCGGCGCCACCTTCCAAGGAGCGGGGGCATGAGCGCATCGCTCGTACTCGGGGCCTTGGTCCTGGCCTGTGGGCCGGCGACCCCGGGGCCCGCCCAGGACCTGGAGGATGGCAGCCGCAGCGTCGAGCGGCGCTTGCCCGCGGAGGTCGCTCCCGAGCTGGAAGTGGCGCTGCTGCAGGTGCTCGAGGCCGAAGCCCGGATCGACCAGCTCTCGCGACCCCACATGGAGGACGGCAGGCCGACCGAGTCGCCCGAGGAGTACGAGCGACGCCTGTTCGGGGAGGGCAGTGAGCTGCTGGCTCACCTCGCGGCGGGCTTCGAGGAATTCGATGCCTACGGGAAGCCGATGCCGCCGGCCCGGGTCTGCGCCGACCAGCTGCGCTTTGGCGCAGGCTACCGCGCGGCCAGGGGCCTGGTGGTCAGCCTGCCGGAGCTTGAACCCGAGCAGCTGCTGGCGCTCTTCACGGGCGAGTTCGTGGGTGCCGAGCCGATCTGGACCGGCCCCGAGGCCCTCGAGTACCAGGCCTCGGAGCAGCAGGCAGGTTGGCTGGCGCCGCTCGGCAACGGAGGGGCCCTCGGCTACCTGACCTGGGGCCTCCTCTACCAGGAGGACTTTTGGCAGGAGCGGGACCGGGACGGCTTCGTGCTCCAGCTGCTGTCGCGCGGGCTCGAGTCGCGCCTGGTGGCGCGCACGGTACGGCGCGCCCTCGAGCCTCCGATGGTGCCCCCGCGCCCGGCTTCCGCGACCGGCGGCAAGCCGGCCCCGGGGCGCACCATCGCTGCGACGATGGAGTCGCTCCGGGGGCGCGTCGGCTTCACGAAGGAGCACGAGCAGCTGCTGGCCCTGGACCTCGCCGCCCTCGAGCTGCAGGAGGACGAGGCCAAGCGCTCGGACCGCGAGCTGCCGCCGGACAAGCGCCCGGTCTTGGACCCGGCCGGGCGGCGGGTCAGCCAGCTGAGCGACCAGGGCTACCTGGAGACCTGGCTGCCGATGATGCTGAGGCTGGTGCGCCAGGAGCTGTACCGTGGCGGCGCTCCGGAGCTGATGCGGCGCGGTGCGACCCTGAAGGAGCGGCTCTTGTACTGGAACCAGCTGTTTCGCGAGCAGGGCTTCGCCGCCGGGCGCGAGGCCATGCTGGCCGAGGTTGCCGCCATCCTGGCCGGGGAGGACCTGCATCCGTTGAGCCCCGAGATCGACCAGCTCCTGGCGCTGCGGGCCGCCACCGGACTCAGCCCCGAGCAAGCCAGCCGCCTCGAGGCCTTGACCCTGGAGCGCCGGACCGAGCAGGACTCGCTGATCCGGAGCATGTCCCAGATCCTGGGCATGAGCGGCGCGGGTGAGCACTACGAGCTGCTGGTCCAGACCCTCGCGGTGGACCTGTCGGAGCTGCTCGGGGAGCTGGACCCAGGCCGCCAGCGGCACCTGACCGAGATGGCCTGGATGGGGCCCTTCGCCAAGGGCCAGCCGCGCGCGGTCCAGACCCTCGGAGACGCCCTGGACGGCCAGCTCGAGCTGCCGGACTGGACCCAGGAGACCTTGATCCTGGACCTCGCGGCGCATCCGGGCTACCCGGGTGGTCCGGCGCTCTTGGGGCAGCTGGTGCGCGAGGGCAGCCTGGAAGAGCTGGGGACGGCCCTCCAGAATTCGGGCTGGATGACTGCCGGGGACCTCGAGGTGGCCGGGGGGCGCCTGTTCGAGGCCTTCGAGGACCCCGGGGCGAGCCGCTACACCCGGGGCAGTGCCGGACCGACCTACCTGAGCGCCCTGTCCCGCTTCCCCGAGCCCGCGGTGGCCAAGGCCAAGCTGCTAGAGACCTTCGCAGCCGGCTACTGGAAGGCGGACCAGGGCTTCGGGGCCTTCGGCAACAACCTCTCGGCCAGCGACAAGGCCTGGCTGCGCCTGGTGCTGACCGATGAGGAGCGCGCCGAGCTGGTCCAAGCGGGCAGCCTGCCCGGCGGCGTGCTCTAAGAGCACGGCCGCCAGCCCGGGACCTCGCCGCGGGTGGGGGAGGTCCCGGGCCCTCTTCCCTCGGCGCTGCTGGGGGAGTTTGGACTCGAAGGGGTAATCGAGCGATCGACAAGCCAGGAAGGCGCCGGGTGAGGCGAAGATGTCGCCTGGCTCCTGGAACTTCGGCCACTGACCCCTCGATCATGACCCTCGACCTCCGCTCCATCCGCGCCCTCTCCTTCGACTGCTACGGCACGCTGATCGACTGGGAGCGCGGGATCCTCGCCACCCTGGGTGAGGTCTTCGAGTCGCGCGCGATCCACGCCGACTCCGACGAGCTGCTCGAGACCTTCGCGACGATCGAGCCACGCGTCGAGCGGGATGGCTTCCGGCCCTACCGCGAGGTGCTCGGCCTGGTCCTGGACGAGCTCGGCGAAGAGTACGGCTTCCCGACCTCCCACGAAGAGCAGCAGGCCTTCGGGGCCTCGGTCTCCACCTGGCCGGCCTTCCCCGACTCGGTCGCCGCCTTGGCTGCCCTGCGCGAGCGCTACGCGTTGTTCGTGCTGTCGAACGTCGACGCGGACCTGTTCACCGGCACGGCCGCGCTCTTGGGCAATCCCTTCACCCAGGCCTTCACCGCGGACCAGATCGGCAGCTACAAGCCCGACCCGCGCAACTTCGAGTACCTGCTGGCGCGCTTGGACGCGGACCACGGCATCGCTCCCGGCGAGCTCCTGCACGTGGCCCAGAGCCGCTACCACGACATCGCCCCTGCCAAGGAGCTGGGCCTCGCGACGGTGTGGGTCAACCGCCGCGGGGACGCGGGCTCGGGCGGTGCGACCGCGCCCTCGGACGCGGTCGCCGACCTCGAGGTGCCGAGCATGGCCGCCCTCGCCGAGCTGGCCGCAGCGGCCTGTTCGTAGCGAAGAAGCGGCGTGCGCTGCTAGGCACTGCCCTCCGGTCCATTCGCAATGGCCGGCTGGTTGACAATCTGCAGAGCTGGGCATCGCTTGACTTTGCGGGCTCGCAGGCCGAGCCTAGTTTTGTCTACTTCGCTTCTCCCGTGTTCGCACAGCTTCGCCATGCCAAATCGCTTCATCGCTCGGGGTTGAGCGCTCAACCTCGCTCCTCGCCGCCCTTGGTTTGATCTCCTTCGCTGTTCCTGATGCCGATCCCAATTGCGAGGGGTGCGACCCCAAGCCTAGTTTGGGTAGCGAGCCGACGGCCGTCCTGACCCAGGTGACAGACCCAGTCACGATGGTTTCAGCGACTTTTACGGTCCAGATGAAGGCCGACGTGATGGTCTATGGGACCGATTGCGCCGACAACGGACCTCTGTCCTGCTGGCCCGAGGAGGACTGCAAGCTGCATGCGACCGTAAGCTACAAGACCCTCCTGGACGGGTTGGACCTCAAGTCCTGGACTGCCCAAGGGGGGTCGACGACGCTGGAGTCCGACCTGCAGGGGGTGTCGGATTGGACGACTTGTTGGACTCGCCGAGACACTCAGCCTTGCGGTGGAGCAGGTGACGTCCAATTCACCATGAACTGGGTCGCTGACCTTGGGCAGCCGAATCAGATTGCTGCCGACGTGAGCTTCGAGTGCACAGCGTGCAAATGGTCCACGCTCTAGTTCTCCCATCCACCGAGGCCAATTGCACGTCATGAAAGCCGCTCTCGTTGCCCAAGGCGCCATCATCGGCGCGATCATCTGGATGGTCGCCCTCTCGTCAGGTCCGGTAGCCCCTAACCCTGATCTGGATCTTGATCCGGCCGTCCCGGCTCAGGAGTCCAAGCAAGGACCGACAGCAATCGTGGACCCGGTCCGCGCTCCTGGCGCGGAACGAACCGAGGGGGAGCGCTACCTCGAGCTTGTCGTCGATCAGCTTGGGGTGCCGGACTTCCTGCCCGATTACCCGCCTCACTCGCTTGGTCAATACATCGCGGACATCCATGCTGCCCCACAGTACGCAACTAGAATGGATGCGCTAGCGGACCGCTTGTCGGGTGATGAGTTAGCTCACATCCTCGAGTGCATTGGTGAGATGATGGCCACAGAGGAATTGCCCCAGGACTACCTGTCGGCGCCGTTGGACGAGAAGGCTGCAATTTGGGACCCCGTTGGAAGGGACTATGCCGAGGGTGTGATTCTTTCCCCCTTGGGGGCAAGCCAGCAGGCCGCCAAGAGGCACTTCCTTGGCCGCCTCTTGGAGGTCTATCGCCTTCCAAGCCAGAACGGGCAGGCTTCCTTGGACTACACCGTGAAGTCCAAGGACAACCCGGAGGTGAAGCCGATTCCGGAATCGGTTGAGGTGGGTCTGAAGGCCATCGAGGTGTCCTACGGAGACCGAATGAGGGAGCTGATCCTGGGCAGGTCGCTGGTTGATGAGTACATGCTTGCTCGTGAGGTCAAGCTGGCCGCTGAGGATTACATCGCGCTCCCCTTCAACGCGATGCCGATCCTGGCAGGGTGTCAATCCCGCAGCTCGCCAGGGTTACTGGGGTTGACGGTGTCCCATACCAGCGGTTGGAGCGTAGCTATGGAGGTGAAGAGGGGGGACAATCCCCTGTACGACGCTCTCATGGATGAGCTGCTGGGCTTGAAGGCGGCTCGAGATGCGGAGCTCAGTGCGATGATCGCCTCGCTCCCCTAGCAGCCGCGAGCTCGGTGTCCTAGGTGTCGATCCGTACGCCTGCTTGGGGCTCAGCAGACTCACCACCGGGTGGCTCACTCACCCCGACGTTCGAGCGCTCTCGCGTAGGTCTCTAGGATCTGGGGATCCCTGCCAGCGCACGCACTCGAGCGCGAGGGCGCCGTAGCGCTCCCAGAGCTCGGCGTCGGACAGGTCCTCGGCGCCGGCAGGCAGCTCGACGGTCAAGATCGGCAGGCCCAGGTCGAGGCCGACGTAGGAGCCGAGTGAGCCCGGGCGGCTGCCGATGCGCTTCACCGGCAGGCCGGCCACCGCGCCGACCGCAGCCGCGAAGTCGGCCGCCGGTCCGTCGTAGTCGATCACGCTGACCGGCTGGTGGAACGAGACCACGCGGTCGGGCGGGTAGCGCTCGAGCAGCTCGAGCACCGCCCGGGACTCGGGCTCCGACAGGGGCGTCTCGCCGCCGGTCCGTGCGCCCCAGTTGGCCGAGTCGAAATTGCGGTTCAGGTCGACGCCGCCTGCGTTGCCGCGGCGGTCGGCCGCCAGGCCGTCGGGGTTGACGATGGGCATCAGGACGACGCGTCTGCCAGCGAGCAGGGCCGGCTCGGAGACCAGCCGGGTGGCGAGCATCTCGGTGAGCGCCGTGCCGGCGTTCTCGTCGCCGTGGATCGTGGCCAGGATCAGGACCGTCTCTAGGTCCGGGCCACCGCGCGGATCGGCGAACAGGCTGTAGCTGAGCGGACGCCCCTCGACGCTGGTGCCGATGCGCAGGAAGGCGGGCAGGCGCAGGGGGGCAGAGCTGCTGGCGGCAGCCTCGATCGGCGCGGCTTCGATCGCCGCCAGCCAGGGCTCGGGCTCGGCCGGGAGGTCCTCGGGCGCCGAGGTGCAGGCAGCCAAGAGGGGGCAGCTGACGGCGAGGGTGGCGGCGAGCAGGCGGGGCAGGCGGAAGCGGTGGGACATGGGGGGCGGGGCAAGGGGGGAGGCGCCCGCCGAGGTTAGCGACCCGCACCCCACGAGGGCAGCACCAGCTCGCGGCCTTGCCCTCGAGGCTGCACCGCGGCCGAGCACCAAGCCAGCCGCTCGCACCAGTGCTCGCAGCAGTGACCGCAACAGAGGGCTGCACGCCATCCCGGGCCACCGCCATGGGCAGGGCCGGCGAGGCGAACGAGCTGCAACCCGGCGATGCATGGAGGAGCAGCTGCAGCGCCTCGGGTCGTGCGCTGGTTCGAGGGCCTGCGGAGCTTTCGACCCTGGGCACCGGTCCGGTCCGCCCGAGCACGCGCCCGCGGGCGGCAGCGCCGGCTCGACGCCCGCGAGCGCGCTTCGTGGTGCCGGCGCCGCCCTAGAACTCGGCGTCGAGGCTGGCCGGCCGCGGTCCGCTGCTGGGACTCTGACCCGCGCGCCAGGGCAGCACGAAGGGCCGCCGCAGGCCGCCGGCGGCATCGAGCTCGCCGTAGGTCAGCCCGTCGCCGTAGACCGGCTCGAGCACCTCGCGGCGCAGCACGACCTCGGCCGGGCCCTGGGCCACGATGCGCCCCTCGTCCATCAGGACCAGGCGCGTGGCGAACTGGCTGGCGAGGTTGAGGTCGTGGGTGACGACCAGCACCGCGCGGTCGGCGGCGGCGAGGTCGGCCAGGAGCTCGAAGATCGCCAGCTGGTGGCGCGGGTCGAGGCTGTTGGTCGGCTCGTCCACGAGCAGGATCGGCGACTCCTGGGCCAGGGCGCGGGCGATCAGGGCGCGCTGGCGCTGGCCGCCGGAGAGGGTCGACAGCAGCCGGCCTTCGAGGCCTTCGATGTCGCAGCCCCGGAAGGCGGCCTCGGTGGCCGCGTGGTCGGCTGCGGTGTGCTTGCGCCAGGGGCCGAGGTGGGCGTAGCGCCCGCCGAGCACGAAGTCGCCCACGTGCATCTCGGGCACGCGGTCGAGGTGCTGGGGCACGAGCGCGACCTCGCGCGCGCGCTCGCGGTGGCCGAGGCGCTCGAGCGGCTTGCCGGCCAGGTGCACCGAGCCACCGAGGGGCTGGGCGAGGCCGGCCAAAAGCCGCACCAGGGTCGACTTGCCCGCGCCGTTGGGCCCGAGCACCGCGACCAGCTCGCCGCGCCGCAGGTACCCGTCGACGCCATCGAGGGCGCGCAGGCCGCGGTCGTTGGCGTCGCCCCCGTACTCGAAGCTGACGTCCTTGAACTCGAGCTCCATCACCAGGCCTCCACGCTCGAGCGGTTGCGCAGCAGCAGCACCAGGAAGAAGGGCCCACCCAAGAGGGACATGACGACCCCCGGGGGCAGGGGCGAGTGGCCGAGGAAAGAGCGCTGCAGCAGCTCGGCCCCGCACAAGAGCACCGGGCCGCCGAGCAGGCACAGCCACAGGAGGCTGCGGTGGGACGTGCCGGTGAGGCTGCGCAGGATGTGCGGGACGATCAGGCCGACGAAGCCGATCTGGCCGGCGACCGACACGGCCAGGGCGGCGCACAGGGCGGCGGCGCCCAGGGACAGCCACTTGACGCGCCCGGTATTGACGCCGAGGCCGTGGGCGTCCTCCTCGCCGGCGGCGAACAGGTCCAGCTCGACCGCGACCTTGGGGATCACCAGGGCGGCCACCGCGATGCCGACCCAGATGGTGACCACGTGGAAGCCCGAGCGGTCGTCGAGGCGCCCGAAGGTCCAGGTCATCAGGGCGCGCATGAGGTCGGCCTCCTCGACCGCGAAGCGCTGGATCGCGGCGATGGCGCCGCCGACGATGGCGTTGAGCGCGATGCCGACCAAGAGCAGGGTCGGCACCGAGATGCGCCCGCCGGTGGTGGCGAAGGCGGTCACGATCGCGGTCGACAGGGCCGCGCCGCCGAAGGCTGCGAGGCTGACGAGGAGCGGCACCATGCCGGCCATCGACTCGGTCTGGAAGAAGCCGCCGACCGAGCCCGAGACGAAGAGGATCATCAGCGACGCGCCCAGGCTGGCGCCCGAGGTCACGCCGATGATCGACGGCGAGGCCAGCTGGTTGCGGAAGATGCCCTGGAGCAGGCCGCCGGACAGGGCCAGGGCGGCGCCGACGCCGATCGATGTGAGCAGCCGGAACCAGCGCAGCTCGGCGATCGTCTGCAGGGTGCCCGGCAGGGGCTCGCCCAGGCCGAGCGCCGCGAGGCCCCCGCGCAGGGTCGCGCCCAGGTCGACCTGGCTCGCGGCGCCGAGGTGCAGGTTGCCGAGCGAGATCAACACCAGGGCCACCGCGAGCACGACGCCCCAGAAGAGCGGGCTCTTGCGGGCGGTCACGAGGCCCCCCCACGGCACGCGGCCGCCACGCGCCATCCGCCGGCGGTCTGGTGAGTCATGGGAGAGGCGTCGCCCTGCAACGTGGCGCGCCTCCCCCTGGTTGCTGGATCCATGTCGGTTCCTGTAATCCAAGGGGAGCGTGTCGCGAGGCAGGTCTCCTGGCTCAGGGTGCGAGGCGCTTGGCCCCATGCTCGCTCCGCCTTCCCCGGGCCGCCCGCGCCGCGACTGCCGTCGCGCCTCGAGCTCCCCGAGTGGCCCATGGACCGAACTCACCCATCACAGTGGCGGCACCGCGCCGGTCTCGCACCGGTCTTCCCTGTCGCCCCGCGGTCAGATTGTGAGCGCGTAGCCTAACCCAGCCGGGGCGCGTCGGCCCGGGAATCTCGGGCCCGCGACCGGGCCCCGGGGCCGGGTATGCCCATCGTTCGAGGCCCGCCGCAGGGGGACGGAATCGCGGCGGCCCCCGTGTAGACTCGGCGCCATGCTGACGATCCGCGACCTTCGAAAGTCCTACCCGGCCCCCGGCGGCGGCCCCGCCCAGGCGGTGATCGACGTGCCCAGCTTCGAGCTCGGGGCCGGCGCCGAGGTCTGCCTGGCGGGCCGCAGCGGCTCGGGCAAGACGACCTTCCTGAACCTGATCGCCGGCATCCAGCGCGCGGATGCGGGCTCGATCGAGCTGTGCGGGTCGGACCTCGTGCAGCTCGGCGAGTCGGCGCGGGACGCCTTTCGGGCGCGGCACATCGGCTACGTCTTCCAGACCTTCAACCTGCTCGATGCCTACTCGGCGCTCGAGAACGTGCTGCTCGGGATGCTGTTCGGGCCCGGCCCCGACCGCGGGTTCGCCAAAGAGCTGCTCGGCGAGCTCGGGCTCGGCGACCGGCTCGGGCACAGGCCGCACCAGCTGTCGATCGGGCAGCGCCAGCGCGTGGCCCTCGCGCGGGCCCTGGCGAACAAGCCGCAGCTGGTGCTGGCGGACGAGCCGACCGGCAGCCTGGACCCCGCGCGCGCGGCCGAGGCCCTGGAGCTGATGCGCCGGGCATGCGCGGAGCACGGCGCGGCGCTCTTGCTGGTCAGCCACGACCAGAGCGTGATCGGCAGCTTCGAGCGCAGCCTCGACCTGGCGGAGATCAACCGCGCGGCCAGCGGCGTCGGCAGCACCGGAGGGGCGGCATGACGCGGCTCGTACTCTACCTCGGCAGCGTGCTGATGATCGTGGTGCGCAGCCTGCGCCAGCACGCCCTCTCGAGCGTCGTGACGATCGGCTCGGTGGGCCTCGCCGCCGGCCTCGTGATGAGCGTCTTCAGCGTCGCCCAGCAGAGCCGCGACGCCTTCGCCGGCGGGCCGGTCGGCTTCGACGCGGTGCTCGGCGCGCGCGGCAGCCAGCTGCAGCTGGTGCTCAACACGATCTTCCACCTCGAGACCTCGCCCGGCAACGTGCCGTGGAGCGTGTACGAGGAGATCGCCGCCGACGAGCGCGTCGAGCTGGCCCTGCCCTTCGCCGTCGGCGACAACTACAAGGGCTTCCGCATCGTCGGCACCGACGAGCGCATCTTCACCGAGGTGACCTTCGGCGAGGGCGCCGCGGCGCGCAGCCTGACCTTCGAGCCCAACGGCCGGCCCTTCGACGGCGCTCGCCGCGAGGCGGTGGTCGGCAGCTTTGTCGCCGAGCGCACGGGCCTCGAGCTGGGCTCGCACTTCTTCCCGAGCCACGGCGTGCGCGGGGTGGTCGAGGACGAGCACCATGACGAGGAGTCCGGCGGCGCCCACGACGACCACGCCCACGACGACGAGTACGTGGTCGCCGGCGTGCTCGAGCCCTCGGGCACGCCCAACGACCGCGTGATCTGGATCCCGCTCGAGGGCCTGTACCGCATGGACGGCCACTACCTGCGCGGCGACGGCGAGACGCTGTACGAGGCGGCCCCGGGC
>JARGPD010000237.1 GCA_029212845.1 Planctomycetota bacterium
ATTTCGAGCGGGCGGTAATGGATCAGCTGGTCGGCGAAGATCGCGGTCAGCACGGCCAGGACCGAGAGGCCGGTCCACATCGGCGCCT
The DNA here is from genome assembly GCA_029212845.1 of Planctomycetota bacterium. Classification (GTDB taxonomy): domain Bacteria; phylum Planctomycetota; class UBA1135; order UBA1135; genus JARGPD01. The sequence continues at coordinate 89 of JARGPD010000237.1, forward strand.
TCGAAGGCCGCTTCATCGCCATGCCCGCGGCCATGGACAGCACCAGCCAGGCGCCGATCTTCAGGAAGACCCAGGTCGGCCAGGTGTTGTCGTAGACGCGCGCGATCAGGCCGAAGCCCCCGACCAGGACCACGAGGCTGAGCACGCCCGTGATCATCAGCAGGCGCTTGTTCTTGCCCGAGACGGCGGTCGCGGTGGCGAGGATCGTGAAGGCGGTCAGCAGGAAGCCGCCGGCGACGTGGAGCAGGTAGTAGGTGTTGACCATGGCGGCGGGATTCTAGGCCGCGGCGGGACCCTAGCGCCAGGGAATCGCTCCGCCCTGGGTGTGTAGAGACCCGGGTCCTTTGGAAGCCCCGGGCCCCGCCCTCCCGTCCCCTTTCCCCAACTTCCCCCCTCGACCCGGGCGGCCACGGCGTTAGAATCCCGCCCCTCGGAACGGGGACGTAGCTCAGCTGGTAGAGCGCTGCGTTCGCAACGCAGAGGTCGAGGGTTCAAGTCCCTTCGTCTCCACCATCCCCCTCCGCTGCTCGCCCGGACCCCGAGCTCGCCTCCGACCTCCATGGGTTGCTTAGCTCGGGTTCGCCGCGCGGGCCGCGCCAACCGGGCACAGGCGCGGCCAGACCCACCCCAGCGACCTAGCGACAGGCCTAGTTGTCCGCATTCGCTGGTGAAATCCGTGGTCCTGCCGGCGGTGGCCTCGTCCGCGCTCGAGCCGGCTCCAGCCCCAGGTCAGTGCCCATGCCCAAACAGGGCCCACCGGCGTGGACCGCGCTGCTCGCCCCGCGCCAAGCGGCCGCGCCGGCGCTTCTCGAGGTCGAACCTACCGACAGCGAGCTCGGAGGAGCCCAGCTCTCTTGCCGCCAGGCCAAGGATCCTCGCCCAACATGCCCCAAGGGGCGTGGTCCGCGCTGCTCGCCCCGCGCCTAGCGGCGGCGGCGGCGCTTCTCGAAGTCGATCTCGCCGGCGGCGAGCTCGCGCTCGAAGCGCTGCATCAGGCGCTCGAGGGCCACGCCGTAGCGCTCCACCTGCCACTCGAGCAGGCCCTCGACGTCCGCGAGCTCCTCGATCGTGCGCGGGCGGGCCTTGGCGAGGCGCAGCATGACGTGCCGGTTCATGACCAGGGACGCGTCCATGTTCTCGGTCTCGGCCTTCTTGCGGCGCCACTCGCGCAGGCGCTCGTGCAGCTCGAACTCGGGGTCCTCGAGGCGCTTGGCCGAGTCGGCCTTGCCCGGCTTGGGTCCCCGGGGGCCGCGGGCGATCGGGCCCTTGCGCTTGCCCTCGGCGATCGCGGCCAGGACCTCGCGGCCCATGCCCCGGCGGCGGCCGCGCGGGAAGCCGCGCACGCCATCGAGCTGCTCGAGCGAGTCGGGCATGCGCGTGGCGAGGGTCAAGAGCGCCTCGTTGCCGAGCACCTTGAAGGGCGGCACGTCGCGCTCGGCGGCCAGGCGGTCGCGCAGGATGAACAGCTCGCGCAGCACCTGGCTCTCCTTGGCGTCCAGGCGGCGGGCGCCCTTGATCTTGGCGAAGGCCTCGGGGTCGAACTCGCGGTGCACGACCGGCATGTCCGACAGGCGTTGGCACTCGCCGTCCACCACGGCCGTGCGGCCCTCGGCCTCGAGATCGGCGCGCATGTGGCCCATGAGCGGCTCGAGGTAGCGCGTGTCGAGGCGCGCGTAGGCGATCTGGCTGTCGGACAGGGGCCGCCGCGACCAGTCGGAGCGCTGCTCGGACTTGTCCAGCTGCAGGCCGAAGTAGCGCTCGAGCACGGCGGCCAGGCCAGGGCTCGAGAAACCGAGCGCAGCAGCCGCCACGCGGGTATCGAACAGGTTCTTGAAGGTCCAGCCGTACTCGCGGCCGAGGATCATCACGTCGAACTCGCCGTCGTGGAAGATCTTGGTCACGCCCGGGTCGGCGAAGACCTTGGCCAGGCCGGCGAGGTCGAGGTCCTTGAAGGGATCCAGCAAGAAGTCGCGGTCGCCGGCGGTCACCTGGATCAGGCAGACCTTCTCGCGGTAGCTGTAGAAGGAGTCGGCCTCGGTGTCGACGCCGATGGCCTCGTGGCCCTCGAGGGCGGACAAGAGCTCCTCGACCCCGGCCTGGTCCTCGACGAACTCGGGCGCGGGCAGCTCGTCGGGCTCGGCCTGGGGCAAGCTGCCCGGATCGTTCGGAGTGCGGCTCATGGCAAAAAGAAACTCCCTCAGCCGGATGGGCGAAGGGAGTTGGAAGTGGCGAGGACGACGGGACTTGAACCCGCAACCTCCGGCGTGACAGGCCGGCACTCTAACCAATTGAGCTACGTCCCCACGGTTGGGGCGGGAAGTATACCGACCCCACGGGGGTGGTCAAGCGATCGATGGAGGCTTGGCCTGGAAAATCCCAGGGAAGTGCGTCCGGCACCGCTCAGCCTCCCGAGACGGCCTGCATGACCACCAGGCTCTCGCCCGGCTCGAAGGGGCGCTCGTGGTCGGGCAGCCAGCGGGAGTTGAGCGTGCCCGCGGAGGTGCGGATCAGGACCAGGACGTGCTCGCGCAGGTCGCCGGACTCGTCCTCGAGCAGCGGGCCCAGGGCCGGCTCGGCGGCGTAGGCGGCAGTGAGCGCCTCGGCGAGGGTCCCGGCCTCGACCAGGAGGTGGTCGCGGCCGAGGACCCCGGCGACGAGGCCGGGCAGGTCGATGCGCAGCTGCATGGGGTGGTCGGGTGGGAGGTTCTTGGCCTGGGTGCCGCTCGGGCGAGATCTCGGCGTGGGCTCAGTCCGCGGTGACGAAGGCCTCGACGCAGAGGATCCGAGGCAGGCTGCCGGGCAGGCGCCGGAAGGTGCGGCCGAGGTCGTCGGAGGCGAAGACCTCGCCCCCCGCGTTGCCGAGGTAGACGCCGCCTTCGCGGCCCTGCTCGTGCTCGCCGAGCTGGTCGCAGGCCAGCGCCTGGCGCAGCACCGCGTGGAAGCTGTCGTCGGGCAGGCCGGCTTCGTTGGCCTGCCAGGTGTCGCCGTCGTCGAGGCTGCGGTAGACGCGCAGGTGCCCCTCGGCGGGGTAGCGCAGCTCGTCCGAGGCCAGGGGCACCGAGAAGAGCGCCGCGCTCTTGGTGTCGCGCACCAGCGGGAAGCCGAAGGTCGAGGGCAGGCCTGCTTGGGCCCGCTCCCAGGTGCGCCCGCCGTTGGTGCTGCGGAACATGCCGACGTGGTCCTGGCGCCACATGCGGTCGGGGTCCGCGGGGTCGGCCACGATCGCGTGCACGCAGCTACCGATGTCCTTGAAGTGCTCGTCCTCGATCTGCGCGGGCACGCCCTCGTTGCGCGCCTCCCAGGTGGCGCCGCCGTCGGCGCTCTCGAAGACCCCCACCGAGGAGATCCCGGTCCACACGCGCGGGCCCGCCGTCAGCACGTGGTGGGCACACAGGCCGCCGAAGCCGGGGAACCAGCTCGGGCGCGAGGGCAGCTGGCTGAGGCCCTGGACCTCGCTCCAGCTGCGGCCGGCGTCGCGGCTCTCGAACAGCCCCGCCTCGTCCACGCCGGCATAGAGCACGCCGGCCCCCCCGGCGAGGGTCCAGATCTCCTTCATCTTGTGGCCGGACTCCTCGGTGTAGCGCGGAGGAGCATCGACCATCTCCCAGCTCCGGAGGTCCTTGCCGCGGTGCACCATGGCCCCGTAGACGTAGCTCGAGGTCGCCAGCACGTAGCCGCCCTCCCCATCCGGCGCCACGGCGCTGACCTTCCAGCCGCCGAGCAGCGGCCCCTCGACCGTCCACTCCTCGCGCGACTCGTCCGAGCTGTAGAGGAACGCACCCTTGACGGTGCCCACGAAGACCTGAATGCGCATGGCCCCAGGGTAGGCTCCCGACCAAGATCAAGCTAGCCAGGCCCCCAGCGCGAACGGAGCGAACGGCGCGAACGGAGCCAACGGAGCGCGCCAACGGAGCGCGCCAACGGAGCGCGCCAACGGAGCGCGCC
>JARGPD010000062.1 GCA_029212845.1 Planctomycetota bacterium
CTCGAGCTGGCCGAGCTTGTAGCCGAGGGCTTGGCCGGGCCAGGAGATGTAGCGGTCGACCTCGTTCTCGATGTTGCGGCGATCCGCCAGGGTGTTCTGCTCCATGTAGCGGATCGCGCGGTCGCGCGACCAGCCCAGGGCGTGGATGCCGGTGTCGACGACCAAGCGCGCCGAGCGCCAAGCGTCGAAGCTGAGCATGCCCAGGCGGTCGACGTCGCTGGAGTAGACGCCGAGCTCGTCGGCCAGGGTCTCGGTGTACAGCGCCCAGCCCTCGACGAAGGCGCCGATGCCCATGTGGCGGCGCACCATCGGCAGGTGCGTGAGCTCGTTGGCGAGGCCGATCTGCAGGTGGTGGCCGGGGACGGCCTCGTGGAAGGCCAGGGCCTCGGCCTCCCAGCGTGGCTTGCTGGGCGGGTCGAAGGTGTTGACGTAGTAGCGACCGGGGCGCGAGCCGTCCGGAGCGGGACCGCGGTAGTAGGCCATCGAGGTGAAGGCCTCCTCGTGGGCGGGCACGCGGACGACCTCGACCGGGGCATCGGGCACGCGGTAGAAGGCCGCCGGCAGGGCGGCCTGCATGCGCGCCACGGCGGCCTTCGCGACGTCCTCGATCTCTTCACGGCTCGAGTAGTGCAGCTCGGGGTTGCCCTCGAGGTAGGCGCGCAGGGTGCGCATGTCGGCGACGGCGCCGGTGCCGAACAGCTTGCGGCCGAGGGCGACCATCTCGCCGGTCAGGCGCCCGACCTCGGCCGTGCCCGTGGCGTGGATCTCCTCGGGGGTCAGCTCGAGGGTCGTGAAGCTCTCGATGCACTGCTGGTAGAGGGCCGGGCCATTCGGGACGAACAAGAGGCCGGCGCGCTCGTCGGGACGCGCCCGCGGCAGGATGCGCTCTTGCAGCACGCTCTTGTACTCGCGGAAGGCGGGGTAGATGTCCTTGTCGACGATGCTCCAGACGTCGGCCAGGAAGCGCCCGCGCAGGCGCGGCGGCAGGATGTCGTCGTCGGCGGGCAAGAGCACCGGCGTGCCCTTCGCGAGGGTCATGCCGTCGGAGAGGTGCAGGTTGATGCGCCGCAGCTCCTGGTTGCGCGTGGCGTCGCCGAGGTGCTCGGCGGCGAAGGCGGTCACGTTGCCGCCCGGCGGCAGGTCGGCCCAGGTGCCGCCGCCGGTGGCGGGTGCGACGAGCGGCGAGAGGTGCGCCGGCGTGGCGAGCAGGAGCTCGAGCTGGGCCAGGACCTTCTCGACCTGGGTGCGGCTGGCGACGGCGCCGGAGTCGAGCGCGGCCTCGAGGTTGCGGCCGCGCTGGCGCAGCTCGGTCGCCATCGAGCGCCAGCGCGACAGGAGGTCCGCGCGCTCGCGCGGGGTGCCCACGGGCTGGTCGGCGGCCAGGGTCAGGAACTGCACCTGGGGGCCGCTGCGGCTGGCGAGGTTCCAGGCGCCGAGGTCGCGCTCCTCTCGCGCGATCGCGTCGCGCAGGGAGTGCTCGACGAGCTGCCAGGTGAGCTCGTCGGCGGGGCTCAACTTGGCTCGCGCGATGCCGGCGAGCCGACTGAGGAAGCCACGCCGCACGCTGTTGCGCTCGAGCGCGGCGGTCGGACGCAGGTCGCCGAGGTCGCCGTGGTAGCGCGGGTCGTTGAGGTAGGTCGCCCAGGTGGGCGAGCTCTTCATCTGGAACTCCCACAGGTCCTCGCACACGCTGGCGAGGGCCCGGTTCTCGACCGCACCGGCGCTGTCGGGCCAGACCGAGCGGTCCTCGGGCAGGTACTCGGTGAGCGCCTCGGGCAGGGCCAGGTTGCCCTCTTCGTTCTTGCAGGCGCCGAGGCCGGCGGCGAGGCACAGGGCGCCGGCTAGGGCGAGCTGCGAGGGTCGGAGGAGGCTGGTGGAGGTCCGCTGGGGGCCAGCATCGGAGACGGGGCGCGCTTTCATAGGGGGGATGATATCGAAGCGAGCGGGCGGTCGCGCCCGAAGAGTGCCCGAGCCGTGCCAAGATCGGCCCAGCCCGGGGGCTCCGCATCCCCGGGGCGAGCCGCTAGCGGGCGAGGTTGCCCTTGCTGAGCATCTCGTAGGGGCGGAAGACCTGGTCGAAGTCGTCCCAGTACAGGGCGCCCTTGCCGAGGCCGGCGGCGTCGTAGTTGATGCCGTTGTAGAAGGCGACGAAGGGGGCGCCGAGGGTGCCGCCGAGGAAGAGCAGCGGGGCCATGAACATCTCATCGTCGTCGTAGCCCTGGACGATGGCGTCGACGCCACCGGTGAGGGGGCTGGCGACGGTGCCGGCCACGGTGGCGCAGCTCGAGCCCAGGGCGGCGAGGACGGTGGCGGCGAGCAGCAGGTGGCGGCGTGAGGTCGTGCGGAGCATGGTTCGGTTGGCGAGGAGATCGGAACGCAGGGGGCACCGGTGGGTGAGCGGCCGATCCGGCTTGGGGCGGATCCTAGGGGATCGGGGAGCCGCGGCGCAAGCTGTCAGCCAGCGACCCCCCCTGCTTGCATCGCTGGATCCTGCTCGCGCTCTCCCTGGCCGTGGTTGCGGTGCAGGGCCCGAGCGCGGGCATAGCCGACACGAGCCCCGAGGCCATCACCGTCCTGGCGAGCTCCCTGCCGCTCGCCGAGCCCGGCAGGCTCCCGGGCGAAGGGCCCTTCGGCGGGGACGAGGCGGGCGATCCGGTCGCTTGGCAGAACCGCGTCGACGATGACCTCGTGAGCCTGCGCCCGGGCAAGTTCGAGACCCAGGCAGTGCCGCGCTTGCACCTGACCATTGGCACCCCAGGGATCCCGATGTGGGACACGGCGCGAACTCCGACTCGGTGCTGCTGCCGGTCGTGGCGCCTGTCATCGCCGCCTGGCGCGGGCGCACAGGCAGCCAATGGGCGCCGAGCGCGGGCAGGGCCTAGTAGCCGCCGCGCAGGTCGACGACGCGGGCGAGGGCGCTGACGACGAGCGTGTGAGCCAGGGTGCCGTCGTGGACGCGGGCCGCGACGTCGGGCCAGTCGATCAGCTCGACGGCGATGTCCTCGCCGGGGTCGAGGTCGAGCGCGTGGGTCGCCTCGCAGTCCTCGGCCAGCCAGTGGTGGCACACGTTGGTGAGGAAGGCCGGGTTGGGCTCGACGCTGCCGAGGTAGGTCCAGCGGTCGCTGGTGTGGCCGGTCTCCTCGCGCAGCTCGCGCAGGGCGGCGGTGCGGTGCTCCTCGCCGGGGTCGATCACACCGCCGGGGATCTCGACCGACATGCGGCCGGTGCCGAAGCGGAACTGGCGCACGACGACCAGCTGGCCGGCCGGGTGGTCGTCGCTCGGGCGCGTGCGGGCGACGATGTTGACCCAGCCGGGAACCTCGAGCACGGTGCGATCGAACTCGACGCCCGAGCGCGGGTGGCGCAGGCGGTCGATGCGGTGGCGGGCGACCAGCAGGTTGGCGCCGCGGGTGCTCGAGACCAGCTGCCAGGGGCGGAGCTCGTCGAGGGCGGGGGGGAGGTCGGTCATCGGGGGCACGGGGTGGGCCGAGGTGGGCTCGACAGGTTACCCAGCGGCGCGCCCTGGGCCGAGGGGCTGGGCCGTCTTGATGGACCGCGGGGCATCGGCCTTGCCCAGGTGTTCCTGGACGCCCCGGACACGGACTCGCGACCTGCGCCGAAGCGGATCGCGAGCCCGTGTCCGGTTGGAGCTCAAGCCTCGGGTGGCAGCTCCAGGTCGTCGAGGGCACCGCGGACTCGCTCGCGGCCTTGCTTGTCCATGAGGCTGACGCTGATCGCGACGGCGAAGCCGACCGCGAAGGAGGGCAGCAGCACGTCGAGGTCGGCGAGGTAGCCAGCTAGGTCCTCGTGCCCGGTCGAGACGAGCAGGGGCGGGACCGCGAACTTGAACAGCGGCACGGCCAGGAAGCCGGCGACCATGGCGCACTTGGCGCCGAGCGCGGTCAGGCCCTCCCAGAACAGGCTCAGGATGACCGTCGGACAGAAGGTCGCCGCGATCCCCGACCAGCCGAAGATGATCACCCAGAAGACGCCGTTCTCGCGGTCGTACAGCATGATCCCGACCCCGACCAGGAACGCGACCAAGGACAGGGCGATGGTCACGCGGCGCGAGAGGCTCATCAGCCGCTCATCGCTCATCTCGGGATGGCGCGTCTTCTGCCAGTAGTCGCGCACGGCTGCGCTCGAGGCGACGACGAGCAGGGAGTCGATCGTCGACATGATCGCGGAGAGGACCATGGCGATGAACAGGCCGGACAGGAAGGCGGGCAGCAGGTCCATGGCCATCGTCGGCAGGATGTCGTCGGCGTTGCCACCGAGCTCGTTCATGGAGAAGAGCGAGCGGCCGAACAGGCCCACGAAGACGGCGCCCGAGTCCGCCAGGATGGTCCACGTCACCGCGGTCAGGGTGCCGGGCAGGATCTGCTTCTCGTCCTTCATCGAGATGTAGCGGACGAAGACCTGGGGCGAGCCCATGAATCCAATTCCGATCGCCGCGAAGCCGATGATCTTAACGATCGTGCCGAAGTCCCAGCTGCCGCTCGAGGGACCCGCCTCGCCCGGACCGTGCCAGGTCAAGAGGTGCGGGTCGATGCCGCGCAGGGTGTCGGTGATCTCGCTCCAGCCTCCGCCCGCCGAGAGGGCGACCAGGGGCAGCAGCACCAGGCCAGCGACCATCAGCGAGCCCTGGAAGACGTCGGACCAGACGACGGCGGTGAAGCCGCCCTGGGTGATGTAGAGCATCACGACGCCGAAGCCGACCGCGGCCCCGACGAAGTGGTCCCAGCCGAGGAAGCCGTTGAAGGCGACGCCCGTGGCGAAGACCTGGGCGCCGGCGTAGATCGGCACGAAGATCAAGAGCGAGCCGGCCGCAATCAGGCGCAGCCAGTGACCGGAGTCCCTGAGGCGCGCCTCGAGGTAGTCGGGCACGGTGATCGCGTCGTAGCGGTCGGACAGGCGCTTGAAGCGCCGCGACATGAAGAGCCACGCGCCGGCGACGCCGACGACCTCGCCCAAGACGACCCACAGGGCCTGCACGCCGACGAGGTAGCCCATGCCGGTCAGGCCGATCAGGAGCCACGCGCTCTCGCCGGTGGCGCGCGCGGAGAAGGCGACGTTGAAGAACCCCAGGTTCTTGCCGGAAGCGAAGTAGTCGCGGATCGTGTGCGTGCGCTTCGAGGCGAGGTAGCCGATCAGCAGCAGCACGGAGGCGTACAGGGCGATGGCGAGCAGCTTGAGCAGGGTGGGCGTATCGATGGGGCAGTCCTGGGAGGAGGCGCGATGGGGGGCGGCGCGGGAGCGGGCTCTCGCTTGTCCGCTGGCGCTGCCGGCGCGCGGGAAAGGAAAGCTCCTGGGGGAGCCCGACCATAGGAGATTGAGCGCCCATCATCTAGGAAGGAAGGTTCGCTCTTGTCGTGGGCGGCGGGCGGCCTAGGCTGCTGGGCGAGCGATGGAGCACGAGGGCAAACGAGCTGGGGCGGGCCGAGAGGCGGTCACCACGCCGCGCATCGCGGCGGCGGTGCTGGTGCTGGTGATCCTGGCGGTGGCGCTGTGGACCCCCGGCGAGCTCGGGGGCGGGCCGGCCGAGGCCGCACCCCAGGTCGCGACTAGGCCACCGGCGGCCCCGGTTGCTGTGGCGGCGGACGCGGGCCCTGGACTGGAGTCGCTGCTGGCACCAGTCCCGATCCGCGTGCAGGTCGTTGATGCGGGCGGGCAGCCCCAGGCCAGGGTGCCCGTGCGTCTGCGACTGCCGGCCGCTGGGGTGCCGGACCTGACCCTCGCGGAGGTCGTGCGCTCGACCGGCGCCGACGGCATCGCGGAGTTCGCGAGCTTCCGCGCCGTGATGGAGCGGCACACCGCAGCGCGCCGACTGCGGGTCGAGCTGGCCGACCTCGAGCCCGGCGCGAGCGGCCTGGGCTTCTCGGTGCGTGGCGTGCCCGACCGGGTGCTCGTGCTGGTGCGCAGCCCGGCGCGGGAGGCAGAGGTCGTCGGGACCTTGGACCAAGCCTCCAGCTTGCTCAGCGCGGCGGACCCCGGGGTCGAGGCGGGCCCGGTGGTGGGGGAGCCAGCGCATGGCTCTGCCAAGGACGAGATGCCCACGGAGCCCGAGGTCGAAGTCCCGGCCTCGGGCGAGCTCCTCGCCGACGTGGAGGCCACTCCCGGGGAGGTCGACGTCGCCGTCCAAGCCACGACCCCGGCGGAGCTCGATCCTCCGCAGCCTGCGCCCGGTGTCGACCAGTCCAACGAGGTCGCGAGCGACCCAGGCCCGGCCATCGCCGCGCCGGAGCTGCTGCCGGATCCGGGTGCGCTCGTCGGGCGGCTGCTGCTCGACGCCGACGTTCCGGCCTCGGCCTTGCGCCTCGAGCTCGACGAGGTGCTGCCCATCGCGGGGGCCCATCTCGGGCGACGGCTCGGCCCGATCGCGCCGGCCGCCGACGGCAGCTTCCGCTTCGACGGCGTGGCCCCCGGCCTGGCCAGCCTGCGCGTGAGCTTGGTCGGCACGCGCCGTACGCTCCTGTGGATCGACGAGCTCGAGATCGCGCCCGGCCAGGTCCTGCGCGATCCGCGGCTGTGGTCCGACGCGGACGACGGACAGGTGCGTGCCGAGTACACGGGCGCCGCTTCGGCGGCGGGCAGCTCGGCCGCCGCGGGCACGCCGCCATTGCCCGGCCAGCCCACCGGTGCGGTCGACCTGACCGGGCGCCTGTTCCCGATCGAGGTCGAGCTGTTCGACGAGTTCGGCAGGCGGCTCGACCCCGCGGTCGTGCTGCCCCTCGATCGCGCCAGCGGCTCGCGCGGGCTGCTCGAGCTGCAGACCCTGGGCACGACGCCGCGCCTGTGGGGCGACAGCCGCGTGCTGGCCGGCGAGACCGAGCTCGACCTGCTGCTGGTGGCGCCCGATCGCCAGGTGCGTGAGGTGACCCTGACCGGGACCAACCTCGGCGGCGGGCGCAGAGGCGAGCGCGGGCTCGGTGCCGAGGGCGGCGACCAGGCCCTGGCATTCGAGCTGCTGCCGGCGCGGGCGCGCGCGCTCGAGCTGCGCCTGGTGGGCTGGCCGGGCGGGCCCGGCGGGGTGCTCGAGCCGCGCTATGCGGCGGGCCAGCGCCTCGAGGCGCGCCTCGAGCGTCGCGACGGCCAGCGCTTTCCCTGGGACCACGCGCGCCACCGCGGGCTCCTGGACGAGCGCGGGCGCCTGCGCCTCGAGCCCGCCGACCCCGGCGCGTTCGTCGTGCGCCTCGCGTGGGTCGACGAGGACGGCACCAAGACCGACCTCGACCTGGCCGTCCCGATCGTCGTCGGGCCCGCGCTCGAAGAGGGCGAGCACGGCGAGTCCACGCGCGACATCGTCTTCCTGCCGATCGGCCGCTCGGGCTTCGCCGACTGACGCGGCCGATCCAGCCGCGACGAGGAGGTCGGGTGGTTATGCTGGATGCGTCCCCAGCCCACCATCGCCATGCTCCTCGCTCCCCTCTTGCTCCTCGCCTCGGCTGTCGCTGGCGCTGACCTCGCGCTCGGCCAGACCATCGTCCTGCCGCGCACGGCGGCGAAGCCGCACACGCCCGAGATCGCGATCAGCGTCGACCCGCGGCTCGAGCTGATGTCCGTGGTCGCGCGCCTCGCCGGTCACCCCGAGTACAACATGCCCGTCGGCCGGTCGGTCTACAGCGACGCGGTCGACGAGTTCTTCGGCGAGCACCGCGGCCACGCCGCCGTGCGTCGTCTGCAGCGGCTGCGCGCCGAGCGCGGCATCTCCTACGACGCCATCGCGAGCTTCGCGGTGCACCTCGACTGGCAGGGCGGCAAGCTCGGCGAAGAGATCGACTTCGGCGGCGACGAGCTCGGCCGTCTCGGCGTGCGCTGGACGGGGCCAGAGGCGCGCGCCTTCCTGGGTGACCTGCGCGGCTTCGTGCGCGACACGGGCTTCCGCGACTTCTTCGACGAGCACCGCGCCTACCACACGGCCAGCGTCGAGCGCTTCGAGGCGCTGCTCGGTCGCGGCTTCGATGCGGCCTGGTTCGAGCCGTTCTTCGGCGGCGCCCCCGGCGCGGGGCTCTTGGCCGAGGAGGGCTCCAAGGGCTTGGCCGAGCTCGAGGCGCGCATCGCGGCCGCCTCGCCCGAGCTGCGCGTGCACCTCGGGCTCCTGCTCGGCGGTCACAACTACGGCGTCGGCGTCGACTTCCCCGGCGGCCGCCAGCTGCTGTCGCCCTGCATCGGCACTTGGTCCTTCGACGAGGCGGGCCTGCCGGTCTACGACGACAGCGTGCTGCCGCTGGTGGTGCACGAGTTCAGCCACTCGTACACCAACCCGCTGGTGGACGCGATGCACGCCGACCTGGTCGCCGCCGGCGGTGCGCTCTTCCCGCCGGTCGCTGCCCAGATGCGCGCCCAGGCCTACGGCACCTGGCGCATCGTTCTGTACGAGACCCTGGTGCGCGCCGCGGTGCTGCGCTACAGGCGAAGTCACGGCGCGACGGCGCGCGAGCTCAGCGGGGCGCGCAACGCGGACCTCCAAGAGGGCTTCAAGCTCGTGCCGCTGGTCGAAGACGCGCTCGGCGACTACGAAGAAGACCGCGAGCGCTGGCCGACCCTGGCCGACTTCCTGCCGGTGCTCGTCGAGCGCATCGACGCGGAGGCCGAGGCCGAGCGCAAACGCGCCGCCGCGCGTCCGGTGGTGGTCTCGATGACCCCGGCCAACGGCGCCAGCGACGTAGCCGCCGGCGAGACCGAGCTGCGCGTCAACTTCGACCGCGCCATGGCGCCGGACAGCTACTCGGTGATGGGGGGCGGCCCGAGCTTCCCGAAGGTGACCGGCGCCGTTCGCTGGGAGGATGGGGGCAAGACCTTCGTGCTGCCCGTGCGGCTCGAGGCCGGCCACACCTACAGCTTCGGCCTCAACGGCCCGAAGGCCACCGGCTTTCGGGCCAAGGCCGACGGCGCGGCCCTGGCTCCCGTGGCGGTGACCTTCACGGTCGCGGACTAGGGCGTTGCCCGGACGGGCCCAAGGCTGCGCGGAGTGAGCAGATCGCGCGCCCACGTTGCCGCACACGAAACAGCGCCATCCGTGTGCGGCACCGTAGGCGCGTTTTCTAGGCAGGCGGCAGGTCGGCCACCCCGGGGCGCACGCTTGCCGCGAAGCTCAGCGGAAGGGCGCTACTCGGCCTGCTTGCAGGTCTTGATGCCCAGCAGTGTGTACAGCGGGCAGAAGGAGAACGGCCCGGTCTCGAGCGTCACGATGCCGATGTAGCCCCAGGCGGTCTTGGGACCGACGAAGGCCAGGGCGATGCCGACGAGGACGCGGAGCACGCGGTCGATCCCCCCGACGTTCTGCATGGGGGATTCGGGCTTGGGGTCGAGGCGGGAGATGCGAGGCGCCGCGCTCGCGGGCGCGGCTGAACCATCGCATCTTGCGACGAGCCAGCCGAGGCTTCCGTGACATGGTCACCCAGGCGCGCAGTCGATTGGCATGCCCCCAGCGAGCCGCCAGTGGAATGCCGAATGCAAGCAGTCGTCAGCGCCCGTCGAGCACCGCAGGCCAGTCCAGAGCGCTCGTCGCGAGCTCCGGCTTGGGTCGGGGGAGCGGCTCACGGGGAGCTGTCCGCGCTCGATGCTTGCTCCGCACCTCGCGACAGGTCGACCGGGCGACCGAGGGCGTCGAAGCCGCGCACGCTGGCCTCGGTGGCGGCGACCCAGTCGCTGGCCTCGAGCTCGGCGGGCAGCAGGGTGAACTGGACCGTGTCCCGGGGCGGGTCGTCGCCGAACAGGAAGGAGTTGCGCACCAGTCCTTCGCGCCGGAAGCCGAGGCGCTCGACGACCGCCTCGCTGCGGGTGTTCTCGGGCGCCATGCGCACGGTGACCATCCCGTGGCCGAGGCGCAGGGCCACCAGGCTGAGGGCTCGTACGGCCTCGCTGACCAGGCCTTGGCCCTCGCGCTCGGCGATGATCCAGTAGCCGATCTCGAAGCCGAAGCGCGCCGCTCCCGGGTGCAGCCCCGTGCCGCCGACCAGCGCGCCCGTCGCCCCGTCGAAGATGCCCATGATGTGGTTCTTGCCGGCGTCGTACTGAGACCTGAAGCCCAGCACCAGCTCGAGCTTCTCGTCCAGGGTCTGCGGGTCGGCGCGGGCCCAGGGCATGAACTCGACCAGGTGCTCGCGGTTGGCCGCACACACGACGCGCACGGTCTCCGCGTCGGTGGGTTCGTAGCAGCGCAGGACCAGGCGCTGGGTCTCGATGCGGTGGGGGATGCGGGTAGGATCGGGCTTCTTGGCGTCTACAGTGGGGTTCGGCGGGCACATGGGGCCATGATAGGCTTCTGGGTCCGGCCCTGCCCTCCCGCAGCAAAGCGGACATTCGGGTAGGGTTTAGGAGAGCGCCTTGCCCGCACGTCGGGAGGTGGCGCACCAACCCTGGCTCCCCCTCGAAGACCGACATGTCAGTCTCTCTCAGCTCCGTTCCAAGATCCCTCGCCGGCCTGACCCTTGGACTCCTCGCCTTCGGCTGCTCCGACGACAGCCCGCAGACCGACAAGGCCGCGACCCCCGCGACCCAGCCGACGGCCCAGGCCGCCGCTGTCGTCGCACCCGCTGTGCTGCCCGACCAGGTCGTCGTGGCGGATCCCGTCAAGCCGATCGCGCGCATGGACGACGTCGAGGACTTCTCCGAGGAGGTCGCCAACCGCTTCGTCGACTTCACCTACGAGCTCAAGAAGCGCAACTTCGTCAAGGCGGCCGACTGGCTCGGCGAGGACTTCGTGGGGCAGGCGCTCTTCAGCGGCCTGACCGACGAGGCTGCCGAGCTGCCGCTCGAGACCGCCGAGCACACCCACGACGTCGCGGCCGCGCCGGTGGTCGGCAAGGCCGGCTGGCTGGCGGACCTAGCCGCCGGCCTCGGGCCCTGGGAGAACGTCGAGTGGATCTACTTCAAGGTCAAGGGCGCTGAGTTCGAGTCCGGCCGGCCGCTGTGGGGCAAGGTCAAGTTCAAGATCACCATGCTGGGCACCGAGCCCGGCGGCGGCCCGGTGTCCGAGGTGGCCTGGGTCTGGGCGCGCGTCGAGAAGCGCCGCAGCCAGTGGATGCTGACGGCGCTCGAGGAGATCTCGCGCAGCACCACCCGGCGGCACGCGCCGCTGTTCACCGAGGTCTCGACCTCGACCGGCCTGGCACACACCGGCATCCGCTTCGGCAAGCCCGGCAACACCCTGTTCGCCTGGCAGGGCGCGGCCGGCGGCGACGTCAACGGCGACGGCCTGTGGGACCTGTACCTGCCGAGCGAGCTCGAGAACTTCCTGTACCTCGCGCGGCCCGACGGGACCTTCCGCGACGAGGCCGAGGCCTGGGGCGTGAAGCGCCCCGGCGGCGGCACGGGCTCGCTCTTCCTCGACTTCGACAACGACGGCGACCAGGACCTGTTCTGCGCCGACGAAGGCTGGGAGGGCCCCAACGGCGACCGCCAGGGCAACCCGCTGCGCCTCTACGTGAACGAGGGCGACCACTTCGTCGAGCGCGGCGCCGAGCTCGGGTTCGGCGGCATCCTGCCGGCTTACACCCTGACCGCGCTGGACTTCGACAACGACGGCTGGGTCGACGTGTTCGTCTCGAACTACGGCGTCCAGAACAAGCAGAACAACAACGACTGGCTCGACGCGACCAACGGTGGCAAGAACGTGCTGCTGCGCAACAAGGGCGGCAAGGGCTTCGAGGACGTGGCAGCCAGCGCGGGTGTCGCCGACGGGCGCTGGACCTACGCGGCGGCGGCGGCCGACTTCGACGGGGACGGCGACACGGACCTGTCGGTGGCCAACGACTACGGCGAGAACGCGCTGCTCGAGAACCAGGGCGACGGGACCTTCGTCGACCGGGCCGAGGAGTGGGGCATCGGCGACCGCGGCAACGGCATGGGCACGATGTGGGGCGACTTCAACAGCGACGGGCGCCTCGACCTGTACATCGCGAACATGTCCTCGACGGCCGGCAACCGGATCCTCGGGCGCATGCAGAACAAGGACGCGGAGGCGGTCCAGGGCCTGCTCAAGATGGCCGGCGGCAACTCGATCTTCGTGCAGGCCGAGGACGGCTCCTTCGCGCGCCAGGACAAGCAGCTCGGCGGCGTCGGCGCCTCCTGGGCCTGGTGCCCGCTGGCCTTCGACATGGACCTCGACGGGCACCTCGACATCTACTGCAACTCCGGCTACGTCACCGGCGACACCGCCGCGGACACGTGAAGCACCTACTGGCGCCACGTGGTGGCGTCGACCGTGGATACCGAGTCCGAAGAGTCCATCGCGGCCGCCGAGCAGCCGAACGCGGACTCGTACCTGAACTTCCACTCGTCCCAGATGTTCACCGACGGGTTCAGCTTCAGCGGCTTCGAGCGCAACAAGGTCTTCGTCGGCCGGGGCGACGGCTCCTTCGCCGACCTGTCGGACGTCTCGGGCGCCGACACGCCCAACGACAGTCGCGGCGCGGTGTGGGCCGACTTCGACGACGACGGCGACGCCGACGTCTTCGTGCACAACCTGCAGCGCGAGCGCCACGATCTGTACCGCAACGACATCGCGGTGCCCGGCGAGAAGGGCGCGGGCTTCCTGAAGGTGCGCCTGCGCGCGACCTCGGGCCAGTACGAGGCCATCGGCGCGACGGTGACCGTGACCGGGCCGTGGGGCTCGACCAGCCAGGTCCTGTCGCGCGGCGGCGGCTTCAACTCGTGCCAGCCGCCCGAGCTGATCTTCGGCCTCGGCCAAGCCGCGACCGGCAGCGTCAGCGTGCTGTGGCCCGGCGGTCTCCGCCAAGAGTTCGGCGCCCAGGACTCCGGCGCGCGGCTCATGCTGGTGGAAGGCCAGGCCGAGCCGGGCTCCTTCGAGCGCATCCCGCGCACCCTGCGGGATCCCCAGCCGCCCGGCCTCAAGGTCGACGTGGGGGACCTGATCGGGAAGCTGGCCTTCGCCGACGCCACCGGCGCGGACAAGTCCATCGACCCCGTCGCCCTCGCCAGCGACGGCAAGCCCGTGCTCTTGAACCTCTGGGCCAGCTACTGTCCCGGCTGCGTGGCCGAGCTGCCGCTGTTGGCCAAGAAGGCCAAGGCCGGTGAGGCCCATGTGGTGCTGCTGAGCATGGACAGCCCGGGGCAGATCCCCGCGGCCGAAGGCCTGCTCGACCGCCAGGATGCGCCCTTCCATCGGCTCTACTTGCCCGAGGGCACCCGCACGACGGGGCCCGGCGAGGTGACCACGGAAGACCTGTTCGACCTGGCCCGCCTGCCGATCCCGACGACCCTCGTGCTGGACCAAGAGGGCCGCGTCGGGACCATCATCCGAGGTCAGATCCGCGAGGAGTAGGGCCCCCAAGCCGAGCCTACGGGCTAAGTTACCCGCAGCTCAGCTCAAGCCGACCCGGGCGTCCCGACCGATGTGAGGTCGGGACCCCCCGGTCCGCTCCCGATCCCTCCCCCGCGGCGCCCTGCGCCCGCACCCGCAGGCCCTCCGTGTCCAACCCAGCCCCCTCGAGCCCGGCCGCCGCCGGCGCCTCCCCCTTCGAAGGCAAGCGCGCGATCGTCGTCGGTGCCAGCTCCGGCATGGGCGCCGCCCTCGTCCGCAAGCTGGCCGCCGATGGCTACGCCGTCTGTGCCCTCGCACGCCGCGCCGAGCTGCTCGACGAGCTCGTCGCCGCGACCAAGGGCGCCCCAGGCCAGGTCCACGTGCACGCCCACGACGTGACCGACACCCCGCGGGTCAAGCCGCTCTTCGAGGAATGCGTGCGCGCGATGGGGGGGCTCGACCTCTTCATCTATGCCGCCGGAGTGATGCCCGACGTCGGCCCGGAGGAGTACGACACCGAGAAGGACTTCGTGCAGCTGGCCGTCAACATCGGCGGGTGCATGGCCTGGTGCAACGAGGCCGCGCTCTACTTCCAGAGCCACCGCAAGGGCTCGATCGTCGGCATCAGCTCGATCGCCGGCGACCGCGGCCGCAAGGGCAACCCCGCGTACCACACATCGAAGGCGGCCATGTCGACCTACCTCGAGTCCCTGCGCAACCGGCTCGCCGCCAGTGACGTGCACGTCTGCACGATCAAGCCGGGCTTCATCGAGACGCCGATGACCGCCGGCATCGAGGGGCTCTTCTGGCTGATCACCGCCGACGAGGCCGCCGCGACGATCCTGGGCGCCGTCGATCGCAAGGCGGGCACGCGCTACGTGCCCTACCGCTGGATGTTCGTCGGCCTCGTGATCCGGCACATCCCGAGCTTCATCTTCAAGAAGCTCAACTTCTGATGCACCCCTTCCAGTCGCCACGGGCGCACGCCGAGCCCGACGAGCCGAGCACGTCCTACCGCTCGGTCGAGGCTTGGGGCATGACCCACCGGGCCGACGCGCGCGTGCTCGAGCCGCGCACGGTGGACGAGGTGCGCCGCAGCCTGGCGATCGCGCGCGAGGAAGGGGTCACGATCGGCCCGCGCGGCACCGGCTGCAGCTACGGCGACGCCAGCGTCAACACCGGCGGCCACAGCCTCGACATCCGCGGCCTCAACCGCGTGCTGTCCTTCGATCCCGAGACGGGCATCGCCGACTGCGAGGCGGGCGTCACGATCGAGACCCTGTGGAAGACCGTGCTGCCCCACGGCTGGTGGCCGATGGTCGTGTCGGGGACCATGTTCCCAACCTTGGCCGGGGCCCTCGGCGCGAACATCCACGGCAAGAACAACTTCAAGGTCGGCACCCTCGGCGACGCGGTGCTGGACTTCGACATGCTGCTCAGCAGCGGCGAGCTGCGGACCGTCAGCCGCGAGTCGGACCCCGAGCTGTTCCACGCCGCGATCGGCGGCTACGGCCTGCTCGGCGTCTTCACGCGCATCCGCCTGCGCACCAAGCGGGTGCACTCGGGCAACCTCGAGGTCAGCGGCTACGCCACCGCGAACCTGCGCGAGATGATGCAGTACTTCGAGGAGCACACGGCCACCGCGGACTACCTCGTCGGCTGGATCGACGCCTTCGGCAAGGGCCGCATGCGCGGCCGCGGCCTGGTCCACAACGCGCGCTACCTCGAGCCCGGCGAGGAAGAGGACGACGTCGCGAAGACCCTCAGCCTCGCCTACCAGGAGCTGCCCGCGAACATCATGGGCCTGTTCCCCAAGGCCGAGGTCTGGCACATCCTCGAGCGCTTCAGCAACGACACGGGCATGCGGCTCGTCAACGGCGCGAAGTTCGTGTCGGGCCTGTTCGAGGGCAACCGCCCGCCGATCCGCCAGAGCCACGCGGCCTTCGCCTTCCTGCTGGACTACGTGCCGAACTGGAAGCGCGCTTACGGCGAGGGCGGCCTGATCCAGTACCAGCCCTTCGTGCCGCCCGAGACCGCCCATGAGGTCTACAGCGAGTGCTTCCGCTGGAGCTACAAGAAGGGCTTCGTGCCCTACCTCGGCGTCTTCAAGCGCCACCGGCCCGACCCCTTCCTGATGACCTACTGCACCGGCGGCTGGTCGATGGCGATGGACTTCAAGGTCACCGCGAACAACCGCGCCGAGCTCTGGGAACACTGCGCCGAGCTGAGCGAGATCGTGCTCGCGGGCGGCGGTCGCTTCTACTTCGCCAAGGACATGGTCATCACGCCCGAAGTCTGCGAGCGCATGTACCCCGCGGGCACCCTGGACGCCTTCTTCGAGCTCAAGCGGCGCCTCGACCCCGACGGTCTCCTGGTCACCGACGCCTGGCGTCGCGCCTTCGAGCCGCTCTTCGACCGCTGGTGCGAGTCTTGAGCCGCGCCTTGGGTGACGCACCTGTGATGGTCCGCGGGTCGCGGCCCGCAACCTGCTAGGCTGGCCCCACGATGACTCGCTTCTCCGAGAAGGAAGACGGCACCTGGGGCAAGGAGCACCAGAGCGGCGCCGGCCGACGCTTCCCCAGGCACATCACCGAGCCCGATCCCGATCCCGCTGGGCTCGCGGGCCTAGTCGCGCGTCTCAAGCGCTTCTTCACCCGGGGCGTCTGGCTGGCAGAGACCCGGACCATGTTCTGGCCGAAGCGCGTCGGCTACAAGATCATCCGGGTCGCGAGCCTGACCCTGCGCGGGTTCGTGCGCGACCGCTGCCTGTTCCGCGCCCAGGCGCTGACCTTCATCACGGTCCTCTCGATCGTGCCGCTGCTCGCCTTCACCTTCTCCGTGGCCAAGGGGCTCGGCGCCTACGAGCGCCTGCAGGGCGACATCATCGAGCCCTTCCTCGACGAGAGCATCGGCGAGCGGGTCGTCGCGAGCCAGCCGCCGAAGCAGGCCGGCGGGGGTGGGCCGCTAGCTGCCCCGAGCGCGACCGCCGAGGCCGAGACGGGCACCTTCCCCGGCGCCGGAGGCCGCCGCACCCCGCCCCCCGAAGAGCAAGCCGGGGCTCCCGCGGGGCCAGCGACGTCCCCGGGTGCAGCCGCCGAGGAGGACGAAGGCTCCGTCGTGGAGGACCTCGTCTTCGGCACGCCGCCGGATGGCGCCGACGAGCCCGCCGCGAGCGCGGGCAGCGACTCCAACGTCGGCCTGCGCGAGACCATCGACGAGGTGCTCGGCTTCGTCGAGAAGACCGACTTCGCCAGCATCGGCCTGTTCGGCCTGGCGCTCTTGCTCTACATCGTGATCAAGCTGCTCTCGTCGATCGAGGCCAGCTTCAACGAGATCTGGGGCGTCGAGCGCCCGCGCTCGCTGCTGCGCAAGGTGTCCGACTACCTCTCGATCCTGGTCGTCGTGCCGATCCTGCTGATCGCCGCGGCCGGGGCGATGACCGCCGTCAAGAGCGGGAACGCCCTCGGCGGCGTGAACGAAGCCCTTCACATCGGGCCGGTGGTCGAGGAGATCATGCGCTTCAGCTCGCTGTTCGCGACCTGGATCGGCTTCGCGTTCATCTACCTGTTCATGCCCAACACGAGCGTGCGGCTCTTCTCCGCATTGCTCGGTGGCATCCTCGGCGGCGGCCTGTGGCTGATCGTGATGTTCGCCTACGGCGAGCTGCAGGTCGGCATGGCCAACTACAACGCGATCTATGCCGGCCTGGCCGCGATTCCGATCTTCCTGGTGTGGGTCAACGTGTCCTGGATCACGGTGCTGATCGGAGCCGAGCTGGCCTTCGCGCACCAGAACGAGCCGGCCTTCCTGCACATCGCCAACAGCCGCGACGAGGACCAGTCCTTCCGCGAGCGCGTCGGCCTGCGGGCCCTGGTGCGCCTCGCCCGGGCTTGGAAGCAGGGCCAGGACCTGCCCCCGGCGATCGAGCTGGCCAAGGAGATGGGCGTGCCCGAGCGCAGCCTCGAGGAGGCCCTGCGCACCCTGCGCGACGAGGGCCTGCTCGAGACCCTCGAGGGCAAGGACCGCCGCTACGCCTTCGCCGGCGACCCAGGCCTGATCCACATCAAGGACGTGCTCGACGCCCTCAAGGGCCGCCGCGAAGACACGCAGCTCGAGCCCGTCGACGACGGCGACCGCAACCTCGACGACCTGCTCGACCGCTACGAGAAGGAGCGCGAGAACAGCGAGCTCAACAAGAGCCTCAGCGAGCTGCTTTGAGAGTCCGACGAAGCTGGTCCTGTCGCTAGGATCGGATTAGTCGTTGGATGTTTCGGCCGCTATCGCGGCCGGAAGTTGCCGGCGTAGGCAGCTTCGGCGCGGATCGAGACGAGGCGCTTCTCCTCGGGGATGTAGCCGGTCATCCAGCCGCCCCAGACGCAGCCCGAGTCGAGGCCGACGGTCGAGCGGCGGTCGACCAGTCCCAGCACGGCCCAGTGGCCGTAGACGACGATGCGGCCGCCGTGGCCGGACGGGTCGTAGGTCTTGTACCAGGGCAGCCAGCGCGGGGACGTCGGGTTGCCGTCGGCGTCGCGGACCACGCGGCGGTCGGGCAGGTTGCCTTCAGCATCGCAGTAGCGTGCACGCGTGCAGAAGCCGATCGCCTGCTCCGCGGCGGGACCACGGCGCTTGGCCAGGGCCGCCTCGAGCCGCGCGCGGCTGGTCCAGCTGGGGTGCAGGCCGGCGTGGACCTGGTAGCAGTCGCGGTGCACACGCACGAGGGGCTGGGCGGCGAGCCAGTCGATCAGGCCATCGCGGTCGAAGGCCTCGAGCACCTCGTCCAGGGTGTCGCCCTTGGAGAGGCGTCGGTCCCCGGCGATCACGTCGAGCAGGTGCAGGTCGTGGTTGCCGAGCACGGGCCGCGCGTCGAGCTGGCGCAGGAGCCGCAGGGTGCCGAGCGAGTCGGGGCCGCGGTTGACCAGGTCGCCGACCGGGTACAGGCGATCGATCTCTGGCCGGAAGTCGATGTCGACCAGCAGCTGCTCGAGCTCGCGCCGGCAGCCCTGCAGGTCGCCGACGAAGACCCGGCGCGCGTCCTTGTGGATGGGCGCGCGCTCGACGACCAGGCGCGGTCCGGTGAGCAGCTTCGACATGCCGCTACCCGACCATATCGGTCCGCGGCCTGGCAAGCCTAGAGCCATGCTCCGTGTCGTTTCGGTGGGGCCGACATGGACCGGAGGAGTCGCGAATCCGCCGACGGGTGGCACGCGGCGCCGCGGGCTCGGCCGGATTGCGGACGCGCCCAGCCCGACTCGGATTGCCCCCTTCGTGAGTGGGGGGTAGACTCCGCCCATGAACCCCGTCGTCCCTACGCGTCGCCTCGCCGCCGGTCTAGCCCTGGCCGGACTCCTGTTCGGTTGCTCCACGGAGACCCCCGGGCCCTCCAAGGCGAAGGGCCCCAAGCCCGATCTGATGCTGATCACGGTCGACACCCTGCGGTCCGACCACATGGGGCCCTACCGCGACCTGTACGCCGGGCCTGATGGGCCCGCCCAGGTCGAGACGCCGGCCTTCGACGAGTTCGCGGACGCCTCGCGGGTCTACGCCACGGCCTACACGGCGATCCCGCTGACGACCGCGAGCCTCGGCTCGATGTTGACCGGCAAGCTGCCGCGGCACCACGGCGCCTTGAACAACTCGATGGACCTGTCCGGGGACGTGCGCACGATCGTGATGGCGCTCGACGAGGCCGGCTACGACACGGCCGCCTTCCTGCCGACCTTCCTGGCCGGCAAGCCCGGCTTCGAGCGCGGCTTCGACGTCTACGACTACCCCAAGCTCGGCCAGCCCGGGCGCGACGGCTTCGAGGTCGTGAAGCGCGCGATGAAGTGGCTCGAGGGCCACGACAAGGACGCGCCGACCTTCGTGTGGATCCACCTGTTCGACCCCCACGCGCCCTACGACCCGGGGCCCGAGCTCGAGCGCAAGCACCTCGGCGACCTGGCTGGCAAGATCCCCGACTACCTGCGCGAGGAGGTCTTCCTCGACCCGTCGAAGACCTACGACAAGGAGATCCCGATCGTGCGTGGCCTGTACCGCGGCGACGTGGAGCTGACCGACAACGCCCTCGCGCCGCTCTTTCGGATGCTGCTCGACCGGCCCGCCACCGAGCGTGAGCGGCTCACGATCCTGACCGCCGACCACGGCGAGCACCTCGCCGAGCGCGAGTCCTACATCGGGCACACGGGCTACCTGCACGAGGAGATGCTGCTGGTGCCCTTCATCGTGCACTCGTCCTCGGGCGCAATCGAGACGGGCATCATCGACTACCCGGCCTTCACCCCCGACGTCTCGCCGACCTTCGCCGAGTACTCCGGCATCGGCGGCCAGTGGGGCTACGACAGCGGCGCGAAGCCGCTGCTCTCGCCCGACTTCCTCGAGCCGCTGGCCGAGCTGCCGGCCGACCAGCAGCGCCTGCGCTTCATGGTCCACGAGACCTTCGCGCCCGAGGGCTTCTATGACCAGATGGCCGCGCGCTACGGCGACTCGAAGTACATCGTCGAGACCGCACCCGAGCGCCCGGCCGGCTTCTACCTGATGGACGGCGGCCCGGCCGTTGCCGAGGACATCCTTGGCGACCAGGACGCCTGGTCCGCCGAGGTGCGCGCGCGCTTCGACGCGCTCACCGAGCGCATGAGCGCCTGGCAGGCGGAGACCGACCCGATCCTGCGCCTCGACTCGACCCTGACCCAGGAGCAGCGCGAGGCCTTGGACGCCATGGGCTACATGGGGGACGACCACGGCCACGGCGCGCCGCCCAAGCAGCAGCCCAAGCCGACCGAGGACACCGCGCCCGGGAAGGACGGGTGAAGCACGAGCGCGGCCCCGGCCGCTTCGACCTGATCCTGGCCTGCGTCGCGGCGCTGGTCGTGCTCGTGGCCTCGAGCCTGGCCTACCGGTCGGCCGAGACGCACCACGACGACGGCCGCTTCGTCGGCATCCTGGCCGACAACCTGCACGTGTCGATGGGCGGCATCTATGGGTCCTTCGCGCGCGAGGTGCTCGACGGCGGTGGGCTGTTCGTGCACAACAACCAGACCAGCGAGCCCCACGAGGGCGCCCAGGCGCGGCCGTGGGAGTGGCTGATCGGCAAGCTCGGCCGCATGGTCGGTCCCGCGGACGAGGCCGCCTTCGTCTTCCATGCCGACCGCATCATCGCGGCGATCCTGTGGGCCCTGACCCTGGCCTGGCTGGCGTCGGAGCTGTTCGCCACGCGCCTCGCGCGGGGCTTGGCCGTGGCTTGTGGCCTGTGCTTCGTGAACCTCTACTGGGTCGTCGAGTGGGTCGGGCGCACCAGCGCCTTCGGCGCGTCCCTGCGCACCTGGATGGATGGCGGGCACTCCGAGGTCAGCGGCCTCGGCTTCGGCTACGCGTCGGTGCTGCTCGGGGTGCCGCACTTGGTGCTGGAGCTGGCCTTCCTGTGCGGCGTGCTCGCGGCGGCGCTCGCGGTCCTGCGCCTCGATGAGCAGGAGGCCCGGACGGGCGAGCGCGACCTCGGCCTCGCCGGCAGCCTGCCGAACTTCGGCGGGCGCCGCGTCGGCGTGGCGCTGGTCGGCGGCCTGTGCTTCCTAGGCCTGGCGTCGGCGCGACCTTACACCGCGCCGGTGGCGGCCTTCGCGGTCGCCGGGCTGATGGCCCTGCGCGTCGTGCGGCTGGGGTTCGGCGCTGGCGGGGCTCCCGGCGACGAGGCCCCCTCGCTGCCGCGCGCGCTCCTGTGCTCGCTCGGCCTCGGCCTGTGCATCGGCCTGCCGGCCCTGCCGCTGCTCGTGCACCAGATGCTGCTGCTCAAGGGCGGCTCGGTCTTCAGCGGCCTCGACGTCCTGCACCTCTCCCCGCCGCTGCTCGAGCAGGCCATGTTCCTCGGCCTCGGCCTGCCGGTCGCCCTCGTCGCCACGCCCTTCGCCCTGCGCCGCCTCGCCGGCGAGCGCGCCACCGCCGCGCCGCTCCTGGTCGTCGGCCTGTGGATCCTGGCCGGCACCGCCCTGACCAACGGCGCGCCCCTGATCCCATGGGAGGTCGAGGCCTTCCTGCCCATGGCCCTCGCCTGGCTGCTCCTGGCCCTGCTGTCGGTCGAGGCCCTCGCCGCCCGGCGCAGGCTGCCCGTCGCCGCGGTGGGGGGCACGCTGCTCGTCGCCAGCCTGGTCGGCGTCGGCTTCCGCATGGCCGAGCTGAACGAGGGGCTGGAGCGCCGCCTCACGCACCTTTGGATGAGCTCGGACACCGCGGCCCTCGTCGACCACCTGGAGGCGGCGCGCAGCGGTCTGGACCTGGACCAGAGCTCGCCCGTGGTGGCGACCGACCAGCGCCGCCTGGCGCCGCTCCTGCCCTGGCTCGCAGGCGTGCGCGTCTTCGTGGGTCACCCCGACCACACCCCGAATCCGGCGGTCAAGAAGGGCTTCTTCGAGCGCTTCCGCCTGCACGGCCAGGGCATCGTGTACCTGTTCGACGCGGGCGTGACCCACGTGGCGACGCGGCCGCTGTACACCGGCGAGGTCGACCAGCTTGACGGCAACCCGAACCTCGAGCGCGAGCTGGACCTGACCGAGCTCGGTCCCAAGGGGCCCGGTGGGCTCGCTACCGGGGTGCGCCTCGACCGCATCCTCGGCCCCGAAGGCCGCCAGCCGAAGCCCTTCGTGCCGGGCGCCAAGCTGGATTCGAAGAGCGATTGACGCGGGCCGGCCGGCTCGCTATGCTGGCGCGCTCGATTTTCGATCAACCCCGGGCGACGGATGGCGGATGGACCGCCGGACGCGCCCCAGGACGCCCAACGGGCGAATAGAGGACATCATGGCCAAGACTCAGATCAAGACTGGTGGACCCTGCCGCGGCAAGCGTCGCGTTCGCAAGATGGGCATGGGCTCCGGCGCTGCCCGGGCCAAGGCCCGCGCCAACGACAAGAAGACCCGCGGCTAAGCCACGTCGTCAAGGAATCGGAGCGGGGGCTCTCCACATCGTTGGAGAGCCCCCGCTTCGCGTTCCATGGGCTGGCTTGGCTGCTGCTCGAGGGCCGCTGGGGCGCGGGGGTCGTGGGGCAGGCCTGGGGCCCCGAAGATGGGCCAGGGGCGGGGCGGAACGGCCCGGAAGGGGCACTGGGGGGGCACGGGGCCGGATGCTTGGGGCCGGGGAGCCCCGCTGCGGCGCCCGGGACCGCCCGGAATTCCGCGCTTCCAATAGGTTTCTATGGGGAGATGTTTGTACTTTTGAGTTTGATATCCCGAAGCGCCTCTTCCGGACCGATTCCAGGCGCGCAGCACCACCCCGTCCCCCCCTCCTGGACCCCGCATGATCTCCCGAGCCAGCGAGTACGCGATCCGCGCACTGACCTTCTTGGCCCAGCAGGACTCGGACTCCGGCTTCTACCTCGCCCGCGACATGGCCGAGAAGCTCGGCGTCCCGGCCCCCTTCCTCGCGAAGATCCTGCAGCCCCTCGTGACCCGTGGCTTGATCAAGAGCCAGCGCGGACGCAGCGGCGGCTTCAAGCTGGCCGACGGCAAGGCCGCCTCGGACATCTCGCTCTACGACATCGTCGACGCGGAGGAGCACCTGGGCAAGATCCGCAAGTGCCTCCTGGGCCAGGACGAGTGCTCCGACGAGCGCGCGTGCCCCCTGCACCACTACTGGAAGCGGACCTCCGACGAGTACCTGGCGCTGCTGGCCAGCACGACCCTGCGCGACCTGACGCATTTTTGCGAGGTCAAGCCCGAGTCGGCCTACCCCTGCCCGACCCCTGGCAGCGACGGGCGCCTGGGCGCCTGACCAAGGCCTAGCCTGCGCGTCGAACACAGGACGCCGGGAGCGTGGTGCGACCACGTTCCTGGCGTTCTCCCTTGGACGGCCGGTCCTCCGGACGGAGCGGGCACCTAGAATCCCGCGATGATCCTCAGCAGCCTCGACTCCACGGTCCTCCTTGCGGCCGCCGCGGGCCTGGGCTCCGCCTTCTTGTGGGGCCTCGGCTGCCTCTTGTTCGATCGGGTCCAAGCGCGGCCCCCCGCGGGCGTCGGCAGCAGCGTCGCGCCCCCCAGCGCGGCGGGCATGAACCTGTTCAAGAACAGCCTGTGCTGTGCGGTGCTGCTGCTCGTGATGGGGCTCGGGGGAGGCGGAGCCCTGCCCGGCGTCGGCGCCTTCTGGTGGCTGTTCCTGTCCGGGGTGATCGGCTTCGCGATCGGGGACTCCCTGTACTTCGCGGCCTTCCCCAAGGCTGGCGTGCAGGTCACCGCGATGGTCGGCAACCTGATCCCGATCCTCACAGGGCTGCTCGGCTGGCTGTTCCTCGGCGAGACCGCCGGCGCTGCGACCTGGTTCTGGATGGTGGTCGTCCTGTCCGGCATCAGCCTGGTCGTCCTGGACCCGGCCGGGCGCAGCTCGGACGCGGGCCCGGCGAGGGACCCGAAGGAGCGCGCCCTCGGCCTCTTGTACGCCTTCGGCTCGGCCCTCAGCCAGGCCCTCGGCATCGTCGCGGCCTCGTCAGCATTCGAGGCCGTGGGCGTGCTCCCCGGCACCATCGCCAGGCTGATCGGCGGCATCCTCTCGGCGCTCGTGATCGGCGCCTTCGCCGGCCTCTTGCCCGGCGCTCGGGGCATCGTCGCCGAGCTCTCCGAGCTCACGCGCCCGCTGCGCACGCCGCTCCTGATGCGCATGCTGCTGGTCCCGACGATCGTCGCAACGATCCTCTCCCTGCCGCTGCACAGCACCGCAGTCCGCGGCGCGCCGCCGCACATCGCCGCCCTCGTGCTGGCGACCTCGCCGCTGTTCATCCTGCCCCTCGGGCGCTTCTTCGGCGCGCGCCACGGTCCCCTCTCGCTGGTCGGGACGCTGATCGGCTTCGCGGGGGTCGCCGGGGTGCTGCTGGCTTAGCAGGCCGGGTTCCCGAGCACGGCTCAGGAGCGCGTAGGCTCCGAAGGCCCGTCCTCGTGCTCGAGCGTTCGCGTGCCTGCGCTCGGCGGGGCCGGCGCGAAGGGCGTCAGCTCCTTCACGGGCTCTTCGGTCCAGCGCTCCCACCTGCAGCCGCCGGTCTCCTTCGCGTGGTACATGGCGGCGTCGGCACGCTCGAGCAGCTGCTCGCCGTCGCTGGCGTCCGCGGGGAAGAGCGCCAGTCCGATGCTGGCGCTGGCCTGCAGGCCGGTGCCCTCGTGCAGGATCGGGCGCAGGAGGGCCGCGAGGATCTTCTCGGCCACCAGGTTGGCGCTGCTGGCATCCTCGAGGCCGGGCAGCAGCACGGTGAACTCGTCGCCGCCTAGGCGCGCGACCGTGTCGCCCTCGCGCAGCACCGACCGCAGGCGCTCGGCGAAGCCGACCAGGAGCGCGTCACCGGCGCCGTGGCCGAGCTCGTCGTTGACCTGCTTCAGCCCGTCGAGGTCGAGGAACAGCATCCCGAGCTGCGTCCCGTGGCGGCGCGTGTGGGCCAGCTCGAGGTCGAGCCGGTCCAGCAAGGAGGCGCGG
This sequence comes from Planctomycetota bacterium, assembly GCA_029212845.1. Classification (GTDB taxonomy): domain Bacteria; phylum Planctomycetota; class UBA1135; order UBA1135; genus JARGPD01. Next base: position 24,704 of record JARGPD010000062.1, read on the forward strand.
TTGGGCAGGCCGGTCAGGCGGTCGCGGTAGGCGAGCCGCAGCATCGCGCCCTCGCGGTCGCGCTGCTCGGCGGCGTCGCGCAGGACCAGCACGTAGCCACCGGGCAGCTCGGCCTCGGTGACCTCGACCGGGCGCGTCTCGCCGGCGCGCGACACCAGCACCTCGCCCATGCCCGGGGCGACGATGTCCTCGGGCACCAGCATGACGTCCTTCTCGCGGCGCACGACCTCCTTCACCGGGCGGCCCACGGCCTCGTCGGCGCGCCAGCCGGTCATCTCCTCGGCGGCGGGGTTGATCATCAGCACGCGCTCGTCGCTGTCGACGGTGACGACGCCCTCGGCCAGGTTGAGGATCGTCTGGGTGCGCACCGCCTGGCTCATCTCGAGGTCCTCGCCCAGGGTCAGCCAGCTGCGGCCCATGTGCCAGGTCGTCCAGATCGCGAAGAGCGTCACGCTGGCGGCGACGGTGGTCAAGAAGCCGCCGAGGTCGCCGGACTCGCCGAAGATCGCGAGGGCGATGGTCAGGACGCTGGCGACGCTCGCGGCTAGGTGCAGGGTGCGACGGCTCTTGAGCCAGACCGTGATCAGGATCGGCATGACGTACAGCACGCTGATCGGGATCTCGGGGGGCGCGATGGCGTCCGAGAGGGCGATCGCGACGAACAGGGCCCCGGAGGTCCTCAGGATCGAGCTCGAGGAGGGGTGCCAGTTCCCGGGACCGGCGCTGTCGGAGGCCTTGCTCATGGACCCGAGGATCAAGAGTCGGAGGGACCCTGTAAAGGGATAAAGGTCACTCCGGCGAGACCCCGATAGGGTTCCTGTGACGAACTCCTCGACCCCCCAAGCGCCGCGCGGCCTCCGCGCCAGGCTGCGGCGTGCCTCGAGTGGCTGGATGAGGGGCATGCGCGCCGGCCTCTTCCTGCTCGCGGTCTACACCCTGACCTTCCACACGCCGGTCGTGCGCGGCAGCTCGATGATGCCCGGTCTCCAGGACGGCGATCGGATCCTGGTCGAGCCCTGGACCGACCTGTTCGGCTACGAGCGCGGCGACGTCGCGGTCCTGCGCTACCCGCTGGACCCGACGGTCGACTACGTCAAGCGCGTGATCGGCCTGCCCGGGGACCGCGTCGTGCTCGGCGGCGGCCGCCTGTGGGTCAACGGCGAGCTGATCGACGAGCCCTACGTCCAGAACATCGACCCCTCGGCCTTCCTCAGCACGAGGGTCGACGAAGGCAGCTTCTTCGTCCTGGGCGACAACCGCCCGCGCTCCAGCGACAGCCGCGAGTTCGGCCAGGTCGA
>JARGPD010000063.1:0-16114 GCA_029212845.1 Planctomycetota bacterium
CGGGATGCTTGGCTAGCAACGAAAGCAGGGGCCCGTTGACGTCGGTCAACGGGCCCCTTCTTTCGTTCCTAGTTGGCTCAGTTGAGGGAGCGAATGACACCGATCACGACGCCGTGCACCTCGACCTCCTTAACGTAGATGGGCTGCATCTCGGAGTTGGCGGGCTGCAGTCGAATGCGGTTCGGCTCGCGGTAGAAGCGCTTTAGAGTCGCCTCGTTGTCGGGGAGCACGGCCACGACCGTCTCTCCATTGTGGGCGTCCTGGCGGCGCTCGACGACGACCATGTCTCCATCGCAGATGGCGTCTTCGATCATCGAGTTGCCTTGCACCTTGAGGACGTAGACATCCGCGTGGGGAGGCAGCATGTCTTCGAAGGTGAAGCTGCCCCCGTCCTCGATGGCGGAGATGGGGTTTCCGGCCGCGATCGTGCCCAGGATTGGAAGGGCCGAGCTCGACTGGGGCGTGGAGGCCAAGGTCTCAGGGCTCTCGTCGGACAGGACGATGCCCCGGCTCGTGCCCTTGGCGGGCCGCGTCAGTAGGCCCTTGCGCTCGAGCTCGCCGATGTGGCCGAAGATCGTGACGCGGCTGACCCCGAAGGCCTTGGCGATCTCCTCGAGGGTGGGGCTGATGCCCTGGTTGTCGAGGTACTCGCGAATGAAGTCCAGGATCTCGGACTGGCGGCGAGTGAGGGGGACGCGACTCATGGTTGGGGGGCTGGGAGGTTCTGGGACGATCGCCAGGGTGGGATCAGATCAGGAAGGTCGCAGCGGCGAGCACAGCGAAGAAGGCGTAGGAAAGGGCCTCGGTGCTCACTTCTTGGATCATGCGCTTCATGGTGCCTCCGTGGATGGCTGGGGTGCAAGGGGCTTGGGCTGAAAACCCGAACGTCGCCCTAATCCTGGTCGGGATCTGTTCGGGTGTCAAGCGTTTTTGGTTGGGGGATGTTAGGGGCGCACGCCCGTCGGTCCAGTAGCGGAGCAGCCTAGGTGGCTGGGGAACTCCATGGAATGGGAGGATCCGTCTAGTCCCCGCTGGGTGGTTGCCCGGGATCATGCCGTTGGGTCTTTGTTCGGTTCCCTGAGGTTTAGGATCGGCTGCAAGTCGGAACCTCGAGAGGTCGCGCGCGGGTTCTAGCTGCTCCTTGGCAGGGGATCGAACTCCAGTAGGGGCCCATGCGGACTGCTACCGGGATCGCCCTTGGGTTGTCCACGGCGCGCTTGGGAGGGCCCTTCCGGGCGCCCGCGGTTCGGCTCGATGGGTGACAAGTGGGGCCTTGGCAAGACTTGGTCGACGTCGCTCCCATGGGGCCTCGCTAGAATGAGGGCCGTACGCCCATCGCCCTTGCACATCGACTTCAACACGACCCTCGAGCAGCGCCTCCAGGGGTTCGACCCGCGACGGGTGCCCGTCTTCCGCTTCGACCTCGTGGTGGTCGGTGCCGGCGCAGCTGGCGCTGCTGCTGCCCTCGCGGCGGCGCAGGCGGGGGCTTCGGTCGCGATCCTGCTCAAGCGCCAGCTAGGCATGACGAACACCTGGTGGGCCAAGGGCGGCATGGCCACGGTTCTCGGGGCCGACGACTCCTTCGAGCTGCACGTCCAGGACACCCTCGCCGTGGGCTGCGGCCTGTCGGAGGCCGAGGCCGTCGAAGCCGTGGTGCGTGGCGGCCCGGATGCGGTCCAGCGCCTCAAGGACCTCGGCGCGCGCTTCGACACCGAGGTCGATGGCAGCCTGCACCTGACCCGCGAGGGTGGCCACAGCCGAGCGCGCATCTTTCACGCCGGTGACGCGACGGGAGTCGTGATCCAGGACAGCCTGACCGCTGCGGTGCGCGCGCATCCCAACATCAGCGTCTTCCCCGGCCACTTCGTCGTCGACCTCCTGCGCGGGGACGAGGGCCAGGTCGAGGGAGTGATCGCTCTGCGTGAGGACGGCGGCGGCCAGTCCTTCGAGCCAGGCACGCCCATGCCACGGGTGGCCTTCTCCGCGGGGAATGTGCTCCTAGCGACCGGGGGGGCCGGTCAGCTCTACCGCGAGACCACCAACCCCGAGAACGCGACCGGGGACGGCATCGCGCTCGGGCTGCGGGCCGGTGCCCAGGTGCGGGACATGGAGTTCTTCCAGTTCCACCCGACCTGCCTCTACATCGCCGGCGCTGCCCGCGTGCTGATCAGCGAGATCGTGCGCGGTGCCGGTGGCCGACTCGTCGACCGCTTCGGCGAGCGCTTCATGCCCAGCTTCCATCCCGACGCCGAGCTAGCGCCGCGGGACATCGTCAGCAGGGCCTGCTTCCGGCGCATGGTCGCCACCGAAGACACCAGCGTCTACCTCGACCTGTCCCGGGTGAAGGGCGACCCGCACGCGCTCTTTCCCGTGGTCAGCCGCACCTGCGGTCTGTTCGGGATCGACATCGCGACCGACCCCGTGCCCGTGCGACCCGGCGCCCACTACATGATTGGGGGCCTGGTCACCGACCTGAACGGCTTGACCTCGGTCCCCGGGCTGTACGCCGCCGGGGAGTGCGCGAGCTCTGGCTTGCACGGCGCGAATCGCATGGGCTCGAACTCCCTGCTCGAGGCCCTAGTGCTCGGCCATCGAGCTGGCCTCGCCGCGGCCGCCACGGCCGTCCGTCCGCCCCACCTCAACCCCTCGGGCCCGCCCCTCGAAGGCAACGAGATGCTCGGCATCGGCGTGAACCTCGAGGACGTGACCTACTCGCTGAAGTCCTTGATGTGGCGCCAGCTCGGTATCGAGCGCGAGGAGGCCCCGATGGCCGACGCGATCGAGAAGATCGAGCTCTGGTCGCGGGCCATCCAAGACCTGACGCCGCCACGCGCGCGGTCGTTCGAGGTGCTGAACATGCTCACGGTCGCCCGGCTCGTCGCCCTCGGCGCAGCCGCCCGCACCGAGAGCCGCGGCGTGCACTTCCGCCACGATCACCCGGAGGAGCGCGCCGAGTGGCTGGCTCACTCCGTCCTGACACCGCGCATCGAGGCTGGCCGCATCGTCGGCGTGGACCTCGAGCGCTGTGGGCTCGGAGAGCCCTGCGCATGAGTAAAGGACCCCATTCCACCCACAAGCCGAAGGAGCGCGTGCTGGTCTGCGGCGTGATCTTCGACGGCCAGGCTGTCGAGCACGAAGGTGACCTGACCGAGGCGCGCGGTCTGTGCGAGGCCTCCGGTGCGGTCGTCGTCGGCCCGGGTGTCGTCCAGCACCGCAGCAAGGCCAGCCCGGCGACCCTGATGGGCCGCGGCAAGGCCGAGGAGATCGCCGCGCTGGTCGAGCAGCTCAAGCCCGATGCGGTCATGGTGGACAACGACCTGACGCCGGCCCAGGTGCGCAACCTCGAGAAGCTCTTCTGCGTTCGGGTGATCGACCGCTCCGAGGTGATCCTCGACATCTTCGCGCGCCGCGTGCAGACGCGCCAGTCGCGGCTGCAGGTCGAGCTGGCCCAGATCGAGTACCTGATCCCACGCCTGCGTCGCATGTGGACGCACCTCGAGCGCCAGCAGGGCGGCATCGGCATGCGCGGTCCGGGTGAGACGCAGCTCGAGACCGACCAGCGGCTCCTGACCAAGCGCTTGACCGACATGAAGCGCGAGCTCAAGACCATCGAGCAGCGCAAGCGCCGGCAGGTCCAGAGCCGCGAGGATAGCTACACCCTCGGCCTCGTCGGCTACACCAACGCGGGCAAGTCGACCCTGCTGAACGCCCTGACCGGGGCGGACGAGCTGGCCGCGGACATGCTGTTCGCGACCCTCGACACGCGCACGCGCAAGTGGAAGCTCCCGGACGGGCGCAAGGTGCTCGTCTCCGACACCGTCGGCTTCCTGCAGCGCCTGCCGCACCACCTCGTCGCCTCCTTCCACGCGACCCTCGAGGAGGCCCTGCACGTGGACCTCTTGGTGCATGTCGTGGACGCGTCGCACCCCGACCACTCCGAGCAGATGGCCGCCGTCGACGAGGTGCTCCAGAGCCTCTCGCACCATCGCCTCGCCGACATGATCGTCTACAACAAGGTCGACCTGCTCGACGACGACGAGAGCTTGCCGCTGCTGGTCAACAACCGCGCGGAGGAGGCCGTCTTCGTCTCCGCCAAGAGCGGCAAGGGCCTGGATCGCTTCGAGGAAGCTGTCGCGGCGCACCTGGACCTGCGCTCGAACCTCGTGCGTGCGACCCTGCCGGCGGCGGCCGGCGGGCTGGTCGCCAAGCTGCGTCGCGCGGGCACCTGCCTGGAGGAGGAGTACACCGACGAAGGCAAGGTGGTGCTCTTGATGCGCCTCCCGGAGCAGTCCTGGGGCCTGATCAAGGGCGAGCTCGGCTGCGACGTCGAGTTCGAGCTGCTCGACCCGGCCCGCGAGCGCGTCCTCGAGGCCGAGCCCGAGAGCGACGGCCGCCCGGGTTGGATGGGCAGCACCAAGGAGTAAGCGTCCGCTGGGGGGGCGCGCGCCGCGGAGTGCGGCGATTTCCCCCTCGACTCCAGGGGGCCGCGCTACCGTGGGGGTCCACCCCCGAGGAGGCCCCCATGCTGAACACCATCCGCTCCCTGATCGCGCTCGCCCTCTGCACCCTGGCGCTGGAGTCCCCGGTCCTGGCCAAGGTCCACATCGTGGACCCCGGCGGGGGCTCGGCGTGGGCAGAGATCCAGTTCGCGCTGAACGTCGCGGTCGATGGGGACACGATCCTGGTGCGCTCGGGGATGTACCAGCCCTTCGACATCGTCGGCAAGGCGGTCACGATCGTTGGCGACACCGGCGCGGGGGTCGTCGTCGCCGGCGGGATTCAGGTGCGCGACCTGCAGCTGGGCCAGAACGTGGTGCTGCGCAACCTGACCCTGGTCGGTGACCAGAGCACGATCCTGCTGCGCGAGAACGGCCTGCGTGTCGAGGACTGCCTCGGGGCCGTGCGCGTCGAGGGCTGCTGGATCTTCGGCAGCTTCGGCCATGGGGCTAGCGGTGGGAGCGAGCTCCCTGGCCGGCCTGCCGTCTTCGCCAAGGTGGCGCGCGACCTCGCCTTCCACAGCTGCGTGATCGTGGGCGGCAAGGGCGCGGCCTCCTTGACCGGCGGGCCCTATTCGGCCGGAGGGCATGGTGCCGAGGTCGCCGGCTCGGTGGTCTCCTTCCATGCGTGCCAGGTCTCCGGCGCGCTCGGCGCCTTCGGCGACGACCTCGGCGACGGCGCGCCCGGAGGACACGGGCTCTTCGCCCGCGCGGACCCAGCCCACCCGCTGCAGGCCACGCGCGTGCATGGCGCGGGCTCGGCCTTCTCCGGCGCGAACGGCACCACCGACGCGCTCTGCTTCGTGGCGGGCAGTGGCGGCGACGGGGTGCGGCTCGAGGACGTGGGCACCATCGCGACCCTGCTCGACAACAGCTACGTCTGGGGGCAGAAGGGCAGCTGCGGGATCTTCGGTAGCGACGGGCAGGCCATCTCCGTTGGCGCCGGCGCTTCCTACCATGCGCTTGGTGGGGACAGCCGCGACGTGGGCTCGAACGCGCCGGTGCGCGAGCTCGGGACCCTCAACCTGTCCTTCTCGGGCGAGGCCGGCGACCTCGGTCTCCTGCTGCTCTCGGCCGGGCCCGCCCACGTCGGCAGCCTGCCCTGGAGCGGCACCCAGCTGATCAGCCTGCCGCTGATCGCCCCGTCGATCGTGGCCGCCAAGGCCCTGCCGGTCGGCGGCACCGTCCAGGCCCAGCTGCCGATCCCGAACCTGCCGGCCGGCGTCGAGGGCATGACCCTCTACACCCAGGGCGTGTTCTTCGACGTCGCGGGCGGACTCTGGCTCGCCAGCCCGACGACCCTCGTGCTGCTCGACCAGTCGTTCTGAACCCGAGGCGGTGATTGGCGTTCGAACCTCCATGCGCAACCTCCTGCTGCTCGGATCGGCGGTCCTCGGGCTCGCGCTGCTCACCTGGTGGGCCACCGGGGGCGCGGGGGGCGAGCGCGAGGTCGACGGGCCCGAGCCCAGGGGCCGGGCCGTTCCAGAGCAGCGGGCCCTGCCGGACGCCCTGGCGGACGAGCTCGGCGGCACCCACCTGTCCCCGGCCGACGCGAGCGGACCCGAGCCCGAGGCCTCGATCCGGCAGCCGGCCGCGATCGAGTCCTGCCGCCTCGAGCTGCGCTTCGTCGACCATCTGAGCGGCGCGCCGGTGGCGGGCCAGGTCCAGGTCTGGCAGCTAGGCCTCGCGGAGGACGCCACCTGGACGGCGGGGGACCAGCGCGTCTTCGAGGGCCGCGCCGAGGACGGCGTGGTGGTGCTGGAGGACCTCGAGCCCGGGCTCTACCGCGCCTACGCCAGCGCCGCCCGCGCGCGCTCGGCCATGCCGCCGGCGTTCGAGCTCGTGGATGCGAAGCAGGTCCACATCTGGCCTGTGGTGTCGGTGGCCAAGGAGGAGCTGTGGCTCGAGGTGCTGGACCTCGGCGGCACGCCGGTGGCCGAGACCCTCGAGCGCGAGGCGAGGGGCTGGGACTACTCCAGCACGGCTGGGGACCGGCCGAGCTGGGCGAGGGAGCGCCGCGAGAAGGAGCCCGAGGGCTGGATCCTTGGCATGGGCGGGTCGGTCGGTGGGCGGGGCTGGATCCGATCCACCCATCGGTCGTGGCGCGAGCTCGAGCGGGACGCCTTCGGACTCCTGCTCGGTCCGATCGAGCAGGACAGCCGCGGCATCGGTCGCAACCACCGCTTCGGCCTGCGGCGGGCATCGGGCGGTGACGCGGAGGGCTGCGAGGTCACCCTGCGGCCGCGCGGACATCGGGAGTTCGCGACGGTGCTCTTCTCCAAGCAGGACCTGGCCTCGGCGTTGGTCCTGCCGGTCGGGAGCGACGGGGCCAAGGTCCTGGGTGGGCTCGTGCTGGAGGCCGACACGGTGGCCTTCGGCGAGGGGACCGGGCGCAGCCTCCAGGACGCCTGGCGCGAGGTGCGCGTGACCGTGCGGCTCGACGAGCCGGCCTACGAGCCCCTGGAGGCAAGCTGGCAGCCGGGCCAGGCGGCGACGCCGGCCCTCGAGGTCCGCTGGCGTGAGCCGGCTGGTGGCGACTAGCTGCTAGGGGGCCGGCGGCTGCTGGAAGGCCATGCTGACCTGCCAGCCGTACACCGGGTACTGCAGGTTCAGCCGGTAGCCGCGCAGGCGCGCCGTCTCCCAGCCGAAGCGCTCGGCGAGGTGCTCGAGCATCGGTCCGTAGGTCGACAGCTCGCCCGAGCCGAAGCGCCCGAGCCCATGGCCGAGCAGCTCCGGATGCGCCACCATCCGCACCCGATCGAGGTCGCGCGTCGGGTCGTTGACGTTGGCGATGCCGTCGTAGCCGGTGTCGTAGAAGAAGAGCTCGGGCTCGGCACCGGGGAAGGCGTCCTCGTGCAGGATCACGTCGAAGACCAGGCGCGCGACCGGGATCGCGGGCTCGACGAACAGGCCGGTGCGGGCGCGGCCCTCGGCGAGGGCCGCGGGGTCGGCATACCGGCGCATCGAGGCGGGGTGGTGGTCGACGACGAATAGGTCGGTCTTGGCCTTGGGCCCGAGCAGGTCGTCGGGCAGGGTGTAGTGGATCGCCTCGCCCGCGCGGTGCGTCTCGAGGCGCGCCATCGGATGGATGCAGAACTGCTCTAGGGGCAGCACGCCCATGGCCGGCTGGGGCTCCTCGGTGGGGGAGGTGTCCTGGGCTCCGTCGCGCTCGAAGCGGTAGCTGAAGCGCACGTCCACGCCGGGTCGCAGGCGCTGCATCGCGTGGGCCCCGTTGAGCCAGGTCAGGTCGAGCCGGTCCGGCGACTCGGAGGACGGGGTCACGACGGCGGCGCCGACCCAGAGCTCACCTTGCACGCCCTTGAGCTGGCTGACCCCCTTGTAGATGGAGTAGCGGCTGGCGAGCTCGAGCTTCGCGGCGGCCCCGGGCAGGTGTGGGCAGATCAGGGCGTCGAGGGCGGGGCGGGTGCCGGCCTCCTCCTCGATCAGGCTCGCGAAGGCGTCGATCGCAGTCGCCGCGGCGGCCTTCAGGTCTGCGTGCTGCGCGAGGTCGGCGCCGGCGACGACCTTGCGCAGGGGCTCGGGGCCAGGGATCAGGTGCAGGACCTCGAGGGGGTCGGCCTTGGCCGTGGCGGTCAGCAGCCGGCTCGAGACCGCCCGGTTCACACCGAGCAGCTTGGCGAGGGGGTTGGGGCGGTGCGGGGCCCCCGGCAGCACCTCGAGCAGGGCTCCCAGGCTCGCGGAGAGGTCCTGGCCGACCTGGCGCATGCGCAGCTCGAGGTCGGTTGCGGGGGTCGCGGAGGAGAGTGGCGGGTTCATGGGGGGGGCTGCTCCTTGAGGGTAGTCCGAGGAACCCGGATCCCGAGGGCCACTTGCTGCTATTTGTTTGCTATAAATAGCATAACCGGTCGATGGGAGGCTACTAGCTGTTCCCGTCCCTCGCAAACCAACCAACCAGCACCATGAAGACCCTTCCCAACCCGCTCCTGTTCCTGCTCCCGATCCTCGCGCCGGCCGCCCTCGGGCTGGCCCCCAGCGATCCTCCCTACCGCTTCACCGACCTCGGCACCCTCGGTGGCGCCGAGTCGGCTGCCTTCGGGCTCAACGACGCCGGCGCTGTCGTCGGCTGGTCCACGATCCCTGGCTGCACGACCATGAACGGCACGCCCTGCCGTCGAGCCTTCCTATGGCAAGACGGCACCATGACCGACCTCGGCACCCTGGCGGGGGACGAGGAGAGCACCGCGCGTGCGATCAACGACCTCGGCCAGATCGTCGGCACCTCGGAGTCCAACGTGATCCACGGTTCGGGCACCTACCACGGGGTGACTTGGACCGGTCCCGGCCCGGTGGCCCTGGCGGACCTGGGCAACGGCACCAGCTTCGCCCACGACATCAACAACTCCGGCGACATCGCGGGCCACGCCTACGATCCGAGCGTCTCGGCCGATCGCGCCGTGCGCTGGCAGGCTGGCGCGCCGATGAACCTCGGCTCCACCCAGGGGGACAGCTACAACCGCGCCTACGGCATCAACGAGCTCGGCCACCTGGCGGGTTTCGCCTGGAACCTGTTCTCGCCCAACGACGCGGTCCTGTACGACGGCAAGTGGTCGACGATCGGCGGCACGGACTCGCCCTGGCAGAACGCCGAGGCCTATGACGTGAGCACGGCCGGGCACAAGGTCGGTCTGCAGGCCTTCCCCTCGGGCAGCTGGCATCCCGCCTACTGGGCCCCCGGCGCCAAGTCCGCCACCGACGTGGGCCTGCTTCCGGGTCACAACCTGGGCGAGCTGCACGACGTCAACGAGTCCGGCTTCGCGGTCGGGCGCACCTACATGGACTCGCCGCCCTTCGAGAGCAGCGCGATCACCTTCGACGGCTCGACGATGCGCGACCTCAACGACCACCTGCCGAGCGGCGTCAGCGCCCACCTCTTCGAGGCGCGCGAGGTCAACGAGGCCGGCGCGATCGCCGGAACGGCCGTGGTCGGCGGCCTCTTCCACGCCTTCCTGCTCGAGCCGCTGACGCCCTGGGCGAACCTCGGTGGTGGCCTGGCCGGCGGCTCGGGCAAGGCGCCGACCCTCGAGGGCTTCGGCGAGCTCGAGGGCGCCGGCCGCGTCGAGCTGCGCGCCGCCAACATGCCGGTCGCCACGCCGCTGGTGATCGTCGCCGGCGCGGCCAAGATCGACATCCCCTTCCTCGGCGGCATCCTCGCGCCGTCCCCGGACTTCCTCTTCGCGCCACAGCTCTCCGACGCCGCGGGCGAGGCCGCCCTCGGCTTCGACTGGCCGGTGGGCGTCCTGCCCGGCACGCCGACCTATTGGCAGGCCTGGGTCTTTGACGCGACTGGCCCTGTGGGCTTCACCGCGACCAACGCGGTCACGGCGACCACGCTGTAGTGGGGGACAGGGGCTGGCATGGTGAGCCGGCCCCTGGCTCAACCCTGGGGGCAGGTCGAGTGCAGCTGGACTGCGCTGGGCCCGCCCCTTCTCTTTGGCCTCGACTACCGGGCTAGGCCAGCAAGACCTCGGCCCTCACAGCTCGGGGGTCGAGGCCAGCAGCTTCTCGCGCACCGGCACCCGCAGGGCCTGGCCGGCGCGCAGGCGGTCGGGGTTCGAGAGGCCGTTGTAGGTGGCGAGGCGCTGGACCAGGTCGTCGGTCGAGCGCCCGTAGGACTGGGCGACGATCTTCGAGAGGGACTGGCCCGGGCGCACGGTGAGCTCGAGGTCGGCGGGCCAGCGGGGGGGCGGCTGGACGACGGGGGGCGGAGCCTCGACCCCGGGACCCAGGTCCCCGGGTGGGTCCCCGGGCTGGTTGGTCGAGCGGTCGCCTTGCCCGCCGTCGGGCAGGCCGCCGGACTCCGGCTCGGGGCGCTCGCGGCGCGGGGCCCCCGAGGGCGCGCCGAGGATCACACGACCCCAGCCGGGGGCCGGCTGGTCGGCAAGCTGGTCCACCTCGGTGGGCTTGCTCCCGCCGTCGCCGAGCAGGTCCATGGCGCTCGCGTGCTGGCTGCGGGACTGATCCAAGAGCAGCTCACCCGCGTACCAGGCGAGCACCACGACGAGCACGAGGCCCGCGAATCCGTAAAGGATCCGCGGGCCTCGATGGGAGCTAGCTGCCAAGTCGAGCTCGGGATCAGCTGGCGGTCGCGGGCTGGCTAGAGACCGCAGCGCGCTTCTTCGCGGCGCGCTTCTCGAGGACCAACAGCACCGGGCTGGCGATGAACACCGACGAGTAGGTACCGACGACCACGCCGATCACCATGGTGAGCGCGAAGCCCTCCAGCACGTTGCCGGTCCCGAAGTTGAACAGGAACAGGATCAGCACCGCGACCAGGGTCGTGACCGAGGTCAGGATCGTGCGCGACATCGTCTGGTTGATCGACGTGTTGAGGATCACGCCCAGGTCGTCATCCATACGCGGCAGGTTCTCGCGGACACGGTCGAAGAGCACGATCGTGTCGTTGAGCGAGTAGCCGATGATCGTCAGGAAGGCCGCGATCAGCGCGACGCTGATCTCGACCTGCACCAGGCCGGTCAGCATGAAGATCGAGAGGACGCCGAGGGTGATCATCACGTCGTGGATGACGGCGGCCACGGCGGCGAAGCCGTAGGAGTACTCGGCGAAGCGCACGCGGATGTACATCACGATCGCGAACAGGCTGATCAGGATCGCGAGGATGGCCTTGTCGCGCAGCTCGCCGACCACCTGGCTGCCGACCTCGGAGTAGTCCGGGACGGGCTCGGCCAAGGTGAAGCCACCGGCATCGTTGAGCGCCTTGCGGACCTTCTCGGCGAGGTCGATCGAGTTGGTGCCGCCGAAGACCAGGCCGTGGGCCTTGAAGGCGCCCGTGCCGGACTCGGTGACCTGCACGTCGCGGATGTCGGTGCTCTCGAGCACCGCGGCGACCTCGGTGGTGGTGTGCTTCTCGCCGAAGAACAAGAGGACCTCGGCGTTCTCGGTGCCGTCGGTGATGGCGACCTGGATCGGCTCGCTCAACAGGATGCTGCTGAGGTACTCGCTGATGTCCTCCTTGAACGAGGTGCCGGCGTCGGCGTCCGCGTCGGAGAGCTGGTCGGTCTTGAAGGTGATGCGGAAGGCGGTGTACTTGCCGCCCTCGTCCGCCTCGGAGAGGACCGGCTTGACCTCGGAGCCGCCGATGTCACCGGGGATCGCGGCGACGAGCTCGCGCACGTCGTCGATCAGCTGGGGCTCGGCCGTGCGGATCTGCATGGTCGCGCCGCCGAGGAAGTCGATCGAGAGCTTGGTCTTGTCAGGGATCGAGGCGAACAGGGCCAGGCCGGCGATGATGGCCAGGACCGAGCCAGCCATGACGGCCTTGGCCTTGCCCATGAACTCGTAGTTCGCGGTGACGAACCACTGGCCGACCTTGATCTCCTTGATTCCCTTCTCGAGGGCGTTGTGCACCATGACCTTGGTGATCACGAGCGCCGAGAACATCGACGTGAGCACACCGACCATCAGCGTGACGGCGAAGCCCTTCACGGGACCGGTGCCGACGTTGTAGAGGATCGCCGCCGTGATCAGGGTCGTGATGTTGGCGTCGAAGATGGTGATCGCCGCGCGGGAGAAGCCGTTCTTGGCGGCCTGCTTGATGTTGCGGCCCTTGTCCATCTCCTCGCGGAGACGGTCGAAGATCAGGATGTTGGCGTCGACCGCCATGCCGACCGTCAGGATGATGCCGGCCACGCCGGGAAGGGTCAGGGTGGCGTCGAGGAACGACAGGGCACCCATCATCATCAGGAGCGTCGAGATCAGCGCGGCGCCCGCGTAGAGCCCAAGGCGTCGGTAGTAGACCGCCATGAAGATGATCACGGCCACGATGGCGAGCAGGCACGAGAAGAGGCCCTTCTGGACGTACTCCTCGCCGAGGGTCGCGCCGACGCGCTCGTCGCTGATGATGTCCGGCTTGAGCTTGAGCGAGCCGGTGCGCAGCACGGTGATCAGCGTGTTCACGTAGTCGATCGTGAACTCGCCCTCGATCTGACCGGAGCCGGGCAGGACGCCGTTGATGTTGGCCGTCGACTCGATCACGCCGTTGAGGATGATCGACATCCCGCGGTTGATGTGCTCCTCCGTGAAGTCGGTGAAGTCACCGACGCGGTGGGGCTTCATGCGGAAGCCGACGGCGGGGCGGCCGAGCTGGTCCTGACTCAGGTAGGCCTGGGCCAGGGCCTCGCCGGTGAAGACCCAGTCGTCGTGGCCGAGGGCCGGCATGTTGAGCACGGCGACGGCGCGGTCGGCTTCGGGGGTCGGCTGGTCGGGGTTGTCCTTGGACACGTACCAGCGCACGGCATCGTTCGGGCCGCCGTCCGCGGGCGCCACCTGGTTGAAGTCGGTGACCGAGGCCTCGGGGTTCTCGGCGAGCCAGTCCACCAGGCGCGTGCGCTCGGTGGTGAGGTCGGTGCCGAAGGTGATCAGGTCCTGGGGGTCGGCATTGATCGTGAAGGCCAGGTTGCCCAGGTTCTCGATCGCGTTGCGGATCGCGTTGGTGCTGATCAGGCGCACCTCGTTGCCCGCGTTGTGGGCCCCGCGGTTGGTGCTCTGGACACCGCGCTGGAGGCCGACGAGACGCGAGTAGACGCCGGTCGCCCAGCCCTGGCTCTGGACGTCGCTCTGGCTCACCTCGGCGCGCCGCTCGTAGCGGATGTCCTCGGTGCCGACGCGGATGACGCCACCCTCGGCCGGGAAGTCCGCACCGGACCCGACCAGGACCAGCTCGTCCCCGTCCAGCTCCAGGTTCTGGAACAGGTCCCCAGAAGCCTGCTGGTCGCTGCCCCCCGCGCGGCCGGGGAGCTCGACCACGATGCGGTCGGTGCCCTCGGTGCGCAGGATCGGCTCCAGCGTGCCGTAGGGGTCGATCCGATCCCGGAAGATCGAGATCATCTGGTTCAGGGCTTCGACCTTGTCGTCGTCCTCTCCGAATTGACCTTGCTCGATCGCTTCGTCGAAGTCGATGCGCAGGGTCATCCGCGTTCCGCCCTGCAGGTCGAGGCCCAGGTTGAAGGGCTCCTCCTGCAGCGTGAGCAGAGCGAGGGAGGACAGGAGCAGAACGGCGATGAGGGTCAGCTTGCGACCGAGGTTCTCGACCATAGCGAGGTGCCGGGGACCGGCGGGTGGTGCAGGCACGAAGTGCCGGCGGATGAGCGTAGCTAGTGGATGGGGTCGCGCCCCCCCCCCCCCACGGCCGGGGGCGGCGGGGGCCCGGCGCGCTCACCCCGCCCCCGCCGGGCGGGGGTATGCGGGTCGCTTGGGGGGGGGGCCGCCCCCCCCCACCACGTGGGCGGGGGCGGGGGGGCGCGAGGCGCGATCAGGCCTCGACGGCCTCTTCGGAGGGGGCGGCTGCGGCGGCAGCGTCGGCTGCAGCGATCGCCTTGCGGGCGGCGGCGTCGGCCTGCTTGGCCGCGCGGGCCTTGTCGCCAAGGAACTCGCGGACGCGAGTCTTCTTGCCGACGCGATCGCGCAGGAAGTAGAGCTTGGCGCGACGGACGCGGCCACGGCGGGTGACGACGATGTCCTTCACGCGCGGGTTGTGCACGGGGAAGATGCGCTCGACACCTTCGCCCTGGACGATCCGGCGCACCACGATGGCACGACGGATGCCGCTGCCCTGGTACGCGATGATGGTCCCGGAGAAGATCTGGATGCGCTCCTTGTCTCCCTCGCGGATGAGGTAATGGACCTCGACGGTGTCACCGGGGTTGACGGCGGTGACGTGGTCCTTGGTCATCTCGGACTCGAGGGTTTCGATCAGGCTGCTCATGGCGTCTGTGGGGTCGAAGGGGCTGGCCCTGCTGGTCGGTCTTGTCTTATCTATGCAACTGCGGTTCGAAGCGAGCCAGGCTACAGGAGATCCGGTCGGCGCTCCTGGGTGCGCTGCCGGCTCTGTGTGGCCCTCCACGCTTCGATGGCCGCATGGTCCCCGGAGAGCAGCACATCAGGTACTGCCTGGCCCCGGAAAACACGCGGCCGCGTGTAGTGAGGGTGATCGAGACCACCCTCGCCCTGGAAGGAATCCTGCCGTGCGGACTCGTCGTCCCCCAGAACACCCGGGATCAGGCGGGTTACCGCCTCGATCACCGCGAGTCCGGGGAGCTCGCCGCCACACAGCACGAAGTCTCCCATTGAAATTTCATCCCACTCACTCATGTCGCGAACCCGCTCGTCGAAGCCTTCGTACCTTCCAGCTAGCAGCATGACCCGCTCCTCCTTACTAAGCGCAGCGGCCTTCGCTTGGTCGAAGGGCCTGCCAGTAGGGGTGAGCATGATCTTCCGGAACGGGCCGCTACGCCGCTCCAACCACTCGACTGCTTCGAGGATGGGTTCGGGTTTGAGCACCATTCCGGGGCCGCCGCCAAAAGGTCGATCATCGACCGTTCGGTGTCGGTCCCGAGTGAAATCGCGAAAGTCGACCGCCTCAACACACACGAGTCCCTTGGCCTGAGCGGCACCGAGAATACTCGCCGATGCATAGGCCTCGACGACCTCGGGGAACAAGGTCAGGAAGGTGAAGAGCACGGACTTCGTCCACGAAAAAATGGGGCAGGGAGGATAGACGCAAGCGGCTTGCTGGTCAAGATCTTGCTGCCGTCCGTGGGGTGTCCTTGGAGACTCTTCGGGGCTGCCTGGGGCCCCGCCGAGGGGCGGTCGGCGGCGAGGCGCGGGGTGGGGCCGGGCCTCGGCCCATAAACTCTGACACTGCAACTCTTTAGGTTATCAGCTCATGTTCACAGGACTGGTCGAGGCCGCGACCCCCGTTCGGACCGTCGAGGCCCTAGGTTCCGGGCTCCGCATCACCGTCCAGGCCCCGAGCTCGGACTGGGCGGTCGCCCTGGGGGAGAGCGTGGCCGTCTCGGGCTGCTGCCTGACCGTCGTCGAGGGCCGAGATCCGATGAGCGGCGAGGTGCGAGCGGCCGACCACCCCGGGGCGGACATGGTCTTCGACCTCTCGGCCGAGACCGTCGCGTGCACCTGGTTCGGCCAGCTCACCGCCGGGCGGCTGGTCAACCTCGAGCGCGCCCTCGCCATGGGCGACCGGCTCGGCGGCCATGTGGTCTCGGGTCACGTCGATGGCAGCGGTGAGGTCGTCGCGATCGAGGACTCGGGCGACGGCGGCAAGCTGATCAGCTTCGAGGCGGCGGGCGACTTCCACCGCTACCTGGTCGAGAAGGGCAGTGTCACGGTCGATGGCATCAGCCTGACGGTGGTGCGGCCGGTGGGGGGGCGCTTCTCGGTGGCGGTGATCCCGGAGACCCTGCGGGTGACGACGCTCGGCGCCGCCAAGGTGGGCGACCCCGTTCACCTGGAAGCCGACCAGTTCGGCAAGTGGGTCGAGAAGCTCTTGGGGCCCTGGATAGCGAAGCTGTCCAGGGGCGAGTGAGAGGGGCTTGCGGGAATGCAGCGGTTGGCGCTCTGCGCCACCGCTGATTCCTGTTGGACGCGTTGGGCGTGTGGCGTTCTGGATCTTGGGGGAGGCTTGGGGGGGGCGCCTTGGGCCAGCTGCTTGGGGAGGTGCTTGCAAGGGAGCTGTCTCGGCTCGCGTGCTTGCTTCCCGGCCGCGGTGGTTCGGCCTGGGCTGGTCTTCTACTGCTGCGGCTTGGTCCCCGCTGGCCCTGCCCCTGCCCATGCGGCGTCGCTGC
>JARGPD010000063.1:16214-25644 GCA_029212845.1 Planctomycetota bacterium
CCCCTGCCCATGCGGCGTCGCTGCTGCGGGCGGAGCGCGGCTCCGTCGCTGATCGAACTCGGGTCGCGGTTGAGCGGCGGAGCGCAGCTCCGTCCGCTCGAACCGCGACGTTCTAAGCGGCCCCCAGTGGGCGCGCTCCGCGCGCCCACTGGGTCCGCTTAGAACACGTTGAACAGGGCGGTGGTGAAGGTCGAGACCGGGGCGGCCTCGCGGTAGTCCTCTAGGCTCGCGTTGAGCAGCTTGACCGTGTTCATCAGCTCCGTGTACATCTCCTCGTCGTTCAAGAGGCGCGCGACGGTGCCGTTGCCTTCCTCGAGCGACGCGGCGATGCGGTCAAGGCGCTCGCCCAGGCTCTTGAAGCTCTGGAAGACGTCGTCGTCGGCCCAGAGTCCGCCGAGGGTGCCCTCGCCGGCCACGATCTTGGCCGTGATCGTCGCGGCGTCGCCGGTGACCGCCTCGATGTTCTTGGCCACGCTGTCGTCCTGGAACAGGCGCCCGACCGTGCCGCGGCCGGCCTTCAGGTCGTCGGTCAGGCCGGCGATGTTGCGCAGGGTGCGGTCGAACTCGGCGGCCAGCTCCGGGTCGCCGAGCAGCTTGCCGACCAGGCCCTCGCCGGCCTCGGCACCTGCGGCGATGCGGCGCAGGCTGTCGACCGTGTCCTGCAGGCTCTGGTACATCTCGTCCGAGGCCAGCAGCTGGCCGAGGCTGCCCTCGCCCGCCTCGAGGCGCGCGGAGATGGCGCGCGCGTCGGCGGCCACGCTCCGGAAGTCCGCCACGCCAGCGGTGACCTCGTCCGCGAGGGAGGCGTCGCTGATCAAGCGGCCGAGCAGGCCGTTGCCCTCGGCGACGTCGGTCGAGGCCCTCTCGAGGTTGCTCACGATGCGCGAGATCGACGCGCGGTTCTCGTCGAGCAGCTCGGCGAAGGACTCGATGCTGTCCATCGAGTTGGTGCCGGCCTGGCCGAGCAGGATCATGCCGGGCTTGAGCTCGAGCGGGCGCGCTGCGGAGACGCCCGGGAGGATGCTGACGTTACGGCCGCCGAGCAGCGTCGACTCCTTGATCGCGATCTTGTAGTCCTCGAACAGGGGGACCTCCTGGTCGAGGTTGAGCACCACGGTGATGCGCTTCTCGATCGGGGCCTGGGCGTCGAAGGACAGGGACTTGACGCGGCCGACGCGCAGGCCGGCCACGTTGACCGGGTCGCCCTCGCGCAGGTTCTTGGCGCTGGGGAACTGCACGACGAGCTGGATCGACTTGCCGAAGAGGTTCACGTCGGCGAGGAACAGCGTGTAGAAGCCGAGCACTGCCAAGGCAGCGACGGCGAGGAGGCCGAGCAGGGTCTGTTGCTTGCTGGACATGGTCTAGTCGGGGTCCGTACCGAGGAAGCGTACGAGGCGGGGATGGTCGGAGGCTAGGAACTCGTCCGGAGGCAGGTCGACGACGACCTTGCCCTCGTCGAGCAGCACCACGCGGTCGGCCACCGTGCGCACGCACGAGACCATGTGAGTGATGACGAGCGAGGTCACGCCGAGCCCGTCGGCGATCTCCGCGATCAGCTCGTTGATCGACTGGGAGATCTCGGGGTCGAGGCCGGCGTTCGGCTCGTCGTACAGGATGACCTTGGGCTCGGTGATCAGCGCGCGCGCGAGGCCGACGCGCTTCTTCATGCCGCCGGAGATCTCGCCGGGCATCTCGTGCCAGACCTCGGGCAGGTGCACCAGCTTGAGCTTCTCGCGCACGCGGTCGTCGATCTCGTCGCGCGGCAGGTCGCTGTTCTCGATCAGCGGCAGGGCGACGTTGTCGGCCACGTTCAGCCAGTTGATCAGGGCGCCCTCCTGGAAGAGGTAGCCCGTGTGCTTGCGCAGCTCGGAGAGCTCGGCCGGCTTGATGCGCGACATGTCGTGGCCCGAGACCCAGACGTCGCCAGAGTCCTGGCGCATGAGCCCAATCGCATGGCGCAGGGTCACCGACTTGCCGGTGCCGGACGGCCCCATCAGGACCAGCGTCTCGCCGCGCATGGCGTCCAGGGTCAGGCCGGTCAGCACCTGCTTCTTGCCGAAGGCCTTGTGCACGTCGACGAAGCGCACGATCACGTCCTCGGGCACGGGGCCGCTCGGCAGCACGTCGGGGGTCCTGGTGGCTGGTCGTTCCATCACGCCTGGTAGAAGAGCCAGCTGAGGAAGTAGTTGGTGATGATGATCGCGATGATCGAGTCGCGCACGGCCGAGCGGGTCGCGTTGCCGACGCCGAGGGCGCCGCCGCGGGCACGTAGGCCCGAGCTGCACGAGATCACGGCGATGATGCAGCCGAAGATGGCGGCCTTGAACAGGCCGCCGTAGACGTCCTTGGGCAGGGCGATCAGCGCGGCGGGTGCCTGCAGGGCTTCGATCGCCGAGTCGTAGTAGAGGACCCGGCCGACGCCCAGCTGCGAGCGCGCCACGAAGCCGCCGCCGATCACGCCGATCGCGTCGGCGAAGATCGTCAGGATCGGCGCCATGATCGTCATCGCCACGACGCGCGGCATGGTCAGGTAGCTGGTGCGGTCGACCGAGAGGACCTCGAGGGCCGCGAGCTCGTCGCTGACCGCCATCGTGCCGAGCTCGGCCGCGAGGGCGCTGCCGACCGTCGCGGCCAGGATCACGGCCGTGATGAACGGGCCCATCTCGCGCGCCATGGTGATCGCGACCACGATCCCGATCTGGTCCTGCTGCCCGTACTCGGCCAGGACCAGGCCGGTCTGCAGGCTGATCACCATGCCCATCACGAAGGAGACCAGCACGACCACGTGCAGCACCTTGTTGCCCGCGCCGTACAGCTGCGAGGCCAGCTGGGCGCGGCGCTTCAAGAGGTGCGGCAGCCGGTGCAGCACCAGGAAGAACAGGCGCACCTGGTAGCCGACCTGGTCGGCGAAGGCGAGGAGTCCGGACAGGAACGTCATGGGTCAGGCCTCGACCTCGGGAGCGAGGGGGAAGACCATCGGGGTCGAGAGGGGCTTGGGTGCGGGCTTGGGCTGCTCGAGGGCGGGCCAGCCGGGGCCGGGGAAGGCAGGCCGGAGCATACCGGAGTCGTCGTCCGCATCCGAGGACCGCCAGCGCAGGAGCCCGAACAGCAGCGAGGTCTCGCGGTAGCTGCCGCCGGGTCCGTCGACCACGCGCTTCGACCACAGGCCGCTGAGCGAGCGGCGGTCCTCGGCCGCGTTGCGCTCGCGCGTCCACAGCCCCAGCCAGGCGCGCTCGCGCTTGATCGGCCCGTCCTCGACCTCGCGGTACAGCTGCCAGGCCCAGGCCCAGTGGAAGTCGATGAAGTCGGCCTCGAACAGGGGGTTGAGCGGCAGCAGGGTCGTCGTGCGGCGCAGCCCGTGGCGCCCCGGCTCGAGCTCCTCGGACCACAGGGGCCAGAGCTTGCGCCAGCGCGAGAGGGTCTCGCCCTCGGCGGCGCCGCCGCGGTGGCTGGCGGTCGCGACGCTGTGCCGTGCGCGCCAGAAGGGCAAGAGGTAGCGGCTGTCGCGGGTCGACTGGACGTAGCTCTCGGTGCGCCACTGGACGAAGGGCCAGATCACCGACCAGGCCTCGAGGTTGTCGCCGCGCATGTGGCTGAACAGCGGCCAGACCCGGGAGCGCGAGACGTCGCCCGTGTTCGCGCCGCCGCGCTGGAAGCGCACCAGGGGCCAGGGGGCGTCGAGGGCCCAGAAGCCGCCGCGCGGGTCACGGCCCCAGCCGAAGAAGGGCCACAGGAAGGTGTAGCCCTCGTAGGTGCCCATGTGCGTCGAGGTGAACAGCGGCCAGACCCCGCGCAGCTTCTCGTGGTTCTCCTCGGGGCGCTCGAGGTGGTTGTCCTGCCAGTGCAGGATCGGCCACAGGGCGAAGCGGCGGTCGTAGCTGTTCTCGCGCCGCGAGTGGCCGTACAGCGGCCAGATGCGCCAGCCGTGGGACTCGCGCCGCTCGAGCTGGGCGATCGGGTCGGTGACCTCCTCCTCGGGCAGGGGGCGCGTGTAGCCGAGCACCGGGAAGAGCAGGCTGTCCGTGCGGTTGCCGGCGCGCTCGGTGCGCAGGTACAGCGGGAACAGGACGAACTGGATGCGCGTGAAGGTCAGGAAGTCGCGCAGGTCGCCGTAGAACGGGAGCCACGCGGCGTGGTTCGTGCCGTCGGCCTCCTGGGTCCAGAGGAAGCCCGGCAGCACGATCATCTGGAAGGTGCGGCCCTTGGTGTTCTCGGGCGTCAGGCGGGCGCTGTAGACGGGGAAGAAGTACGAGGACAGCTCCTCGCCGCGCCAGGTCGTGCGGCCGAGCGGCGGCAGCCACTCGAAGGTGCGGTCGCCGTCCGCGTGCCACCTCTCCGCGACCAGCGGCCGCAGGGCCCGGGACTTGCGCCCGAAGCGCTCGTCGAGCTCGCCGTTGATCAGGCGCGCGGTCCTGACGCGTGGCTCGCCGGGTTCCAGCAGCTTGCCGCTGGCGTCCTTGGCGCCGGCCGCCGGGGCCGCGACCGTGGGTGGGTCCTCGAACAGCACCGCGCCGCCGGCGAACTCGGTCGTGTGCCCGCCGTCGAAGCGGTGCTGGCTCGAGTAGATCGGCGCCAGGTGCCAGTCGGAGTCCAGGGCGGCACAGGAGACCAGGCACGCGCCCAGCAGCGCACCGAGGGCGAGCCCGCGGACGATTCGCCTAGCGCCCGTGCCCGAGGCCCGCGAGGGTCCCGGGTCCTGTCTGCTCGCGGCCTGCATGAACCGCATTGTCCCAAGCCCCGCGGGCCCGGCGCAAGCACGGTGCGCGGTTGGTTTCGAGCCTACCTGGATCTCACCATGCGGGCGTCGCGACGGCCTGGCGCAGCGCAGCGGGTCCTCGGGACGAGTCAGCTTGCGTGGACTCGATTCCCCAGCGGGTCCCTGGACCCATCCGCGCTGCGAGGTCACCCTAGGCAGCCTTGACCCTGCCCTTCGGCGTCGGCCCTTCGCCGTTCACCCGGGTGCGGTGCCCAAGAACCCCGTCGAGTCTTCGGATTCGCCTGCGTTCTCGGCACCACCCCGGTGCGGATGTCGTCGCCCTGCCTGCGGGCTGCCAAGGCACCCGGAAGCCCCAAGGGGATCCACCCCGGCCTTCCCTCGCTCCTCACTCCAGCCATGACCACCTTCCTCAGCGGCATCCAGCCCTCGGGCTACCTGCACCTCGGCAACTACTTCGGCGCGATCCGGCCGCACATCCGCGCCACCGAGCAGCCCGGCGAGCACTTCTACTTCATCGCCGACTTCCACTCGCTGACCACGGTCCGCGATCCCGAGCTCCTGCGGACGCTCGTGCGCGAGGTCGCCGTGACCTACCTGGCTCTGGGGCTCGACCCCGAGCGAGCGACGTTCTGGCGCCAGAGCGACGTGCCCGAGGTGACCGAGATCGCGTGGATGCTGGGCTGCATGAGCGGCATTGGGCTGCTCGAGCGCGCGCACTCGTACAAGGACAAGCTGGCGGCGGGCATCAAGCCCAACGTCGGGCTCTTCTACTACCCGGTGCTGATGGCGGCCGACATCCTGGCCTACGACGCCGACGTGGTGCCGGTCGGCAAGGACCAGGTGCAGCACGTCGAGATGACCCAGGACATGGCCGGCTACTTCAACAACACCTTCGGGAAGGAGGGCGAGCCGGTCTTCCGCCGGCCCGAGTTCCGGCTCGAGGACGAGGCCCACTTCGCCAAGGTGCCTGGGCTCGACGGCCGCAAGATGTCGAAGAGCTACGGCAACGGCATCTGGATCTTCGAGTCGGGCAAGAAGCTCAAGAAGGCGATCAACAAGATCCCGACCGACAGCCGCCCGCCCGAGGAGCCCAAGGATCCCGACGAGCTGGTCGTGTTCGACCTCTTGGCGTTGTTCCTCGACGACGACGAGCTCGGCGACTGGAAGGCCAAGGTCCGGGCCGGTGGCGAGGGCGCGCCGGGTTACGGCCACCTCAAGATGCGCCTCGTGGCCGCGATCGAGGAGCACTTCGCCGCGGCGCGCGCCCGCCGCGAGCAGCTCTTGGCCGACCCCGCTGAGCTCGACCGGCTCCTGGCCCGCGGCGCCGAGAAGGCCCGCGCGAGGGCCCGGGTCGTGCGCGACCGCGCCCTCAAGGCCTGCGGCCTGCGCTAGGCAGGCGGCTCTCCCAAGCTGCGGCCCCGACCTAAGGGGCCGTGGTCGGCCCGATTGTAGGCCCAAGATCAGCCCGTGGTCTGCAGTCGGTCGGCCGTTGGTCGGCCCGGGTCAGCTAGAGGTCAGCCAGGTCTGAACCTGCGCCCCGGCCAGCCGGTTCCCATGACGCGCAACCAGGCCCCCGACCGGCAGCATGGTGTGCGACACCGTACCGTCGGTCGGGGACACCATGCTGCTGGTCGGCGTGCGTGCTTCTGGACGGGCTTGGGAACAGACCCGGGAAGGGCTGGGAAGCGGGAGGGCTCGGGAGCTACCCTAGGCCGACGATGTCCAGGTGCGGAGCTGCGCCTGGTCCGAGATCCAGCAGGAGACGAAGAGACATGGTCCAGACACGGAACACACGCGCGGGCAGGCCCTTGGTCTGGGTCCTTGCGGTCGCCCTCGCGACGGCCTGCGGCTCGACACCCGAGGGACCCGGTCCCGACGGGGGCAGCGGCGACCCCGGGACCGGCCTGGACCTCCCCGATGGCCCCGATGGCGTGGGCGGCCCCGCCGAGGTCATCGTCGAGCTGCCGCCCTTCCCCGACCGCTTCCTGCGCAACACCCTGCTCGTCGCCGACCAGGTCGTGATCGAAGGGCCCAAGGGCTTGCTCGACCACGTGGCCCTGGGCCAGGACGACGAGCTGCTCGACTACTCGGTCGAGACCCTGCCCATCGGCTTTCGTCAGGTCCTGTCGAAGAAGCCCGGGGGCGACTTCGTGCAGATCCGCGCCGGGCTCGACGCGTGGGAGATCACGGCCCTCCAGCGGGTGATGGTGCTCGAGCGTCCGGGCGACGTGCCCGTGCGCATCGTCGCCGCCGGCAACGTCTGGTTCCGCAGCCTCGACGCCCGCGGGCCGATCGACGGCGGCCCGATCGAGCGCCGCGGCGAGCGGCTCGAGTTCCGCTCGGAATGAGCGTCGCCCCAAGGTCGAGCGCCCTCGCGCGCGGGCTCGGACTCGTGCTCGCGAGCCTGCTGCTCGCCGCCTGCCCTTCGAGCGGGGTCGCGGTCGACTGGGAGGCCTCGGACTCGCTGGCCTGGGTCGGGGCCGGCACGGGGGACGAGCTGACCGCCCTCGAGCTCGAGGTCGCGCGCGCGGAGATCGAGTCGGGCTCTCCCGAGCGGGCGCGCCTGGTCGCCCTGCGGCTGCGCCGGGTCGCCGAGGAGCAGCCGGGCAACCTGACCGCGGTCCTGATGCTGCAGGACGCGCGCCTCGCCGCGGGCGAGTCCCGCGCCGACCTGGCCGCCGAGGCCCGCGCCCGGGCCAGCGGCGACGTCTACCGGGAGCCCTTCGCGCCGCTGCTCGCTGCGCGGCTCGAGCCCGATCCCGTCGCCGCGCGGCTCCTGATCGAGGGCCCCTTGGCCGACACCGGGGCCAGCCTGGCGGCGCCCGGGATGGGCCGCGCCTTCCGCGCTTCCGCGCGCTTCGCCCTGGGCTACCTGGCCCTCGTGGCGGGGGACCTCGCCAGCGCCCGCGTCCAGGTCGAGGCCTGCCTCGAGCTCGACCCCGGGCACTTCGCCGCGCGCCGGCTCGAGATCTATCTCTTGCGCCGCGAGGGGGACCTGATCTCCGCGCACTCGCACCTCAAGCACTGGGTCAAGCTGACCGCGAGCTCGCCGGTGATCGCCTCCGAGACCTGGTTCGAGGCGGCCATGGACCTGGCGATCCTGTCGACCGAGCTCGAGCGCTTCGGGGAGGCGGCCGGGGACCTCGCGCGCATCGCGGGCCCGCGGCCCGGCCGCGAGAACTGGGGCCGCGCGAGTGACACCACCCGGCGCCGCGGGCTATTGCTCGGCGCGGTGCTGGCCGCCGAGGCCGGGCGGCCCGAGGACGCCCTCGACCTGGCGCGCGAGGCGCAGCGCGGCCTGGACCGGGGCTCGTCCCTGTTCGGCCTGGCGCTGGTCCAGGAGGCCGAGCTGCTCGAGCTGTTCCTCGGCCGGCCGGCCGAGGCCGCGGCGATCTGGGAGCAGGTCATCGAGCGCTTCGGGGCGGCCATCGGCGGCGGCGGGTCCGCGGGGCTCGCGGCGGGCGGCGACTCGGAGTTCGACGAGCTCCTGCGCGTCTTGACCGCGCGCGTGCGCCTGGCACGGCTCGAGCGTGCCGGCCACGGCGCGTCCGGGACGGCAGCGCCATGAAGCTGGTGGTCCAGCGCGTGCTCCGGGGTGAGGTGCGCGTCGAAGGCGCGGTGGTCGGTCGCGTGGGCATGGGCATGGTCGTGCTGCTCGGGGTGCTCGAGGGCGACGGCATGGCCGAGGTCGAGCGCCTCGCCGACAAGCTCGCGCGCTTCCGCTTCTTCGAGGACCCCGCCGGGCGCATGAACCTAGCCGCGATCGATGTAGGGGCTGGGGCCCTGGTCGTGAGCCAGTTCACCCTGGCCGCCGACGGCCGCAAGGGGCGCCGGCCTTCCTTCGACCTGGCCGCGCCGCCGGGCGAGGCGGAGCCGCTCTACGAGGCCTTCTGTGCGCGCCTCGCCAGCCATGGGATCCCCGTCGAGACGGGGCGCTTCGGGGCCGCGATGGAGGTCGAGCTGGTGGGCAGCGGTCCGGTGACCTTCGTGCTCGAGGAAACGCCGGCCTGAGCCGCACCTCGGCGCTCGGACGATCGCCCTCCCTTGGCGGTCCCTTGGCGGCCCCCCGCTTCGGATCCAGAGAACGACGCAAGTTCTTGCTTGACGAATAGATAGCACCGCCCAAGAATCGAGAGGAGAGGCGCGCCCACGCGTCCGAGCAGCACCCCCATGAGCCAATCGAACGGAACCACGACCAAGAAGGAATTGGTCAATCGAATCGCCGAGGAACTCGGCGAGAAGAAGGTCCTCGTCAAGGATGTGATCCAGCACTTCCTCGACGCAGTGATCGACGAGCTGGCCGCCGGAAGGCGCCTCGAGTTCCGCGAGTTCGGCGTCTTCGAAGTCCGCGAGCGCGCCGCCCGGGTCGCCCAGAACCCGCGCACCCTCGACAAGGTGCAGGTGCCCGCCAAGCGCGTGGTCAAGTTCAAGGTTGGCCGACGCATGCGCCAGCTGGTCTGCGAGGGCACGATCGAGCCCGAGTTCCCGCTGAAGCCGGACGACTCCGAGCGCCCCGCGACCCAGGACCCGTCGTCCGGCTTCCAGCGCCCGACGCCACCCAGCTTGAACCCCGACTCGAAGTTCGGCTAGCGCCACACGCGCACCACGAACAGGGAAGGGGGCGGGGGGCCACCGGCTCACCGGCCCCATACGCCTGGTGGGGGGCGCGCCGCGGGGGCGGGGGGCACGTCAGCACGCAGCAGTCTCAGTCAG
>JARGPD010000238.1:0-254 GCA_029212845.1 Planctomycetota bacterium
CTACGCGCTGGCTCGGCCGACGCGTAGGCCCGCCGGACCCGCCGTTTGGATGCGGTACCGTTGGCGCTTCTCCTTACCGTTCGGCCTCGAGCCCGTGGCTGCCTGCCCCTGTCGGAGTCCTGGCCGAGGCAGTACGGTAGGCGGCTCCCCCCCCCCCCCCCCCCCCCCCCCCCCCAAAAAAAAAAAAACCCCCCCCCGCCGGGGGGGGGCCCCCCCCCGCGGGCCCCGCGCCGCGCGCCCCCCCCCCCGGGTGC
>JARGPD010000238.1:264-3887 GCA_029212845.1 Planctomycetota bacterium
CCCCAGCCCCCCCCGCCCATGCGAATCCTCTCCCTCGCCCTGGCCCTCGCGGTCGGCGCATCCAGCGCTGCTGCCGACGAGCTGCGCCTCGCCTCCGTCTTCTCCGACCACATGGTGGTCCAGGCCGACCAACGGATCCCCCTCTGGGGCTGGGGCGAGCCCGGCGCCAAGGTGCGCGCGGAGATGGAGCTCAACACCGCGAGCACCTTCGTCAAGGCGGACGGGACCTGGTGGCTGGCGCTGCCAGCCGCACGCGACCACGCGGACGCCTTCGCCGCCCGCACGATCGAGGTCACCTCCGGCGACGAGACCCTCGTCCTCGACGACGTGCTGGCCGGCGACGTGTGGCTCGCCTCGGGCCAGTCGAACATGGAGTGGCGCGTGGAGAACACCTACTCGGCCGAGGCGCTGGTCCAGCGCGGCCGGGTCGAGGGCCTGCGCATGTTCACGGCCCAGCGCGCGTCGGTCGACCAGCCAGCCGCGGATGTCGCCGGCAGCTGGGCCGTCATGGACGCGGACACCGTCGGCAAGTTCTCCGCCGTCGGCACCCACTTCGCCCTGGCGCTGCTGGAGGACCTCGAGCGGCCGATCGGAGTCGTGCACTCGAGCTGGGGCGGCAGCCGCATCGAGGCATGGATGAGCCCGGAGTCCCTGGCGGCGACCGAGGCCGGCGCTGACTTCCAGTCGTCCTGGGGCAAGGGGACCGCTGCCGCGAACGCCGAGCGCGAGGCCTACACCTCGCCCGAGAACGTCGCCGCCCAGCCCGACGCCTGGAAGCCTTGCAGCCTGCCCTTCGACATGGCCGAGCTGACCGGCCGCAACACCGGCGTCGCCTGGATCCGCCAGACGATCGAGCTGCCCGCCACAGGAGCCGGCGCACCCAAGCCCATCGCCCTCGCCTTCGGCACGATCGACGAGGCGGACGAGGTCTACCTCGACGGCGAGCTCGTCGGCGCCCTGGGCGACTGGCAGAAGCCGCGCCTCTACGACCTGACCGAGTCCCATCAAGCCGCGGTAGCGGACGGCACGGCCTTCCTCACGGCGCGCATCGAGAACGTCTACGGCTGGGGCGGCATGCACGGCGACGGGACCTCGATCGCGCTACGCTTCGACGACGGCACCAGCCAGCCGCTGACCGAGGGCTGGAGCTGGAGGCGCGGCACCGCGGTGCGCAACCTCGCCGCCAACCACCGCCCCTCGCACCTGTCCAACGGCATGCTGGTCGCCCTCGAGCGCCTGCCCGTGCGCGGCTTCCTCTGGTACCAGGGCGAGTCCAACGCCGGCGATCCGGCCGGCTACGCCGAGCTGCACCCGGCCCTGATCCACGACCTGCGCGCGCGCTTCCTGCCCCGCCGCGACGGCCCCCTGCCCTTCTACTTCGTGCAGCTGGCCAACTTCCTGCCCGGGGGCGCCGTCGACTGGCCCGCCCTGCGCGACGCCCAGCGCGGGACCCTAGAACTGCCGCGCACCGGCATGGCGGTCACGATCGACGTCGGCAACCCGAGCGACATCCACCCGCGCGACAAGCGCAGCGTCGGGCAGCGGCTCGCCCGCTGGGCCCTGTTCGACACGTATGGCAAGGACGTCGTCCCCAGCGGCCCCCTGGCCCAGGCGGCCTGGCGCACGGCCTTCTCGGTCGAGGTCGAGCTAGAGACCTTCGGTGCCGGCCTCGCCACCAAGGACGGCGGCACCGCCGTCCTCACCCTCGAGGTCGCAGGCCCCGACGGCACCTACCACCCGGTCTCTGGCTACATCGACGGCAGCAGCCTGGTCCTCAATGTCGACGCCGTGCCGAACCCCACCCACGTCCGCTACGCTTGGCTCGATGACCCGGTGAGCGCCAACCTGACCAACACCGAGGGGCTCCCCGCCAGCCCCTTCGAGCTCGAGATTCGATGACCAACAAGACCCACACCAGCATGGCCAAGCTCCACAACTCACCGCTCCTGACCGGCCTGCTCACGGGCCTCTTGCTCGCTGCCGGAGGTCCCGCCGGCAGCTCGCCGAGCCTAGCCACCGAGCCCGCGGCCGCGCCCAGGGCCGACGACGAGGACCCGCGCCTGGAAGAGGCGCGCAGGCTGCTGGGCGGCGAGGGCGAGGGCGAGGTCAACGCCGGGCGCGACCTGTGCGTGGCGATGAACAACCAGGCTGCCGCCGACCTGCTGCTCGAGCACCTCGGGAACATGACCCACAACCGCGGCCTCGCGCCCGGTCACTACCGCGACATCGCGTGGGAGGGTCTGCTCCTGATCACCGACCACTACGCGCGCCTGCGGGTCGAGACCGAGCTGCGCAAGAACAAGCAGAATGGCTGGTCGCGCATGTGGTCCGCCGAGCTGCTCGGCATCTATGGCGAGAAGGACTGGGGTCCGGCCCTGGTCGGCGCGCTGAAGGACAAGGACATCTGGGTCAAGCGCGCGGCGGCGCGCTCGCTCGGGATGATCGAGGGCTTCGACGAGGCCCAGAAGCCGCTGCTCAAGCTGGCCAAGCACAAGGACGATCGGCTGCGCTCGAACGTGCTCGAGTCCCTCGCCCGGATCGACCCCGCGAAGCACGGCGAGGCCTTCCGCGACGCGATCGCGTCCGACCGCGACGGCGGCGTGCGCTGTGCCTTGCTCGGCGCCTCCCGCGAGGTGCTGCCCGACGAGTACGAGGCCCTCTCGGCGGCCGCCCTCACCGACGAGGACTGGCGCCCGCGCCTGCAGGCCGTCGACAACCTCGGGGTGACCAAGACCAAGACCGCTATCGATCGCTTGATCGAGGCCATCGAGGACGGCCGCCCGACGGTCGGCCTGCGCGCGGTCCAGAACCTCCAAGAGCTCACCCACCAGCCGCACACCCGCGCCAAGGCCTGGCAGAACTGGTGGCGCGACAACCGCGCGACCTTCGAGTTCCCCGAGGGGGACGCCGCCAAGTCCGCGCCGGACACCGAGGGCGACACCGTCGCGGTCTACAACGGCATGCGCGTGACCAGCGACCACGTCGCCTTCCTGATGGACCGCTCGGCGGCCATGCGCGAGCACCTCAACTCCAAGAGCATGTCCAAGCTGGACGCCTCCCAGCAGCAGCTCGAAGAGGTCCTGACCAGCCTGCCCGACGGCCTGGTCTTCAACGTCTTCACCTACGAGCTCGGCGTGGAGGCCTTCTCCAAGAAGCCCGTCGAGCTGAACGCCAAGCAGGCCAAGAAGGCGCTCGCCTTCGTCGACGACCAGTCCCTACGCGGCGCGAAGGACATCTGGCAGGTGCTCGAGGCCGTCGTCGCCGACCCGACCCTCGACACGATCTACCTGCTTTCCTCGGGCGAGCCTGACACCGGCACCTACGTCCACTGGATGCGCGTCACGCGCCACCTCGCGGACCTCAACCGCTTCCACAAGGTGACCGTCCACACGGTCTCGTACTCGGACAACAAGTGGTACCGCGACCAGCTCGAGAAGATCGCCGAGGTCACCGGCGGCGAGTTCAAGTGGTTCGAGTGAGCCGCGCGCCGAGCGGATGAAGTGCCAGCGCCCCGGGCCCCCCCCGACCCGGGGGGCCGGGCCCGGGCGCCGGGCGGCCCGGCCGCCGGGGGGGGTGGGGGGGCACAAAGCGGGGGACTGGGTGCCCGCCCGGGCCGGGGCCCA
>JARGPD010000064.1:0-25096 GCA_029212845.1 Planctomycetota bacterium
GCCGTTCGGGCGCGGTGCCGTTGCGGCCGTTCGGGCGCGGTGCCGTTGCGGCCGTCCTGGCGCGGTGCCGTTGCGGCCGTCCGGGCGCGGGGCCGTTGCGGCCGTCCGGGCGCGGTGCCGTTGCGGCCGTCCTGGCGCGGTGCCGTTGTGGCCGTCCTGGCGCGGTGCCGTTGCGGCCGTTCGGGCGCGGTGCCGTTGCGGCCGCCGCCGGAACTACTCTTCGGGGTCGATCAGGGCGACGATCACGTCGCCGGGCTTGGGCGCCGGCGGGCCCTCGGGGGTCCAGGGGTAGACGGACTGGTCGGCTTGGACCAGGAACAGCGGCGTGGCCCGGTCGCCGTGCTGGGCGAGGTACTTCTCGTAGCTGAACTCGTCGCTGAGCTTGGTCTTCCGGAAGGTCGCGCCCTCGGCGAA
The DNA here is from genome assembly GCA_029212845.1 of Planctomycetota bacterium. Taxonomy (GTDB): domain Bacteria; phylum Planctomycetota; class UBA1135; order UBA1135; genus JARGPD01. The sequence continues at coordinate 415 of JARGPD010000064.1, forward strand.
GCGGTCGGAGAGTTGCTCGAAGCTGACGCCCTCGCCGAACAGCGGGCGGCCACCGAGGTGGACCGGGCCGTGCTCTCCATCCGCGCGGTTGTGCTTGGCCAGCTCGTCGGTGTGTGCCTGCAGGCAGTAGGCGTTCGAGCGCCCGAACCACTCCGCATGGCGCAGGCCGATCAAGGTGTTGATCTCGTCGTTGCGCGTGACCGCGAGCACGCTGCCGATCGGCCCGAGATCGAGCATCCGGGAGATGTCATCGGTCAGGGCGTTCGCGTTCACGGCCCCGAGCCCGGCGAGCCGCGCGGCCGCGACGGCCCGGCGGTTGGTGTCGACCAAGCGCGACTCCACGTCCAGCTCGCCCAGGGTGAGGGCCAGCTCACGGGTCCATGGCGCAGAGCCGACGAACAAGACGCCGTTCGAGCGCTTCGCGGCGATGCCCAGCTTGCGCGCCAGCGGCGCAGCGGTCAGCCCGTAGACGAGCACGGTCACCACGACCAAGAGGAAGGTCACCGGCACCAGTGGCTCGATGCCCTCGACCCCCGCGACCTCGAGCCGCAGGGCGAAGAGGGAGACGACCGCCATGGCCACGATGCCCCGGGGCGCCATCCAGGCCAGGAAGATCCGCTCGCCTCGATTGAGGTCCGAGCCGATCGTGCTCAGCAGCACGCCGACCGGACGCGCGACCAGGATCATCACCGCGACGAAGGCGAAGGCACGCCAGTCGAGCAGCGCAAGGTCGCTCGTCTCGATGCGCGCGGCCAAGAGCACGAACAGCGCTGCCAAGAGCAGCACCTGCAGGTTCTCCTTGAACTCGACCACGTGCCGCAGGTCGACCCGCTTCTGGTTCGCCAGGCCCATGCCCATCACGGTCACGGCCAGGAGGCCGGCCTCCTCCTGCACGTGGTTCGCCAGCACGAAGACCACCACCACGGCGGTCAGCGCGGCGGGGTTCTGGAGGAAGTCCGGGATGACGTGCCGCGCGAAGGCGCGCGCCAGGAGCCAGGCCGATCCGAGCCCCAGGACGAGGCCCGCCGCGAGGGTCTTCGAGATCACGAGTGCCGCCACCTGGGTCGCCTCGCCCGGGCCGCTTGCCAGCAGCACGTCGAAGACCAGCAGGGCCAAGGTCGCGCCGATCGGGTCGTTGACGATGCCCTCCCAGCGGATCAGAGGGCCGACCTTGCCACGCGGGCGCACGTGGCGCAGCAGCGGGATGATCACAGTCGGTCCGGTGACGATGTAGATCGCAGCCAGCAGCAGGGCTGGTCCGGGCGGCAGGCCGAGCAGGCGCGTGCCCGCGTAGTAGGCGACGACCACGGACACGGCGCTGCCGACCGAGATCAAGAGCCGCAGGACTCCCATCGAGCCGCGCAGCTCCGAGAGCCGCAGGGAGAGGCCGCCCTCGAACAGGATCACCGCGACCGCCAGGGACACGAAGGGGAACAGCAGGTCCCCCATCACGTCGTCGGGGTTCAAGAAGCCGGTCACGGGACCGACCAGGAGCCCGGCGAGCAGCAGCAGCAGGATGGACGGGAGGCGCAGGCGCCAGGCGAGCCACTGGGCGGTCAGCCCAATACCTAGCACCAGGCCCGCCATGAGAAGGGCGTGTTCGTTCAAGGGGGGGAGTCTCCGGGCGGGGATTCTACCCTTGGGCAGGCTCGAAGTATGCCCCGCGCAGCCGGAGCGATCCCATGCCCCACGACGGGCCGGCCGTGGTCAGGCCGCCTGGGACCCGAGGAACTCGTCCATGCGCAGGCGCACCTTGGCGAGCACGATCTCGAGGTCGTGCTGATCCAGCTGCAGGCGCTCCTTCGAAGCCGCGTTCAGCTGGTAGCGCATGCCGTCGTGGCCGATCCCATAGCCCAGGAGCATCGTCAGCACGTCGGCGCAGTGCACCACGTCGAAGAGCGGATCGCCCAGGTCCTCCCCGGGCGGATCATGGTGGAAGCGGATCGCGTTCACGAGCTCGTCCGGCAGGCCCCACGAGCGACCGAGGGCGGCGCCGACCTGGGTGTGGTCGAAGCCCCAGGCGTCGCGCTCGCGCCTGGTGACCTCGCTCTCGCCCTGGGTCAGGACCAGCTCGACGCCCCCGTCGGGGACGAGCAGGCCCATCGCCAGCTTGCCGATGTCGCGCAGCAGACCTCCGGTGAAGGCCACGTTCGGGTCGCAGAGACCCGAGACGCGCGCCAGCTCCTCGGCGGCCAGGGCCCCGGCGAGGGCGCCCATCCACGCCTCGCCCTCCTCGAGCCCGTACTCCTCCACCGGCCCGCCGAGGGCCGCCTGAGAAGCATGGGCGAGGGCGATCTTCAGCAGCTGGTTCTCGCCGACGCGGCTCAGCGCTTCGGTGATCGAGTTGGCCGGCAGCTGGAAGCCGAGCGCGGCCGAGTTCGCGACCCTCAGCACCGAGGCCGAGAGGGCGCTGTCACGCCGGACGATCTTCGACGTCGGCTCGGAGTCCGGGCCGTCGTCGGAGTTGCACAGGTTCGAGATCAGCTGGGTCACCGCGACCGGGATCGCGGGCAGCTTCTTGAGCCCCTTGAGCAGCTGGTCTATCGAGGCCATAGGACGCGCTCCTCGTTGCGGGTGCGGACCTGGACGCGACCGGTGCCAAGCTCGAGGGACAGCTCGCGCACCTCGGTGCCGCCGGTGTCCTCGGCTTGCAGGGGAATCCCATTCTTCCAGAGCAGCTTGCGCAGCATCAGCCGATTCCGTCGCCCGATGCTGAAGCCGCCCTCGCGGTCCATCATCTCGGAAGCTCCGGCCACGCACACGATCAGCCGCTCGCGCATCGCGCCGAGCTCGAGAACGCTCCGAAACAAGGTCGAGAGTCCGGTGACGGCGAACATCGCCGGGCTCTGGAGCGCCTCTTCCTTGGTGCGCGGCTGGGGCAGCATGTAGTGCAGGAGCCCCCCCACGCGAACCTTCGGGTCGAAGACGGTCAGGCCGATGCAGGACCCCAAGGCGCGGGTCGAGATCGTGCCTGTAGGGCCGGCTAGGACGCCAAGGTCGGCGACGCCTACGGCGAGGTCGCCGGCGAGGGTTCGGGGAATCGAGTCGCTCATGGTGCTAGGCGGCCGGCCACGGAGGGGGCCGAAGGCTGCCCTCCCCCTATCGGCGGTCCCGCGCCCCCTGGCTTGAGCCAAAGCCAATCCCTGGCAGGAGGACGTGCCCGGATCGACCGCCTACGGCCCAGATCTGGCTCGCGAATCCCACCCGCGGGCCTCCCAGGGCCAGGGGCACGGCGTCGAGCAGGGCGCCTCCCGCCGGAAGTGGCCCCTGCGCCCCCTCATCCACCGGGCTGCCGCGCGCCTGGGCGCTTCCACGCCATGGATCCGGGCAAGGCGCCTCCTGGCGCTTGTCAGCGGGCCCGACTGCGACGACAATGCCCGCCCCATGGGCAACCTGAACCTGAAGATCAACGGCGACCACCACCCCGTCGACGCCCCCGACCACTGGACCCTGCTCGAGGTCCTGCGCTACCGGCTGGACCTGACCGGGTCCAAGCAGGGCTGCGACAAGGGCGACTGCGGCGCCTGCACGGTGCTCGTCGACGGCAAGCCCGAGCTGGCCTGCCTCTTGCTGGCGGGCGCCTCCGAGGGCCGCGAGATCACCACGATCGAAGGCCTGATGCCGGCCCACCGCGCCGCCGGCGGCACCGGCGCCGACCCGGTCCAGGACGCCTTCGACCGCGCCGGCGCCCTGCAGTGCGGCTTCTGCCAGCCCGGGATGATGCTCTCGACCCGCGCCCTCCTTAATGAGGAGGAGCGCCCCTCCCGGGAGCGCATCCGCGAAGCCCTGAGCGGGAACCTCTGCCGCTGCACCGGCTACACCCAGATCATCCAGGCGGTCGAGCTCGCGATCCACGAGACCTGCGGCGAGCCCGTCGAGCACCCCGCCTGGGCGCCCGACCAGGCCCCCTGGGGCGACGCGGTCTCGACCGTGCCGGGCCGCAAGGGCACAGGCTCCAGCGACACGACCCAAGGGGAGCAAGCCTGATGGCCGCCCGCGACCAGCACGGCCCCGGCGCCCCCTGGCCCGAAGAGGGCGCCCCCGAGCTCGCGGCCACGAACCGCTCGAGCGCCGAGGGCTTCCGCGCCGTCGGCCAGTCGATGCGCAAGCTCGAGGGCCTCGACAAGGCCACCGGCGCCGCGGTCTACGCCGATGACATCAAGCTGCCGGGCATGCTGCACGCCAAGACCCTGCGCAGCCCCCACTGCCACGCGCGCATCGTCCGCATCGATGCGTCGAAGGCCCTGGCTCTTAGCGGCGTCCACGCGGTGATCACCGGCGCGGACCTGCCGACCAAGTACGGGGTGATCCCGTGGACCCAGGACGAGCACGCGCTCGCGCTCGACAAGGTGCGCTTCATCGGGGACGAGGTCGCCGCCGTGGCCGCCATCGACGAGGACACGGCCAACGCCGCGCTCAAGTTGATCGAGGTCGAGTACGAGCTGCTCGGCGCCTGGCTCGACCCGGCCGAGTCGCGCCAGAACCAGCTCACCGACGAGCGCCCCGCGATCCACGAGGGCCACAAGCACGGCAACATCTCCAAGCGCGTCGAGCTCGAGTTCGGTGACGTCGAGGCCGCCTTCGAGGCCGCCGACGTGGTGCTGGAGAACGACTTCTACTTCCACTCGTCGACCCACGCCGCGATCGAGCCCCACTGCGCCGTCGCGCGCGAGTCCGCCGACGGGCTCTTGACCCTCTGGTCGTCGACCCAGATCACCCACTACGTCCAGCGCGAGGTCAGCCGCGTGCTCGGCGTGCCCCAGTCGCGCCTGCGCGTGATCCAGCCGAACCTCGGCGGCGCGTTCGGCGGCAAGTCGGACCCCTTCAGCCTCGAGTTCGTCGTCTGCAAGCTGGCCCAGCTCACGGGGCGCCCGGTCAAGATGCTGTGGACCCGCGAGGAGGTCTTCTACGCGCACCGCGGCCGCCACGCGATGAACATGCGCTACAAGAGCGGCGTCACCAAGGACGGCAAGCTGACCGGCGTCAGCGCCGACATCCTGATCGACGGCGGCAGCTACTCGTCCTTCGGCCTGGTCACGACCTACTACTCGGGTCAGCTATTGACCGGCCCTTACGACTTCCCTGCGTACCGCTTCGACTCCACGCGCGTCTTCACGAACAAGCCGCCCTGTGGGCCCAAGCGCGGCCACGGCTCGGTGCAGCCGCGCTTCGCCTTCGAGGTGCAGCTCGACGAGCTCAGCGAGGCGATCGGGATGGACCCGATCGACCTGCGCCGGGTCAACGACGTCGGCGAGCACACCGAGACCGTCAACGGCCAGCGCGTGACCTCGAACGGTTTTGCGGCCTGCCTCGACGCGGTCGAGGAGCAGAGCGCCTGGAAGGAGCGCCGCGGCAAGCTGCCCGCCGGTCACGGCCTGGGCGTCGCTGGCTCGATGTACATCTCGGGCACCAACTACCCGATCTACCCCAACGACATGCCCCAGGCGGGCATCCAGCTCAAGGTCGATCGCTCTGGCCTCGTGACCGCCTTCACCGGCGGCAACGACATCGGCCAGGGCAGCTCGAGCGTGGTGCGCACGGTGATCTGCGAGGAGCTCGGCGTCGACTCCGCCGACGTGCGCGTGGTCGCCGCCGACACCGACCTCTGCCCGGTCGACCTCGGCGCCTACTCGAGCCGCGTGACCTTCATGGTCGGCAACGCGACGATCGACGCCTGCCGCAACCTGCGGAAACTGATCTGCCGCGGCGTCGCCGAGGAGTGGGGCATCGACCCCTCCCGGGTCTTCCTCGGTCGCGGCGAGGTCTTCGACACCGAGAACCGCGGCAACCCGAAGCGCAACATCACGACCCGCCGCGCGTTCGAGATCGCAGAAGCGCGCTGCGACACCCTTGGCAGCACCGGCTCGTACAACACGCCCAAGCTCGGCGGCGACTACCGCGGCGGCTCGATCGGCGCATCGCCCGCCTACTCGTTCACCGCCCACGTGGTCGAGGTCCTTGTCGACGAGCGCACCGGCATGATCACGGTCCCCAACGTGTGGGTCGCCCACGACTGCGGCCGCGCGCTCAACCCGATGCTGGTCGCCGGCCAGATGGAAGGCTCGGCCTACATGGGCATCGTCGAGGCGCTCTTCGAGGACCACAAGGTCAACCGCTTCGGCCTGCACGCCGGCCCCAGCCTGCTCGACTACCCCCTGGCCACGTCGGTCGACTGCCCCGACCTGCACGCCCTGATCGTCGAGTCGATCGACCCCGAGGGCCCCTACGGCGCCAAGGAGGCCGGCGAGGGCCCCCTGCACCCGGCGCTGCCTGCCCTCTCCAACGCCATCTTCGACGCCGTCGGCATCCGCCTGCGCAAGCTGCCCTTCACACCCGGCAAGGTCCTGGCCGCGCTCGACGAGAAGCGCGCGCGCGAGGCTGCTTCGGCCGAGGAGGCCCCGTCATGCTGAGACTCCCGACCTTCGAGCTGCACAAGCCGACCACCGTCGCCGCCGCCCTCGAGGCCGCAGCAGCGTCCGGACCCGCCACGCGCTTTGTCGCCGGCGGAACGGACCTCTTGCCGAACCTCAAGCACGAGATGATCGAGGCCGACCACCTGGTCAGCCTGGCCGGCATCGAGTCCCTGCGCGGCATCCGGCTCGACGGCGACGACCTGGTCATCGGCCCGATGACCAGCCTGACCGACGTCGCGAGCTCCGAGCTGGTGCAGGAGCGCGCGCCGGCCCTGGCCCAGGCCGCCGGCGTCGTGGCCGGCCCCCAGCACCGCAACCAGGGCACCCTCGGTGGCAACGTGATGCTCGACACGCGCTGCCAGTGGATCAACCAGAGCTACTTCTGGCGCAGCGCGCTCGGCTTCTGCCTCAAGAAGGACGGCACCGAGTGCCACGTCATCGAGGGTGGCAAGCGCTGCGTCGCGGCGGTCAGCAACGACTCGATCGCCCCGCTCTACACCGTCGGCGCCAAGCTCGTCTTCCAGAGCCTCGCGACGCCCGAGATGATCGCAGCCGGTGCGCCAGAGGGCGTGCAGACGCGCCCGGTCCCCGTCGACGCGCTCTTCAAGGCCGACGGCGCCTACAACAAGAAGGTCGGCCTGCAGGAGCTGTTGACCGAGATCCGCATCCCGGCCCTGCCCGCCGGCCACCGCGGCAGCTACCAAAAGTTGCGCCTGCGCGGCTCGATCGACTTCCCCCAGCTAGGCATCGCCGCGCGCCTCGACCTCGACGAAGCCGGCGTGATCGTGCACGCCGACGTGGTCGCGATCGTCGTCGCCGCGCGCCCCGTGCGCGTCAAGAAGGCGCCCGACCAGCTCGTCGGCCAGACCCCCGGCACGCCGGGGTTCGAGGCCGCCCTCGCCGAGCTGTGCGACCTCGCCACCCGCTCGGTCAAGGCCCTGCCCAACATCCCCGGCGACACCGAGTGGCGCCAGCGCATGGTCCCGGTCCTGATCGAAGACGCGATCCGCGCCTGCGTCTGAGCAGCTGAGTCGGGTCCCCGCGGGGCCCAAGATGCGATTCCTGGAGGTGCCTGTCACGCGCCGCTGCCCCGCGACGAGGACGCTACAGCGTCCTCCCGGGCGCCTCCCTCGCACGACCTTGTCGGATTTGGCCTTGGGGCCGACCATGGGGGGCCCCGCTCCTTCGTCCCCCACCCGGTCCCCATGCGCGCTTCCCTCGCCCTCCTCGCCCTCGCTGCTCTCGAACTTGCCGCTGGCAGCGCCGCGGGCCAGGACCTCTCGCTGCTGGTCGATGTCAACACGACCGCGACGCCGCTCTCGGGGGTCAGCCCGTACCACGAGCCGGTGCAGCACGGTGGCCTGGCGTTCCTGAGCGCGTGGACGCCGGACAAGGGCAACGAGCTCTGGGTCAGCGACGGCACGGCCGTGGGCACCCACATGCTGGTGGACCTGAACCCGGGCGCGAACGGCAGCCACCCGAGCGAGTTCTTCTCCGACGGCACCTGGCTGTACTTCTCGGCCCTGACCGCGAGCACGGGGCGCGAGCTGTACCGCACCGACGGCACCGCCGCCGGGACGCAGCTGGTGGCGGACGTGAACCCGGGGCCGGCCGACTCGAACCCGATGGACCTGGTGCGCCTCGGCGGCTCGATCCTGTTCTTTGCGGACCGCGACGACGTCGGGCACGAGCTCTTCTCGACCGACGGGTCCGCCGCGGGCACCCAGCTGGTCGCCGACCTGACCACGAACCTGGTCCTGGCCTCCTCGAGCCACCTCACGGTGCTGCCGACCGGCGGCAAGGCGCTGTTCCGGGCCTACGACGGGAGCACCGGCTACGAGCTGTACGTGACCGACGGGACCACGGCCGGCACCGGCCTCTTGATGGACCTCGTGCCCGGCACCGGCGGCGGCATGATCGGCAACTTCGTGCCCTTCGGATCCAAGCTGGTCTTCGAGGCCACCACCACCGCCGCAGGTCACGAGCTCTGGATCACCGACGGCACGCTCGCCGGCACGACCCTGATGGTCGACCTGAACCCGGGCTCGTCGGGCAGCTTTCCCGAGCTCGAGCAGGCCGTCGTCCTGGGCAGCCACATCTACTTCCCCGCCAGCGACGGCAGCACCGGACTCGAGCTCTGGCTGAGCGACGGCACCTCGGCCGGCACGCGCCAGGTGGTCGACCTGGTGCCCGGCATCGGACCGTCGGACCCCGAGGAGCTGACCCTGCTCGGCGGAACCGTCTACTTCTGTGCCGGCTGGGGCACGAGCCAGAATCGCCAGCTGATCGCCACCAGCGGCGTGGGCAAGGTGCGCCTGGTGAAGGAGATCTACCCCGGGCTCTCCTCGAAGGTCAGCTGGATGACCGAGCTCGCCGGCAAGCTCTACTTCCGCGCCACCGGCGGGCCGGGCTTCACCAAGTACGAGAACCCGTGGGTCAGCGACGGCACCACGGCGGGCACGCAGCTCTTGATGGACCTGAACCCGGGCTCCTACGGCGGCGCCGGGGGCTTCACCCAGACCCCGAACGGCGTCCTGTTCCACGGCAAGACCCCCACCTATGGCCACGAGCTCTTGATCACCGACGGCACACCCGCGGGCACGGCGGTGATGTTCGACGTCGCCGTGGGCAGCACGACGGGCACCTCGGGGCCCGAAGAGCTGACCTCCGTCGGTGGGCGGCGCCTGTACTTCTCGGCTGACGACGGCGTCCACGGCCGCGAGCCCTGGGTCTGGGATCCGGTGAACGGCGCCAAGCTGGTTGCCGACGTCTTCGACGACCCGTCCTACAGCCATCCGGACAGCGACCCCTATGGCTTCACCGGCGCGTGGCTGAAGGGCAAGTGGCGCGTCGTCTTCGCCGCCGACAGCGACGACGAGGGCTGCGAGCCCTGGGTCACCGACGGCACGCCCGCCGGCACGAAGCTGATCAAGAACATCCGCAACTTCTGGAGCGACAGCAACCCGGCCGAGTTCACACCCTTCGCGGGCAAGGTCTACTTCTCGGCCGAGGACAACGACGACCGCGAGCTGTGGGTCACCGACGGCACCTCCGGTGGCACCGTGCAGCTCGCCAACATCGCAACGGCGACGAACGCCGACTCCAACCCCCACGAGCTGATCGTGCTGGGCAAGCAGCTGCTGTTCGCCGCCACCGGCGACAGCGGCGAGACCGAGCTGTGGGTCACCGACGGCACCGCCAACGGCACCGTGCGGCTCGTGGACATCCACGCGGGGGTCTCGAGCAACCCGCGCCACCTGACGCGCGTCGGCGACCGGATCGCGTTCCTGGTCGACCGTGCCACTGGCGGTGGCAGCGAGCTGTGGGTCACCGACGGCACGGCCGCCGGCACGACCCTTGTCAGCGACGTGGACCCCGGCGACCAGGGTCCCATGGACCAGCTGGTGACCCAGGACGGGGTGCTGTTCTTCCGCGCAGAAGCGGGCGGCAGCGAGTCCCTCTGGCGCTCGGACCTGACCCCGGGTGGCACGGTCGAGCTGCTGAGCTTCCTGCCCTGGGAGAAGATCCTGCACCTGACCCCGGCGGCCGGGAAGCTCTTCTTCGCGCAGGGCGGCGAGCTGTTCGTCACCGATCCCCTGGGCAGCAGCGCGACCCAGCTGACCACGGTCACGACCGGCGCCACGCCCCAGCCCTTCGACCTCGTCGCCACCGGCCGCGGCGTCTACTTCGCGGTCGACCCCAGCGGGACCTACCTGACCGATGAGGAGCTCTGGTTCTCCGACGGCACCCAGGCCGGCACGCAAGTGGTGGCCGACGTCTTCCCCGGCGACAACACGAGCTTCTTCAGCCCCTCGCCCAACAAGTCCAAGCCAAGCGACCTCGTCCTGGTGGACGGCGCGCTGATGTTCTCGGCGTACAACGGCTACACCGTCGGCCGCGAGGTCTTCCGCCTCGACGACATCGGTGCCTACGCCCAGGACCTGGGCCGCGGGAGCTCCGGCGGCTCGGGCCAGTGGATCGAGGCCACCCCACCGGCCCTGGGCCAGACCATCACCGTCCGCGGCTGGAACGCCCCGAGCGGCAGCATCCTGGCTCTGGACCTGATGCCCCAGGCCCCCACCAGCGCCTTCACCGTCGGCCAGGACGTGGCGTGGATGAGCCCGCTGACCGCGATCCCCCTGAGCCTGACCACCGCGCCCAGCTGGACCTGGTCCCTGCCCCTGCCGCTGGACTTGGCCCTGGTGGGCACAGCCTTCTCCCTGCAGTCCTGGACGCCGGTCGCCGGCACCCTGCCGGCCGAGACCAGCAACGGCGTGATGCTGGTGCCGGGGCTGTAGGCCCGGGCCCCGGGGGCGCCAGGCGGCCCCGGGAGCCCACCACGGGTCGGTTTTCGACGGAGGCGAGTCACACCTGGCGCCCCCGCGACGAGGACCTAGCAGGCCCCGCGCTGCCCAAGGCGCGGTCACCCTGGATCCACCCGCCGGCTCCCCACCCCAGGTCCCCATGTTCGCCCGCCTGCCCCTCGCCACGCTGCTCGCCGCCCTCGTCCTCGCACCGTGCGCCGCCGCCCAGACCTGCGACGTGCTGGTCGACATCAACACCGAAGCCACGCCACTGAGCGGCGTCAACTTCGGCACGACCACGGCCAACTGCAACGGGGTCACCTACTTCCGCGGCTGGACGATCGACCACGGCACCGAGCTCTGGAGGACCGACGGCACCGCCGCCGGCACCTACGAGGTCGCCGACCTCGTGCCTGGGCCGACCGGCTCGAAGCCCGAGGCCTTCCTGTGCGTCGGCAACCTGGTCTACTTCACCGCCGAGGACGCCGTGCGTGGCCGCGAGCTGTGGCGCACCGACGGCACCTCGCCCGGCACCTTCCTCCTGGCCGACATCGACCCGGGCGTGCCCGGCTCGAAGCCCAGCGGCATGATCGAGTTCGCGGGCCAGATGGTCTTCACCGCCTTCAAGACCGGCTTCGGCTACGAGCTCTGGATCTCCGACGGCACGGCGGCCGGCACGCAGATGGTCGGCGACCTGAACCCCGGACCGGCCGGCTCGTCGCCCGCGGGCATGCGCTCGAACACCGCCCAGACCAGCTTCCTGTTCCGCGCCAATGACGCCACCCACGGCTCCGAGCTCTGGACCTCGGACGGCACCGCCGCGGGCACCTACATGCTGGTCGACCTGGAGCCCGGGCCGAGCAGCTCGATCCCCGGCGACATCCACCCCCTCGGCCCCGTGGCGCTCTTCACCGCGTTCACCAGCCACACCGGCTCCGAGCCCTGGGTCACCGACGGCACCGCCGCGGGCACGATGCTCCTGCGCGACATCTCGCTGGGCACGAGCAGCTCGTCCCCGGCCCTCGCCGCGGGCGCCCAGCTCGGCGGGCAGCTGTACTTCGCAGCCCGCTCCGCCATCCATGGCAATGAGCTCTGGGCCACCGACGGCACCGCGACTGGAACCTACCTGGTGGCCGACATGTTGACCGGCCTCGGCAGCTCCGACCCCAAGGAGCTGACCGTGATGGGCTCCGAGATCTTCTTCTACGCCGCCACGAGCTTCGGAAACGCTGAGCTCTACGCCACCGATGCCGCCGGCAACGTTCGCCTGGTCAAGGACATCAACCCGAACGGCTCGAGCCGCGTCTCCGAGATGATGGAGTCCGGCGGGCTGCTCTACTTCCGCGCCGACACCGCCCTGCTGGGTGAGGAGCCCTGGCGCTCGGACGGCACCGACGCCGGCACCTTCAACCTGGCCGACCTGAACCCCGGCCCGGGCTACTCCTTCCCCGGCGGCTTCTCCGAGACCCCCGCCGGCGACGTCCTCTTCCACGCCCAGGATCCCGTCGTCGGCCGCGAGCTGTTCCGGACCGACGGCCAGCCCGGGGGCACCACCCTGATCACGGACCTGCAGCCGGGCAGCGCCACCGGCAGCTCGGACCCCCAGAACCTGACCGTCATCGGCGGCAGCAGCCTGTACTTCGCGGCCGAGGCCGACGGGCTCGGCCTCGAGCCCTACCGCTGGGACCCCATCGGCGGCGCCGTACGCCTCAAGGACATCTTCCAGCACCCCAGCTCCAGCTCCCCCGACAGCGACCCCTTTGGCTTCACCCAGGCGCTGCTCGGCGGCCAGGCGCGCGTGATCTTCGGCGCCGATTCCAGCGACGAGGGCGTCGAGCCCTGGATCACCGACGGCACCCCCGCCGGAACCCACCTGCTCAAGAACATCCGCACGTCCTGGGCCGACAGCGACCCGAGCGAGTTCACGCCCGCCTTCGGCAAGGTCTTCTTCGCCGCCACCGATGGCGACCGCGAGCTGTGGGTCACCGACGGCACCACCGCCGGGACGGTCGAGTTCGCGGACCTCGCCCCCGGCAGCTTCGTCAGCAGCAACCCCGAGCACCTGACCCATCTGGGGGACCTCCTCTTGTTCGCGGCCCAGGACGCCGCCGGGGACGTCGAGCTCTGGAGCACCGACGGCACGGTCGCGGGCACCGGGCTCGTGCTGGACATCAAGGCCGGCTTCTCGAGCAACCCGCGCGGCCTGACCCGCGTGGGCGACCAGCTGGCCTTCGTCGTCGACCGCGACCTGAACGGCATCGGCACCGAGCTCTGGCGCACAGACGGCACCGCGGCGGGCACCCAGCTGGTGTCCCAGCTGGACGCAGCCAGCTATGCCGGTCCCTCGGGCCTCCTGGTCGAGCTCGGTGGATTCCTTTTCCTCTCGGGCAAGGGCTTTCAGTACGAGGGCCTGTGGCGCTCGGACCTGACCCCCACGGGAACCGTCGAGCTCGCCAGTCACGGCTTCCTCGAGCTCGACGAGCTCGTCGCCGCCGACGGCAAGGTCTTCTACACCGTGTCCGGCCAGCTGCACGCCAGCGACGGCACGGTCGCCGGCACCTCCGAGGTCAGCGCGCACCTCGCGACCCATGGCCCGGTCTACCCCACGGACCTCGTGGCCGTGGGCGACGGGGTCTACTTCTCCGCCCTGTTCAGCAGCGTCTTCGACGACCAGGAGCTGCACTTCTCCGACGGCACCAGCGCCGGCACGCAGCTGGCCTGCGACGTCTTCCCCGGCAGCAGCCATGTCGGCTTCAGCCCCGAGCTGCCCAACGACAGCGAGCCGGCCGAGCTGGTGCTCGTCGATGGGCACCTGGTCTTCGCGGCCAGGAACAGCTTCACCGTCGGGCGCGAGCTCTTCCGCGTGCCCCTGCCGGGCCCCTACTCCCAGGACCTCGGCCTGTCGGGCGCGGGGCACCACATCGCGACGACGGTGCCACGCCTGGGCGACACGATCACCGTCACCGGCCACGGCGCAGCCGCCGGTGTCGTCAGCCTGCTAGGCCTCAACGCCCCACTCCCGACACCCAAGCCGCTCTTCGTGGCCACCGGCCACGTGGCCTGGCTGAGCCCCGCCGCCGCGATCCTGCTGACGACCACGACCACGCCCAGCTGGAGCTGGTCGACCTTCATCCCCGCCGACCCCGGCCTCGTCGGCGGCCAGCTCAACCTCCAGTCCTGGACGCCCCAGTCCGGCACCTTCCCGGCCGAGACCAGCAACGGCGTGCGGCTGGTGATGGGCTTCTAGGTCGCCCTCCAGCGCCGCCCTGCCGAAGCCTCACTCCGCCAAGCGCGGGGTGAGGCTGTGGCCTTCGAGCTCCAGGGGAAGCCGGTAGACGCTCCGGCAGCGCAGCAGCGCCAGGAACCCGGCGAGGTAGCCGAAGGCCGGGACCAGCGGGACCATGCCGAAGGTGCCGGTCACGAAGGTCGCCACCACGGTCGCCAGCACGGCCGCGAGGAAGGTCAGCGGGAGCGTCGGCCACAGGCGGGTGCGCCTGGTCAGGACCGGCGCGACGAGTGCCCCGGGGACCGCAAACACGGCCCCCATCGGGCCCGCAAGGATCGCGGACCCAAGCAGCAGCTCGAGCAGCGACTCGGTGCGATGGTCGCCGCCCTCCAGGACGAGGATCACCAGCCAGCCGAGGATCGCGGCGGTCGCACCAGAGGCCAAGGCCGCGAGGGCGACGGCGAGGGCGCGGGAGGTTTGGGTCGAGGTCATGGCGGGGTCCCAGGGTTCGGGTGAGTGGGTGGTGCTGGTTCAGCTTGCCAGGCGAGGTGAGCTGGTGCGGCGGTCGAGCTCCGCGTGGTAGGAGCGCCCGAGCTCGGCCGCGTTGTCCGCGGCCCAGGTCGTCAGGCGCGTCGTGCCGGTCGCCGGCCCGTCGCTGACGAGCAGGTCGGCCATCAGCGCGCCGACCTCCTCGCGGGTCAGGGTCACGTCCCCCAGCAGGCGGCCGAGCAGGCGCACCGAGGCCAGCGCCACGCCCGTCGGCATGCTGGCGATCGCGCAGCGCGCGCCGAGGATCCCGCGCAGGCCCTCGGCCAGCTCGCGGTAGCTGAAGACCTCAGGGCCCACGGCGTCCTGGACCTCGCTCGGGCGCGAGGGGTCACCGAACGCAGCGCGCACGGCGAGCTCCGCGAAGTCGTCCACGTGGATCGGCTGCAAGCGGTACGCACCGCGACCGAAGAGCCCGAACACCGGCAGGTGCCGCAGGGCCCAGGCGATGTTGTTGACCAGGATGTCGCCCCCTCCGAAGAGCACCGCCGGCCGCAGGATCGTGTGCGGCACGCCACTCTCGACCAGCGCCGCCTCGACCGCCGCCTTGCCGCGGAAGTAGGCGAAGGGGCTGTCCGCGCTCGGGTTGGTGATGCTGACGTGCACGATGCGCTCGACCCCGGCCCGCCGGGCCGCCTCGAACAGGACGGCGCTGCGCTCGACGGCGCGCTCCATCGAGAAGCCGGCCTCGCTGAAGCGCACCCAGTAGGTGTTCGTCAAGGTGCGCGCGCCGTCGAGGGAGCGCGCCAGGGCGTCCGGGTCCTCGAAGGCCAGGGGCTCACGCGGCACCAGGGGCTCGAGGGGGTGGGCGAGCGCACCCTTGCCCGTCAGGGTGCGGACCTCGGCGCCCGAGGCCAGCAGGCGAGTGGCGATGCGCGAGCCGGAGTACCCGAAGGCTCCGGTGACGACGTGCTTTGGGGTTCGCATGCCCCAACCCTAGCCGTCAAAGTTTCACTATGTCGTGAAAACCGCGAAATCCGTGAAGGGCCTGACGGTCTAGCTGTGGGCGACCCGGGACCTTCGGCGAGCCCTACTTCAAGAGGCGCATGGCCCAGCTCACGATCGTCCCCGAGCGCTTCGAGCCGACCTTCTCCATGACCGAGTCCGCCAGCTGGGCGAACTCCTGCAGGTCCGCCAGCTGCCTACGGAAGGCCTTGGTCTGGCTGTCGCGCAGGCCCTTGGTCGTCTCCATGCAGCGCTCGAGGGCCTCGAGCACCGGCTCCAGCTCCTTGCGCTTGCGCTCGCGCGTGATGATCTGGATCACCTTCCAGACGTCCTTCTCGCAGACGAAGTACTCCTTGCGGTCCCCGGGAACCCGCGTCGGCCGCAGCAGCCCCCAGCCCACCAGCTCCTTGATGCTCTTGTGCGCGTTGCCGCGGCTGATCGACAACCCGGCCATGATGTCGTCGGTGTTCAGGTTGCCCTCGGCCACCATGCAGAAGGCATGCACCTGGCTCATGGTCGGGCTCACCCCCCACGCCGGCCCGAGCGCGGCCCAGGCGTCCAGGAGCTCGCGCCGGGCGGCCTCGAGCTGGGGCGGGATCTCTCTCGGTTCGGGTGCCATCGTCGGTGCAGGATAGGAGCCCGGCGGGTCCGCCCCTAAGGCCCGCCAGAAGAATCGCTCGGGCGTCGTCCCGCGCAGCGGCCCGACCTCGGGCGGCGGAGCAGGACCTGGGGCCCGGGCTGCTAGGCTGGCCCCATGCTGCTTCGACGACCGTCCCTGTGCGCCCCACTCCTAGCAGCCGCCCTCGGCGCCTGCGCGAGCTCCACCCAGGTCGCGAGTCCCGAGCCCGGTGCCTCCCCCGAACGCGCCTCGCCCGCCCTCGCCTGGGAGTCGCCTACGCCGTCGAGCGTCGCCTGCGTCGATGCCGACGGCAGGCTGCTCTTCGAGCTGCGCCACGGGGAGGGCGAGGACGAGCCTGCGCTGCACCCCCTGGGCCTGCCAGGCGGCCCGTCCCTGACCGTGGATCGCCCGTCCGATCATCCCTGGCACCACGGCCTGTGGTTCGCGTGGAAGTTCATCGACGGCGTCAACTACTGGGAGCACGGTCCCGAGGGACGCCCGGTGGGGCGCACGTCCTGGGACCCGCCGCTGCTGGGTGTCGGCGGCGACGGCACGGCCCGCGCGCTGCTGCGACTGACCTACGCCCACACGGGCGCGAGCGAAGCGGACCCGCGTGTGCGGCTCATCGAGCAGCGCGCGCTGGTCGTGCACCCGCCAGGGGCCGACGGCACCTGGGCCCTGGACTGGCGCAGCAGCTTCGAGGCTGCGGGTCGCGCCGTGACCCTCGACCGCACGCCGCTGCTCGGCGAGCCAGGCGGCAAGGTCTTTGGCGGCTACGGCGGCCTCTCGCTGCGGCTGGCCCAGCTGGAAGAGCGCACCGTGACCAGCGAGCATGGACCGGTCGCCTTCAGCACGGAGTTCCGCGCGCGGCCGCGCGCCGTGGCGCTCGACTACACCGGGCGGCCGAAGCCGGTGAGCGATGCCCTAGGCACGGCCATGCCCGGCCCGGCCGGCATCGCCGTGCTCGAGCACCCGGACAACCCGCGCCTCGCCGACGGTGGCCGGGCCTGGTACGCAATCCGCTCGGACGCGATGACCTTCTTCACGCCTGCGGTCCTGACCGAGGGCCCGCTGATCGTCGAGCCCGGTCAGCCCTTGCACCTGGCCTGGCGCATCATCGTGCACCCCGGCGCCTGGGACGCCGAGCGCCTGGCCCGCGCGTCCGAGCGCTTCGCCGCGGGGCTGGCCCCGCCGCCCTAGATAGCAGCAACTCGACTCCACGCGCAGCCTTCCCCCCGCAGTCCGACCCCCTTACGCTCCCAGGGTCCCCCAACCCACGCCCTCCACCATGCGACCCACCCCGCGCACCTCCCGTCGTGACGTCCTGCGCTTCGGCGCCACCGCTGCGATCCTGCCCGCCTTCCCGACGATCGTCCCTGCGCGCGTGTTCCGGGCCGGCTCCCCCAGCGACACCCTGCGCATCGCCCTCATCGGCTGCGGCCGCCGCGGACGCCAGGACATCTTCCCGCTGCTCGACCGCGGCCTCGAGGCGGGGACCCCGGCGCGCGTCGTCGCCGTCTGCGACGTGGACCGCGGCCGCGCGGCGATCGCCAAGGCCGACCTCGAGAAGCGCTACGCCGAGAAGCTCGAGGGTGCGCCGGCGAACACGATCGACGTCTACACCGACCACCTCGAGCTGCTCGCCCGCGAGGACATCGACGCGGTCGTGATCGCGACGCCCGACCACTGGCACGCGCTGGGCGCGATCGCGGCGGCGCGCGCCGGCAAGCACATCTACCTCGAGAAGCCGATGACCTACTCGATCGCCGAGGGGCGCGCCCTCGTGCGCGCCGTGCGCGAGAGCGGCGTCGTCTTGCAGGTCGGCTCCCAGCAGCGCTCGCACCCGTCCTTCCGGCGCGCGGCCGAGCTGGTGCGCAACGAGGTCATCGGCGAGCTGCAGAAGGTCGAGGTCTACCTGCCGCCGGACTCCGGCGAGGCCGCGCCCGTGCCCGGCCCGGTGCCCGAGGGCCTGGACTACGACGCGTGGTGCGGACCGACCATGCCGGTCGAGTACGCCGAGCTCGGCGTGCATCCCCAGTCGGGCTTCGGCCGGCCCGGCTGGCTCCAGCGCCAGCGCTACTGCTTCGGCATGATCACCGGCTGGGGCAGCCACATGAACGACGCCGCCCAGTGGGGCCACGGCGGCGACCACGACTCCGGCCCGGTGCGCTACGAGGCCACCGCCGAGTTCCCCGAGCGCGGGCTCTTCAACGTGCACACGAACTTCCGCGCCGAGTGCGCCTGGGCCGACGGCGTGCCGCTGATCCAGGAGACCGGTCCCCAGGCCGGCGTGCGCTTCACCGGGCCCAAGGGCTCGATCTGGGTCCAGCGCTACAAGGTCACCTCCGAGCCGACCGGCCTGGTCGAGAGCGTGCTGCCCGACGACGCCGTGCGCCTCTACGAGAGCGGCGACCACTACCGCAACTGGCTCGAGTGCGTCCGCACCGGCGCCGAGCCGATCTGCCCGGTCGAGGTCGGCCACCGCTCGAACACCGTCTGCATCGCGACCCACATCGCCATGCGCCTCGGCCGCCCGCTGGACTTCGACCCGGTGACCGAGCGCTTCGTCGGCGACCTCGAGGCCAACGCCTTGCTCGACTACCCCCACCGCCAGGGATGGCAGCTGTGAGCGCCGCGCCCAAGCCGAGCCGCCTTCGATCTTCCCCCCCCGCGGCCCTTGCCCTGCTGCTAGCCGGAGCGACCGCCTGCATCGGCACCGGCCCCACCGAGACCTCGTACCTTGCCCTCTCGGTCGAGGCCGAGCGCGCGGTCGTGCTGCTCGACGGCCGCGAGCTGACCGCCTACCAGCACGGGCCGGGCTTTGCCATCCCGCACCTCTTCCCGCTCACCAGCCCGTCGGGGAAGGCGCTGATCACCCAGCACCCCGACCCCTTCCCGCACCACCGCGCCCTGTGGCTCGTCGACCGCGTGCAGGCCGAAGGTGGCCCCGACGTCGACTTCTACCACCACTGGAAGAACTACCTCGACGCGGACGATCCGAGCCTCGGGCACCGGCACCTGATCCGCCACGACGAGCTCACGGCGGTCGAGGTCGTGGACGGCGTCGCGCACCTCGGCGCGCACCTGACCTGGGTCACCGACGCGGTCGACGCGGCGGGCCACGCCGACCCGGCGGCCGGCACCGCCGTCCTGGACCAGACCCTCGACCTCCGCGTGCGCGACCTCGGCGCGGGCGAGGCGCTCTTGGACCTGGCCTGGACCCTTGCGCCCTCGGACGGCGCGGTGACCTTCAAGAGCGACTGGATCCACTACGCCTGGCCCTACCTGCGCATCGACCCGGCCTTCGCGGGTGAGGCCGGCGGGCTCTTGCTCTCGGACAACGGCGGCCGCGGCCAAGCGGGGACCAACGAGCAGCGCGCCCGCTGGATCGACTACTCGAACACCGTCGACGGCACGCCCGAGGGCGTCACCGTCTTCGTCGTGCCGGAGGCCGACGGCGAGCTGCCCAAGTGGCTCACGCGCGAGTACGGCACCTTCGGGCCGCGCCGCGTCGACGCCCTGTCCGGCACGGGCTTCACCCTTGCGCCGGGCGAGACCCTGACCGGACGCGCCGGGCTCTTCGTGCACGCGGGCGACGCGGAAGGCGCGGACCTCGCCGCGCGCTACGCCGAGTACCTCGAGTGGGTCGCCGGGGACTTGCCGTGAGCGCTGGGCGCCTCAGCCGTCGCTCGCTGCTCAAGCGCGCGGCCATCGCGCCAGCGGTGGTGGGCCTCGGCGTGGCCTCCTGTGCGGCCCCGGGCCAGGGCCTCGGCCGGACCATCGAGGCCGACCTAGCGCCCGATGCGGACGCCGCCGGTCCGCGCATCACGCGCATCGACCTCTGGTCCCTGCGCTACCCGATGGTCGGCTACTTCAAGTTCTTCGCCGGAGCCCATGGCGCCGCCGGGCGCGCGGCGGTGATGGTGCGTGTGACCCTCGAGGACGGCACGGTCGGCTGGGGCCAGTCGGTGCCGATCGCCAAGTGGAGCGACGAGACGCTCGAGACGGCGACGGTCGCCCTGGCCGAGTACCTCGCACCGGCCCTGCTCGGCCACGACGTGCTCGGGGACGAGGACTTCCGGCGTGCCCACCACAAGCTCGACCTGGCCATCGCGCCGGGCTACTCGACCGGCATGCCGATCGCCCGCGCCGGGCTTGACCTGGCCCTGCACGACCTCAAGGGCAAGCTGCTCGGCGTCAACGTGGCGCAGCTCTGGGGCAAGGAGCCCGCGACCGAGCCGCTCGAGCTGTCCTGGACCGTCAACGCGCGCTCGATCGCCGAGGTCTCTGGGCTCGTCGGCGCTGGGCGCGCGCGCGGCTACCGGCACTTCAACATCAAGGTCGGTCCGGACCCGGGCTACGACGAGGAGCTCGCCCTCGAGGTACGCCGGCTCGCGCCGGATTGCTTCCTGTGGGCCGACGCCAACGGCGGCTACGACAAGAGCGGCGCCCTGGTCGCGGCGAAGCTCTTGGCCCGCGCAGGGGTCGACGTGCTCGAGGCGCCCCTGCGCCCGAACCACATCTCGGGCTACCGGGCGCTCGTGCTCCAGGGCGCGCTCCCGATCCTGATGGACGAGGGCGTCAGCTCCCCCCTCGACGCCGAGGAGTTCCACAAGATCGGCATGCACACGGGACTCGCCATGAAGCCCGCGCGCTGCGGTGGCCTCGAGTCGAACCGCCGACAGATCGAGTACTGCGAGAAGAACGACCTGCTCTGGCTCGGCAGCGGCCTGACCGACCCCGACGTGTCCCTCGCCGCGACCCTGTGCCTGTACGGCGCCTATGGCCTGCAGAAGCCCGCGGCGCTGAACGGCCCGCAATTCCTGACCGCCGACCTGCTCGTCGAGCCGCTCCGCATCGAAGCCGGCCGGGCCTGGGCCCCGACCGGCCCCGGGCTCGGCGTCGACGTCGACCTCGCCGCGCTCGAGGACCTCGCCGCACGCACCGCCGCCGAGGCCGGCTAGGCGCGACCCTAGCGCCGGGTACGAGTCGCCGCCAAGAACCTGCCGCGCCTGGTGCTGTCCCCCTCCCCCGTCAGGAGCTACCGTGGCACGCCCCGGCACCCGCGGTCGCAGGCCGCGCGGCCTCCCTCGCATCCCCGGACCCCACTTGGCCGACCCCCGCTCCTCTCCCCAGAGTCTCCTCGACGACTACCTCGCCCGGCACGCAGCTGGCGAGGCGCCGGAGTTCGAGGACTGGGTCGAGCAGCACGCCGAGCTCGCCGACGAGCTGCGTGCGCTCCACGAGCGCCGCCCGCGGCGCGAGCGCCAGAGCGGGTCCTTCTTCCGGCGTCAGTTCTCGACCGGTGCCGAGGCGGCCCAGGTCGCCGAGGTCGAGCTCCCCGCAGGCCGCACCCACCGCGCCGGCGAGCAGATCGACGACTACCGGCTCGAGCAGTTCCTGGGTATGGGTGGCATGGGCGAGGTCTGGCAGGCCAAGCAGCTGTCCCTCGGCCGCGCCGTCGCGCTCAAGCTGATCCTGCCCAACCGCATCGACCCCGAGGACCTCAAGCACCTCGTGCTGCGCGAGGCGCGCGCGGGCGGGCTGTCGACCCACCCGAACGTGGTCACGACCCTGGCGGTCGGCACCTTCCGCGGCATGCCCTGGATCGCCCAGGAGCTGATCGACGGCTCGTGCACCCTGAAGGACTTCCTCGACGACCTGCGCGCGTCGGACCAGATCCCCGAGGGCTACTACCGGCTGGCGGCCGACTTCGTGGCGCAGCTCGCCGACGGACTGCAGGCGGCCCACGAGGGCGGCGTGATCCACCGCGACGTCAAGCCCCAGAACGTGCTGATCGGTCCCGACGACCGACCGAAGCTGGCCGACTTCGGGCTGGCGCGGGTCGAGGGCGACTCGGTCTTCTCGCGCAGCGGCGACTTCGCCGGCACCTACGCGTACATGAGCCCCGAGCAGGTCACCGCCAAGCGCATGGGGCTCGACCACCGCACGGACATCTTCAGCCTGGGCATCGTGCTGTACGAGATGCTGGCCCTGCGGCGTCCGTTCGAGGGCGACACGACCCACCAGATCGCCACGCGCATCATCGCCTTCGACCCGCCCGACCCCTCCAAGGTGCGCTCCCAGTGCCCGCGCGAGCTGGCCGTGATCGCCGCCAAGGCGCTCGAGAAGGACCCCGAGCGGCGCTACCAGACCATGGCCGAGCTGGCCGCCGACTTGCGCCGGCACCTGGCCAACGAGCCGATCCAAGCGCGCCCGCCCGGGCACCTGCGGCGGGCCCAGAAGTGGGCCCTGCGCAACCCGACCAAGAGCACAGCGGCGGCGATCGGGCTCCTGTCGCTGGTGATCATCAGCGTGCTCTTGCTGCGCACGGTCGACAAGAACAAGGAGCTCGCCCGGGTCAACGAGGCGCTCGCGACCAAGACCGGGGAGCTCGACCGCGAGAAGGCCAAGCTCGAGGAGGAGCGCGACCGCCTGGCCAAGATGGTCGGCTTCCAGGAGGGCTTCTTCGACGACCTCGAGCCCAACTCCTACGGCGCGCGCCTGCGCCTGGGGATCCAGGACGAGCTGGTCGCGACCCTCGAGGGCCGTGGCACCGAGCCGGCCGAGCTCGAGCGCGCCGTCGCGGCCCTGCAGGACGCGATCGCGGCGATCAACTTCACCAACCCCGGCATCCAGGCCCTGCGCGACGAGATCCTCGAGCCGGTGCAGGTGCGCATCGCCGAGGGCTTCGGCGAGGACTCGCTGACCCGCGCCGCCCTGCAGTCCTCGATCGCCGACGCCTACGAGCGCCTGGGCTTCTTCGATCCGGCGCTCGAGCTCAAGCTGGCCAGCCTCGAGCTGCGCCGCGAGGTGCTCGGCGACGACGACCCCGCCACCCTCGAGGGCCAGAACGACGTGGGCTACGTGCTGCGCTCGATGGGCGAGCTGCAGGCGGCGCTGCCCTACTACGAGGCCGCCCTCGAAGGCCGCCGCCGGATCCTCGGGGACGAGGACCCCGCGACCTTGACCAGCGTCAACAACATGGGCTCTCTCTTGGCCTCCATGGGCCAGCTCGACGAGGCCCTGCCCTACTACGAGGAAGCGCTCGCCAAGCGCCGGCAGATCCTGGGCGAGGACGACCGCGAGACCCTCGCCAGCCTCAACAACATGGGCCACCTGTTCGAGTCGATGGGGCGCTTCGACGAGGCGATGATCTACTTCCAGGACGCGCTCGCCCGCAAGCGCCTGGTGCTAGGCGACGAGGACCAGGACACCCTGACCAGCGTCAACAACATGGGCTCCTTGCTGCTCTCGATGGATCGCGCGGAGGAGGCCCTGCCCTACTACGAGGAGGCGCTGGAGCTGCGCCGCCAGGTGCTCGGCGACCGGCACCCGGACACGCTGGTCAGCCTCAACAACATGGGCTACCTGCTGCAGCGCATGGACCGGCCCGACGAGGCCATGCCCTACCTGCTCGAGGCCATGGAGAAGAAGCGCGAGGTGCTCGGTCCCCAGCACCCGAGCACGATCAATGGCACCAACAACATGGGCTACCTCTTGGAGTCCATGGGCCGCTTCGCCGAGGCCCTGCCCTACTACGAGGAGGCCGCCCGCGGAGCCCTCGCGGTTTGGGGCAGCCTGCACGAGGAGACCCTGAACGCCGAGGACTCCCTCGGCTACCTCCTGGTGCGGCTGGGCGAGCTGGACGAAGCCCGCGCCGTGCTCGAGCCGGCGCTCCTGCGGGCCCGCCAGGCCCTGCCAGAGGGCCACGAAGTGCGCAACTACCTGATGCAGAGCCTAGTCTCCTGCTACGACGGCCTGCACGCCAAAGACGCCCTCGGCGGCTACGACCAGCTCGGCACCGAGATGCGCCTCCAGCTGGCCCGCGAGGAGCCCTAGGGGGGGCTGGTCCAGGACCCCGAACAGGTTGCTTGGCAAGTCGAGCCCTGGGCGGCTAGAGTCCTGGCTCTCGCATCGCCGCATCCCGACCGCCTACCAACATGAGCTTCCGTCCCAGCGCCCCTGTCCGTGTCCTCGGTCTGCTCGCCCTCGGGCTGGTCGTTGCTAGCTGCGAGGGCATGGGGGAAGCCCTCGGCCAAGACCCTGGCGGCTTCGATGCTGCCGGGGGAATCTCCACGGGCAGCGCCGGCCTCAGCCAGCCGGTCGGACTGAACCCGGGGGACCAGACGACGCTCGACAAGATCGGCGCCACCCTGGGCCAGATCTTTCGGACCGGCGACTACCTCTCCCGCGACATGGGCGCCGACGAGCAGATCGAAGCGGTCAAGAAGGCGCGCTCGTACCAGGAGAGCATCGAGAAGAAGGGCAAGAGCAAGGAGGTCGCCTCGGTGATCGACAAGACCGAAGCCGTCTATGCCGTCCCGGTCATCGGCAGCGGTGTCGAGCGCGGCATGACCCAGCTCGTCCTGATCGATCCCGCCACCGGCCAGCCGGTCGACAACAACGTCTACACCGTGCCCGCCGTCGCCGACAACACCCTGATCCAGGTCGGCACCGTGAAGGCCCTGTTCACCAGCTCCACCGACTGAGCCCTGCGGAGCGGTGCCGTCGCTGGCAGGCGACGAGCCCCACGCACTCGGGCGCGTGGGCCCCGGGGGCGGTCGCGCCCGAGCGGGGGGGCGGCGCGGGGGTGGGGCCGGGCCGGCCGCCGGGGCCCCGCGCGGGT
>JARGPD010000064.1:25106-25249 GCA_029212845.1 Planctomycetota bacterium
TGGGGGGCTTTGTCCGTGGCTGTCCCCCGGCCCCGAGCTGCTTCCCGGCCAGCGGATCAGGAGCTGCTCGCGCCGCTGGCCCCCCCGTCGTCACCTCCACCGTCGCCGCCTTGCCCGCCGGCGGCCGCCAGCTCCCGCTTGGC
>JARGPD010000239.1:0-3199 GCA_029212845.1 Planctomycetota bacterium
CGCGCGAGGAGGAGCCCCAGATCATCGTGCCGATGGTCGACATCCTGATCTCCCAGCCGGGCTCGTCCCCCGAAGAGGTCGAGCGGCAGTCGGTGATCGAGCTCGAGTCGCTCTTGCGCGGACTGCCCGGCGTCGAGCACGTGTACTCCAGTTCGATGCGCGACGGGGCGCTCGTGTCGGTACGCTTCGAGGTCGGTCATGACCGGGAGAAGGCGCTGGTCGACACCGTCACGCGCATGCAGGCCTTCGCCGACCGGATCAGCCCTGACATCGCGGGTCATGTGGTCCGGCCGGTCGACATCGACGACGTGCCGGCGCTGACCCTGGCCCTGCACGCGGACGACAGCGGCGATGCCGCGGGGCTCGACTTGGTCGCGCTCGGGCGCGTGGCCGAGGAGCTGGCGACCGAGATCGGCACCGTCGACGACGTGGCGCTCGTCGACGTGATCGGGAGTCAGCCGAGCGCCTTCGAGGTCGTGCCGGACCTAGCGCGCCTCGAGGCCCACGGCCTGACGCTCCTGGGCCTGATGGAGAAGCTACGCGCCGCTGATTCCGGCGCGACCCTCGGGGAGTCCTATCAAGGCGGCGAGCGCGTGAGGGTCGCCGCTGGTCCCTTCCTGCGACGGCTCAGCGACCTCTCCACGATCGTCGTCTCGAGCGACGAGACCGGCCGGCCCGTGCTGCTCGAGGAGGTTGCAGAGCTGCGCATGGGGCCCTTGGAGCCCGAGCGCTACACGCGCATCGCCTTTGGTCCTTCAGGGGTCAAGCGCGGCAACTTGGTCGATGGTGAGGATCACGGCGAGCGCCTCGCGGTCGCGATCTCGGTCGCCAAGCGCCAGGGCTCGAACGCGGTAGAGGTGACGCGCGACGTGCTCGATTTGATCGACGACAGCGCCCTGCTCGAGGGCGGCCTGACCTACACCGTCACGCGCGACGACGGCCAGACCGCCGACCGCAAGGTCAACGAGCTGGTCGAGCACATCACCGTCGCTGTGATTACGGTCATCCTGGTGCTGATGCTAGGGCTCGGCGTGCGCGAGGCGTTGATCGTCGCGATCACCGTCCCGGTCACCTTCTCGATCGCTCTGGCCTTCAACCTGGCCTTCGGCTTCACGATCAACCGCGTGACCTTGTTCGCGCTCGTGCTCAGCCTCGGCCTCTTGGTCGACGATCCGATCGTCGACGTCGAGAACATCCACCGCCACTATGCGCTGCGCCTGCGCTCGGCCAAGGAGGCGGTCATCTATGCCGTCAACGAGGTGCGTCCGCCGCTGATCCTGGCGACGATGACCGTGATCGTGTCGTTCCTGCCGATGTACTTCATCACCGGCATGATGGGCCCCTACATGGCGCCGATGCCGTTCAACATCACCGTCGTGATGCTGAGCTCGCTGGTGGTCGCCCTGACGATCACGCCCTGGGCCTCCTACCGGATCCTCAAGCAGCCCGCCGAGGGCGAGCACCGCGACGAGGGTGGGGCAGGCGGCTTCGCCGGTCGCATCTACCGCGTGACGATGCGCCCGCTGATGCGCCACCGGCCGCTGGCCTTTCTGGCGCTCGGCGGCCTGTTCGTAGCCTGGGTCGGCTCGATCGCCCTGGCGATCTTCGGCGTGCCGCTCAAGATGCTGCCCTTCTCCAACAAGGACCGGCTCGAGGTGCGCGTTGAGATGCCCGAGAGCGCGAGCCTCGAGGACACCGACGCGCTCGTTCGCGATCTGGCCGACCTGCTGGTCGAGGAGCCCGACGTGGCCTTCGTCGAGAGCTTCGCGG
This sequence comes from Planctomycetota bacterium, assembly GCA_029212845.1. GTDB lineage: Bacteria > Planctomycetota > UBA1135 > UBA1135 > JARGPD01. The sequence goes on from JARGPD010000239.1 coordinate 1,771, forward strand.
GCACGTCCTCGCCGCATGACTTCCAGGGTCTTGTGCGTCACGACTTCCTGCGCGAGGGCGACCACGTCGGCGACCTGCGCATCGGGCTCTTGCCTGACTCGCTGCGCGAGATGCAGAGCCACCAGATCGCCCTGCGTCTGCGCGCGGACGTCGAGCGCATCGCCGCCGAGCACGGCGGCCGCGCGGCGATCGTCGAGGTACCGCCCGGTCCGCCCGTGCTGCAGACCGTTGTGGCCGAGGTCACCGGTCCGGTAGACGCTGGCTGGGACGAGCTCCTGGCCGTAGGCTCCGACGTCTTCGATCGCTTCGAGGACTACCCCGGCGTCGTCGACGTGGACTGGCAGGTCAACGAGCCCCAGGCGCGCTGGACCTACCAGGTCGATCGCCAGCTGGCCGGCCGCGCTGGGATCTCGACGGCCGAGGTCGTGGGGAGCCTCGATGCTGCCCTCGGCACGCGACCGTTCGGGACCGTGCACGTGCCGGGTGAGCGCCACCCGATGCCCCTCTACCTGCGGCTCTCGGAGGCCGAGCGCAGTGATCCGGCGGCCCTGGCCAACCTGCCTCTGCGCTTCGGCGCCGAGGGACAGACGCTGCCGCTGGGCGCCGTGGCGCGCCTCTCGCCCGAGGTCGTCGAGCCGGCGATCACGCGCAAGGACGGTCGCCGCGTGGTCTTCGTGACCGCCGACGCGGTCGGCATCAGCCCGGCCGACGCGGTGCTCGGCATCGGCGCGGGGCTCGGCGACGCGCCCCTGCCGCCGGGCTACGAGGCCTCGTTCAGCGGCGAGGGTGAGTGGAAGATCACCCTGGACGTGTTCCGCGACTTGGGCCTCGCCTTCGGCGCGGCGCTGCTTGGCATCTACCTGCTGCTCGTCGCCCAGACGGGCTCGCTGTTCCTGCCGCTGGTGATGATGGTCTCGATCCCCGTCACCGCGATCGGCATCTTCCCGGGCTTCTGGCTGATCAACCAGCTGACCGCGGGCGAGGTCGCCGGCCTGGCCAACCCGACCTGGTTCACCGCGACGGCCATGATCGGGATGATCGCCCTGGCCGGCATCGTGGTGCGCAACTCCGTCATCCTGGTCGACTTCATCGAGGTCCAGCTCGACGAGGGCAACAGCCTGGCCAAGGCAGTGGTGGAGGCCGGCGCGGTTCGCCTGCGCCCGATCATGCTGACCGCCGGCACGGCCCTGCTGGGCGTCTGGGTCATGACCCTCGACCCCGTCTTCAGCGGCCTGGCCTGGAGCTTCATCTTCGGCATCGTGGCCTCGACCCTCTTCACCTTGGTCGTCGTGCCGCTGATCTACTATCTGCTGAACCAGGGCAAGCCCGAGTACCGGGCCCCCGCGCCCAAGGCCGCGTAGCGGGCCCGCAACACTCCGCTCGATCGGTGGGTGGGTCGAGCGGGGTGCAGGCTCCGCTCACCGAGCTG